>NZ_JAHBDE010000022.1:0-336794 GCF_019956175.1 Pseudomonas sp. BF-R-30 | reverse complement strand
AACCCGCCCAAAGCGGTCTGGCCGAAAATGCCGCAGGCGATGCCGCCCCACACGCCGCACAAACCATGCAACGGCCACACACCCAACACATCGTCGATGTGCCATTTGCCTTGGGCCGCGGTAAAGCACCAGACAAACAGCGCCCCCGCGATGGCACCGGTGACCAGCGCCCCCACAGGATGCATCAGGTCGGAACCGGCACAGATTGCCACGAGCCCCGCCAACGGGCCGTTGTGCAGAAAGCCGGGGTCATTGCGCCCGACAATCAGCGCCGCCACCGTACCGCCAACCATGGCCATCAACGAATTCACCGCCACCAGTCCGCTGACACCTTGCAGGGTTTGCGCGCTCATGACGTTGAAACCGAACCAGCCAACAATCAGGATCCACGAGCCCAGTGCCAGAAACGGGATGCTCGATGGCGCGAACGCGACCAGCCGACCGTCGCGATAGCGGCCATTACGCGGTCCGAGCAACAACACCGCCGCCAGTGCCAGCCAACCGCCCATGGCATGCACCACCACCGATCCTGCGAAGTCATGGAAACCGGCACCAAAGCGCTCCAGCAACCAGGCTTGCAGACCCAGGTTGCCGTTCCAGACAATGCCTTCGAAGAACGGATAGATGAACGCGACGATCAACGCGGTTGCACACAACTGGGGAACAAACCGGGCGCGCTCGGCGATGCCTCCGGAAATGATCGCCGGGATCGCCGCGGCAAAGGTCAGCAGGAAGAAAAACTTCACCAGGCCATAACCATGGTCGGCATTGAGCACCGCCGCTGGTTGCATGAACGTCACGCCATAGGAAATCCAATAGCCTATAAAGAAGTAGGCCAGTGTCGAAACGGCGAAGTCGCTGAGGATTTTCGACAACGCATTGACCTGGTTTTTCTGTCGCACGGTTCCGACTTCGAGAAAGGCGAAACCGGCGTGCATGGCCAGAACCATGACCGCACCGATCAGAATGAACAGCGTGTTGGAGCTATGGACCAGGGTGTCCACAGCGCTTTGCAGGTTTTCCATGGGATGGGCAGACCTTATGGCAGAAAAAAGCACCAAAGCAGTTCGCGATGACTGGCCATGCACCAAGTTGCAGCTTCAAGACATCAGCGCACTGATCTCGTTGAACCACTTTGGCGCACGGACGCCGTCCAGGAAAAACGCGCCCCGGACGTTTACGCGAGTTTTTGATTGTTGGTCCTACGGTTTTACTGAAATCATGCCCGGCAATAGCGCAATGGTGCGGACCGGCGCACCACGACTCAGCAAAAGTTGTACCAGTCATTTGTACTGAACCTTCGCCGAAGGCTCATACTCGAACGCATCAGAAAGCCACTTAAGGAGATCCACCATGGCCCGCCCCCAGGCAAAGACTGCTCAAGAAATCCTGATGAACGACTTTCAGACACTGGTCAGTGACACCGAACGCTTGCTGGAGCACACCGCGACCCTGGCCGGCGATCAGGCCGACGAGTTGCGCGAGCAGATCCACGAAAGTCTCTTGCGTGCCCGTGAAACCCTGAAGCTGACCGAAGACTCCCTGCGCGAACGCGGCAAGGCTGCTGTCACCGCCACGGAAGACTATGTACAGGCCAACCCTTGGCAATCTGTGGGGATCGCGGCCGGCGTGGGTTTCCTGATCGGCCTGCTGGCCAGCCGGCGCTGATATGTCGATCGGCGAATCCGGCCCGTCCGTGACGGGAACCAGCTCCTCATCGCGGCGCCTGGGTGCTGCCTTCCTTGGTTTGCTGCACAGCCATGTCGAGCTGTTCGGCATCGAACTACAGGAGCAAAAAGCCCGCACCGTCAGCCTGTTGCTGTTTGCGGGCCTGGCGCTGGTGTTTGCGTTGCTGCTGTTGGTGGGGCTGTCGACGCTGGTGCTTATCGTGTTCTGGGACACGTATCGCCTGACCGCCATCATCGGGCTCTGTGTGTTCTACTCCCTCGCCGCCATATTCTGTGGAATGCGCTTGAGAGCGGCGATATTCGATGAGTCCTCGCCCTTCCATGGCACCCTGGAAGAGCTGGCCAACGATCGGGAGCGCCTGCTGCCATGAACCTGCCTGAATTGCCACAAAACAGCTCACGCACGGAAATGCGCAAGGCCCTGATCCGCCTGCGCATGGAAATGCACCGCCAGGAAATCCGCCACGAATCCTCGCAACTGCTGCAGCCCTTGCAACGGGTGCGCGGGATGACGCAAAACCTGCAGGACGGCTTCGGCATCAAGCACGCTCCACTCTGGGGCGTGGCCGCCGTCACCTTGCTGGGTTTTCTGACCGGCAAGGGTGCGAAAAACGGGGGTGGCCTCAGCAGTCTGACCCGGCTGATCCGCCTCGGCACCACACTGGGGCCGCTGATCAAACTGATCATGCAGGGCTCTTCGCGCAAAGACTGAACAGTTTCTTTCTGGCTGCACGCTTGCAAATTCGACGGGATGCGCTCCTCTATCGAGGGGTGCAATCCTGTGCGCCTACCCGGTCAACAGGCACCCTCCAGAAAATGATCTTGCAAGGAGGCCTCGATATCAACGCCGCCGGGTTGTAGTTCCGCTTGCAGGTCATGGCGCGAAACGGGAAGCTAGGCCATCAGACACCTGACGGAGTGACCCGCCTTGGATTGGCATACCCTGCTTACCCGCGAACGCCTCGGAAAACCTTTGCACAGCCCGGAAGAACTCGGCCGCAGCCCTTTTCACAAAGACCACGACCGCATCATTTTCTCGGGAGCTTTCCGCCGTCTCGGGCGCAAGACCCAGGTCCATCCGGTGTCCAGCAACGATCACATTCATACGCGCCTGACCCACTCGCTGGAAGTCAGTTGTGTGGGTCGCTCACTGGGCATGCGCGTCGGCGAAACCATCCGCAGGACCCTGCCCGAATGGTGCGAACCCAGCGACCTGGGGATGGTGGTGCAATCGGCCTGCCTGGCACACGACATCGGCAACCCGCCGTTCGGCCATTCCGGTGAAGACGCGATCCGCCATTGGTTCCAGCAAGCCGCCGGCCGTGGCTGGCTGGATGCAATGAGTGAAGCCGAGCGCAATGACTTCCTGAATTTCGAAGGCAATGCCCAAGGCTTTCGGGTACTCACCCAACTTGAGTATCACCAGTTCGACGGCGGCACCCGCCTGACCTATGCAACGCTGGGCACGTACCTGAAGTATCCATGGACGGCCAGGCACGCCGACTCGCTGGGCTACAAGAAACACAAGTTCGGCTGTTATCAGAGCGAGCTGCCGCTGCTGGAGCAGATCGCCCATAAACTCGGCCTGCCACAACTGGAGGAGCAACGCTGGGCGCGGCACCCGCTGGTGTACCTGATGGAGGCCGCCGACGACATCTGTTATGCGCTGATCGACCTGGAAGACGGCCTGGAAATGGAGTTACTGGAATACGCCGAAGTCGAATCCCTGCTGTTGGGCCTGGTGGGCGATGACTTGCCGGAGACCTATCGCCAGCTCGGTCCCGACGATTCGCGCCGACGCAAACTGGCTATCCTGCGCGGTAAAGCCATCGAGCACTTGACCAATGCTGCGGCCCGCGCCTTCGTCGAGCAACAGGATGCGCTGCTGGCCGGTATTCTGCCCGGCGATCTGGTGGAACACATGCACGGTCCCGCCAAGCGTTGCGTGCTCAATGCCAAGGACATGGCCCGCAAGAAAATCTTCCAGGACAAGCGCAAGACCCTGCACGAGATCGGTGCCTATACCACGCTGGAAATCCTGCTCAACGCCTTTTGCGGTGCCGCGCTGGAGCAGCACAATGGGCGTACGCCGTCGTTCAAGAGCCGCCGCATCCTTGACCTGCTGGGCAACAATGCACCCGATCCTCACGGCCCGTTGCACACTTCGTTTTTGCGCATGATTGATTTCATCGCCGGAATGACCGACAGCTATGCCAGTGACATGGCGTTGGAAATGACCGGCCGCGCCAGCCACTGAGGTGTGTCGATTGATCAGCCATTACGGCATTCGTTATGGCTGATACCCCCTTCAGCATCCAACTGCACTCAAGTTTCGTCGAATCGCCCTACAGCACATGGCGAGCAAACTGATCGCTTGCCCGGTACTCTCGCGAAACAATCGCCCTCCCTTCTGTTCGACAGATGAAGTGCGCGCCATGGCCGAAGACGATCTACGCATCCTCGTGGTGGAAGACCATCCCTTCCAACTGATAGCCACTCAATGCCTGCTGGAAAGTTATGGCTTCACCCGGCTGACGACCACCGACAGCGCCAAAGGCGCCCTGCAGCAACTGCTCGGGGCCGACCAACCGTTCGACATCCTTTTATGCGATCAATGCCTGCCCGACCTGACGGGACTCGATCTGGTCCGGTTCGCCAGCCAGCGAGGGTTGATCAGGCAGGCGATCATTCTCAGTAGCCTGACGACATCTGAACTGGATGAGCTTGAAAAAACGGCCTCTGAACAGGGGCTGCCATTACTGGGTTACTTGATAAAACCACTGAAACAATCTGAATTTAGAGACTTGTTGACCTCAGCACCACTATAGAAAAAAACATATAAAAACTGACAAACATACATTGAAAAGCTTACAAACAACTTCCATTTAAAGCACACCCACATGCTGGACTTCTTTCAGCCGTCCTAATAAGAAACCTAGTTAATACGTAGTCCCATTCTTTTTCATCTGTAGGATTTTTCCTATATTGCTGCTACAGACTGGTCAGTTCATGCGTCCCTTCAAGTATCTGAGCTATGGTGCGCGCTTTATTTGAGCTCGCATGGGACTTGATTATGAACTCCGTTTTTATTGTCGACGATCACCCGGTTATCCGCCTTGCCGTTCGAATGTTACTGGAACATGAAGGTTACAAAGTCGTCGGCGAAACTGACAATGGGGTCGATGCCATGCAGATGGTTCGCGAATGCATGCCGGACCTGGTTATTCTCGACATCAGCATTCCAAAACTGGATGGCCTGGAAGTGCTATCCCGATTCAATGCAATGAGCACCCCTCTTAAAACCCTGGTACTGACAGCACAATGCCCGACACTTTTCGGTATTCGTTGCATGCAATCGGGTGCATCGGGCTATGTCTGCAAACAAGAGGACATCAGTGAACTGGTCAGCGCCATAAAAGCGGTATTTGCAGGTTACAACTATTTTCCGAGCGAGGCCTTGAACCCCATCCGCGGAGATGAAACACGCTGCATGGAACTGGAACTGTTCAAATCCGTAAACGACCGGGAACTGATGGTCTTGCAACTTTTTGCCCAAGGCCGCACAAACAAGGAAATCGCCAAGGGCATGTTTCTGAGCAACAAGACCGTGAGCACCTACAAAAAGCGCCTCATGCAGAAACTCAAAGCCAAATCCCTGGTTGAACTGATCGAGATGGCAAAACGTAACGCACTCGTGTGAGAACCTGGATGCCCAGACGTTTGAAGGTCTATCTGATTCAATTGACCGCAGGTCTATGCGTGAGCACCTCGTTGTTCGGGGCACCGGGCAATGAAAACTACACGCTGCTCAGTCGCTCGAAGGTCGGAGCGCTGGAGGTTCGGCTGGATGAATCCCAGCGACAATGGATAAAACAAAAAAACCAACTGACGCTCGGTACGTCGGCCCCGGACTATCCTCCATTCGACCTGACCACCAGTGGTCAGGACTATGAAGGTTTTACGGCCGATTACGCCGGTCTCCTGGAAAAAGCAACCGGTCTGCCCGTCACGGTTCAGCGTTTCGATTCCCGAGGGGCCGCGATCACTGCGCTGGAAAATGGCGAAGTCGATCTGCTCGGCACCGCCAATGGATTCGAAGCTGGCAACGCCGACATTGCACTGTCCATACCCTATGCCGTCGACCAACCCGTATTGGTCACCCGCGAAGGGGAAACACGATCCCTCACCAATGGCCTGGCCGGATTGCGCCTGAGCATGGTGTATCACTACTTGCCGCTGGCGGAAGTCAAGGCGTTGTATCCGAAGGCGATCATCACGTCTTATCCGTCCTACCAGAATGCGATCAATGCCGTTGCTTTCGATCAGGCGGACGTGTTCCTCGGTGACACCATTTCAACTCACTACATGATCAACAAGGGGTACCTGAACAACATCCGCATGGCCAACTTCGGCAAACATGAAGCCTTTGGTTTCAGCTTCGCCGTCAACCGGAACAACCCTGAGCTGCTCGGCATCATCAACGCGATGATCACGGCCATCCCCTCCAGTGAACGAGAAAACATCGCCAAACGCTGGAGCGCCGGTAGCGACATTCTGCTGACCGATCAAAAGCTGCAACTCACTGACCGCGAAGAACGCTGGCTGAGCCACCACCCGATTGTGCGCGTTGTCGTCAACGAAGCCTTTGCGCCACTGACATTTTTCGATAGCAATGGCAATTTTCGCGGGGTCACCGCAGATTTGCTTGAGCTTATCAGGCTGCGTACCGGCTTGCGCTTCGATATCCGGAGCAGTCGAAGCGATGACGAGATGATCAAACAGATCAAGGACAACAAGGTAGATGTGATCGCCGCCTTGCTCCCCAGTGCCGAACGTCAAACCCAGCTGAACTTTACCCGCCCCTTTCTGGAAAATTCCTACGTCCTGCTGACCCGCAAAGCCGCCGACAGCTCGACCAACCTCGCGCAGCTACAGGACAAGCGCCTGGCCATTGCCCGCGGCAATCCAATCATTGATTACCTGCGCAGAGAGTTTCCCCGAATCAATTTGATCGAAACCCCGGACACCTTCAGCGCCGTGGAGTTACTCGCCGAAGGCCAGGCAGAGGGCGCGGTGAACTCACTGGTCATTGCCAATTACTTTATTTCCTCGCGGCTGTTCGAGCACACATTGCAAATCAGCACCACCATCGGCACCGAGCAGGCAGCGTTTTCCCTTGCCACCGCTCGGGGCGCCAAAGAGCTGAACGCCATTCTCGACAAGGCATTGCTGAGCATCTCGCCGGAAGAACTGGGCATCATCAACAGTCGCTGGCGCGGCTATTCGGCGTCCTCGCAAAGCACCTGGCGCAACTATCAAAGACTGTTCTACCAAATCGTCATCGGTGCCGGCGTGCTATTGCTGATTTCCATTGCGTGGAACGACTACATGCGACGCCAGATCAAGCAGCGAAAGGCCGCCGAGCGTGCGCTGAACGACCAGTTCGAGTTCATGCGATCGCTGGTCAATGGCACGCCCCATCCGATCTACGTACGTGATCGCCAGGGGCTGCTGCAAAGTTGCAACGACAGTTACCTGCAAGCGTTCTGCGCCCGGCGTGAAGATGTCATTGGCAAAAGCGTCATGCAGGGATCGATGAGCAATGTGTTCGAAGCCCGGGAGTACCAGGCCGACTACCAGCGCGTGGTGGCCGAGGGCAGACCGTTGATCGTCGATCGCGAGCTGCACATAGGTGGCCGGCGACTGACGATCTATCACTGGATTCTTCCCTATCGGGATTCCAGCGCAAAAGTGCAAGGCATTATCGGTGGCTGGATCGACATCAGCGAACGGCGGCAACTGCTCGATGATCTGCGTTGCGCGAAAGAACGCGCCGATAACGCCAACCGGGCCAAAAGCACGTTTCTGGCCACGATGAGCCATGAGATCCGCACGCCGATGAATGCAATCATCGGCATGCTTGAACTGACACTCAAGCGTCTTGATCATCAGCACCCGGAGCGTCCGGCCATCGATGTCGCGTACAACTCGGCGAATGGGTTGCTGGAATTGATCGGCGACATTCTCGACATCGCCAGAATCGAATCAGGACGCTTGAGCCTGACTCCGGAGCGGGTTGATCCGAGTGAACTTGTGACCTCGGTCGTGCGGATTTTCGAAGGTCTGGCCCGACAGAAGGAACTCGAGCTGCTGCTGGAGTTTTCATCGGCGAACCCGACCTTCGATGTGTTGCTGGACCCATTGCGCTTCAAACAGGTGCTGTCCAACCTGATCAGCAATGCCATCAAGTTTACCGAGCAAGGCCAGGTCCGGGTCATTGTCGACCTGCACCCGGCAACGCAACCTGAGCATGTGCAGATGCGGGTGCAGGTTCACGACAGTGGTATCGGGATCAGCGAACAGGATCAACAACGCCTGTTCGAACCCTTCGCTCAGGCCGACCACGCCATGCAATCGGCCAGAGGAGGCGCAGGGCTGGGGCTGGTGATCAGTCGCAATCTCTGCGAGATGATGGGCGGCAGCCTGCAATTGCGCAGCGAGCCGGGCATCGGTACCCAAGTGGAGGTGTTGCTGCAGCTGGAAACGTTGCCGCTGCAACAGTCGGCCCGTGCGGTCGAAACCCAAGTCGTCGTCGCCACAACCCCATTGAATGTTCTGGTAGTCGACGATCACTCGGCCAATCGATTGCTCACGTGCCAGCAACTGGAGTTTCTTGGGCATCGATTTACCGTCGCGGCCGATGGACAGGAGGGATTGGAGGCATGGAAGGACCAGCCTTTTGATCTGGTGATCGCCGATTGCAACATGCCGGTCATGAACGGTTATGAGCTTGCCCGTGCCATTCGCCAGCATGAGCGACAACTCCATCGTCCTCCCTGCACCGTTCTCGGTTTTACCGCCAACGCCCAACCGGAAGAAATACAACGCTGCAAACAGGCCGGAATGGACGACTGCCTGTTCAAACCCCTCAGCCTCGGAGCCTTGAGTCAATGGGTGCAAGGCATTGAACCAACCCATGTAGCCCCGGCGTTCAGCCTTCACGGGTTGAAACTGCTGACCGGGGGCAACCCGATATTGAACCGACGATTGCTGAACGAGTTGGTGAACAGCAACCGCCAGGATCTGCCAACGCTGCTGTCGCTATCCAGCTCTGGGGATACGCAAGCGCTGCAGGACATTGCCCACAAAATCAAAGGCGCAGCCCGGATAGTACAAGCCTCCCGCCTGATCGACCGCTGCGAGGCACTCGAAGCCGCCTGCCATGAGGATTCCGATCGCGAAAAAGTGGCCGGATGCTGCAAATCCATGGAGCGCACCATGCTCGAACTGGAGGACGCGTTGCTACGTCAGATCGAGCATTACGACGAAGGCAAACTGCCAGAGCCTTAACTATGCTTGGTCCCTCAGCGGTGTGTTGACCATCATGGAGAAACCCGCAATGCCTGACCCACTGCGCACGGATCCACGCCGGTTTCCGCTGCATGTCCATATCAGCGTGATGTTCACCTTTTTGCTGTTGCTGACCGGGGCGGTGCTGGGGCTTTTCAACTACCGGCAAACCACACAGATCATCTTGTCCAGCAGCGAAAAACTCTTCAACCGCATTGAGCAGGATGTCCGCCTGGACCTGCACGCGACCTATGACCCCATTCGTCATCTGTTGAGCCTGCTGGCACTCAATCCGGCGGGCCAGTCCCCTGATCTGGAACAGCGCCTGGCACTGCTCGAACCGTTCAGCCAGTCACTCGAGGACAACCCCAACCTGGCTTCACTGTACCTGGGCTACGACAATGGTGACTTTTTCATGGTCCGCCCGCTACGCACCCCGGAGGTCAAAGCCCTGGTCGAGGCTCCGGATACGGCGGTTTTCCAAGTCTGGAGCATCGAGCACGACAGCAGCGGCCAGGCCCACTCCCAGTCGTTGTTTTTCGACCGGAACCTGGCACTTGTCAGCCGCCAGGACAACCTGAACGACACGTACGACCCACGCAACCGCGCCTGGTTTACCAGCGCCCGCGGCGACAACGACCAGATCACGACCGAACCCTATATCTTCTTTTCCACCCACAACATCGGCACGACGCTGGCACGACGCAGCGGCGACAAGGCAATCCTGGCCGCCGACCTGACTCTGGCCGAACTCAGCGCGACCCTGGCCAAGCACGTCGTGACCCCCAGTACCGAAATCGTGCTGTTCGATGCCGAAGGCAATGCCATTGCCTACCCCGACAGCCGCAAGCTGATCATCGATGATCAGACGTCCCGCCTGGTCAAGGCGGCGGACCTGAGCCCCGGCCTGGACGCGTTGCTCAACAGTCCCCCTCAGGGCAGTCGCCTGAACGCCAACGGCCGGCAGTGGATCGTGGCCCGCAGCAGCATGCAGGAAGGCGGCCCCCAAGGCCTGCAAATGGCACTGCTGGTACCGGAAGACGAGTTGCTCGTCGACGCTTACCGGATGCGCTGGCAGGGTGCGCTCATTACCCTGGCAACCTTGCTGTTATGCGTGCCGCTGGGTTGGCTGACATCAAGAATCCTGGTCAAACCCTTGCGCGCCCTGGTGCAGGAGGCCGATGCGATTCGCAGTTTCGATTTCAATTTTCCGCTTTCCCGTCGCTCGCCGGTGCTCGAAGTCGACCAGTTGAGTGTGTCGATGGCACGAATGAAAGACACCCTGGCGAGCTTCTTCCAGATCACTGACAGCCTCAGCGCCGAAACCCGTTTCGCCCCGCTGCTGGAACGGGTGTTGTTTGAAACCGTGAAAATCGGCCAGGCCCAGGCCGGCCTGATCTATCTGCGCGAAGGTGATGGCCAGCACATGGAACCCCACGGACTGGTGATCAATAACACCGCCGAAAACCTGCAAGACTTCGACATCCGCGGACACTCGCTCGAGACCCCGCAAAGCCCCCCATGGCTGCACCAGCTGGCCAATGTCGACAATGTCGTCAGCAACCTGGGGTTCGAGCAGGCGGGTGATCTGCAGAAAATCCTGCTCGCGCTGGAAAGTCCTCGGGTCCATCTGATCGGGATCCGCCTGCACAATCGCCACAACGAAACCGTGGGTCTGCTGGTGTTGCTCTTAGCCGACAGCGGCGAGCAGAGCGATCTGGACAAGCTGCGGCCGGACCGCATTGCGTTTCTCCAGGCGGTGTCCGGCGCGGCTGCCGTGTGCATCGAAAGCCAGCGCCTGCAAACCCGGCAAAAACAGCTGCTGGACGCCTTCATTCAACTGCTGGCCGGCGCCATCGACGCCAAAAGCCCCTACACCGGCGGCCATTGCCAGCGCGTGCCGGAACTGACCCTGATGCTCGCCCAAGCGGCGGCAGCGAGCCAGGAGCCCGCCTTCAGCGCCTATCAGCCGACCGAAGATGAATGGGAGGCACTGCACATCGCCGCCTGGCTGCACGATTGCGGCAAGGTCACCACCCCGGAATATGTCGTCGACAAAGCCACGAAGCTGGAAACCCTGACCGATCGTATCCACGAAATCCGTACCCGCTTCGAGGTACTCAAGTGCGATGCCTGGATCAGCTACTGGCGGGGCATTGCCCTGGGCGGTGATGAGCAACCGTTGGCGGAACTGCGCAATGCCAGCCTGGCCGGGCTCGATGACGATTTCGCCTTCGTTGCCCGCTGCAACCTCGGCGGCGAAGCCATGGCCGACGCTGACCTGCAACGCCTGCGCCGCCTGGCTGAACGAACCTGGACCCGGACCCTGGATGACCGGCTGGGCGTGTCTTGGGAAGAAAACCGGCGTCAGGCCCGAACGCCCGCCCCCAACCTGCCCGTCAGCGAACCGTTACTGGCGGACAAACCCGAGCACCTGTTCGAACGCAGCGAAAACGAAGTGATACCGCAAGACAATCCCCTGGGCTTCAAGCTCGACGTTCCACCCCACAAATACAACCGGGGCGAGTTGTACAACCTGAGCATTGTCCGGGGCACCCTGACGAGCGAGGAGCGGTATGTCATCAATAACCACATCGTTCAGACGATACTGATGCTCAACCATCTGCCGTTCCCCGAGCACTTGCGCAGCGTCGCGGAAATAGCCGGCGGGCACCACGAAAAAATGGACGGCACCGGGTATCCGAAACGCTTGAAGCGAAAAGAAATGAGCCTGCCGGCGCGGATGATGGCGATTGCCGATATTTTCGAAGCGTTGACGGCCGCCGACCGCCCCTACAAAAAAGCCAAGACCTTGAGCGAGGCGCTGGGCATCATGGCGTTCATGTGCCGTGATGCCCACATCGACCCGGAGCTGTTCGGGCTGTTCATCAAGGCACAGATCTATTTGCAGTACGCCAGGCGCTTCCTCGACCCCGGGCAGATCGATGCGGTGGACGCGTCGGGCCTGCTGACCAAGGCCGGCCTGGCGTCTTGATCAGCAGTCGGTCAGGCGCAGGAAAATCGCCGCCAGCTGTTCGATTCCAGCCTGGTCCTGCGCGGTGAAGCGCGCGAGTTTCGGACTGTCGAGGTCGAGCACACCGATCAATCGGCCGTCCTTGACCAACGGCACCACCAGTTCGCTGTTCGAGGCGCTGTCGCAGGCAATGTGACCGGGAAACGCGTGCACATCTTCGACTCGTTGAGTCTGCAGGGTGGCTGCCGCCGCCCCGCAAACGCCACGACCGAACGGAATCCGCACGCAAGCGATCTGCCCCTGAAACGGGCCCAGCACCAGTTCTTCATTACGGTTGAGGTAGAAACCGGCCCAGTTCAAATCATCGAGTTGATTGAACAGAAACGCCGAGAACTGTGCGGCATTGGCGATGAAATCCCGCTCGTCCGCCAGCAATGATTCCAGCTGCGCGTGTAGCATGCCGTAGCCTTCGAGGCCCTGGCCGCTCTTATGTAAATCGATCATGCCTTGTGCTCCAACAGTTTCAGCCCGACCCAGTAACGGGCAAATTGATAGGCACAACGCCCATTGCGGTTGCCTCGGCCGGTGGCCCAGCGTACCGCCAGAATGTCCAGCTCTTCGGTGCGCTGCCACGCCAGTCCGGCCTTGCCGGCCAACTGGCCGATCCAGTGCTCGACGACGTCGAGGAAGTGTTCCTGGGTAAACGGATAGAACGACAGCCACAGGCCGAAGCGGTCCGACAGTGCGATCTTGTCTTCCACCGCCTCGCTCGGATGCAGTTCGCCGTCGACCCGTTTCCAGTTTTCGTTGTCACTTTCCTTTTCCGGCACCAGGTGGCGACGGTTGGACGTGGCGTACAACAAAACGTTGTCCGGCGCCTGTTCCAGCGAGCCATCAAGGACGCTCTTGAGCACTCGGTAATCCCCCTCGCCCGACTCGAACGAGAGATCATCGCAAAACAGCACGAAACGCTGGGGCAGTTTGCCGATCTGTTCGACCACCCGCGGCAGGTCTGCCAGGTGATCACGTTCAATCTCGATCAAGCGCAAACCGGCGTGAGCGTGTTCGGCCAACAAGGCGCGCACCAGCGACGACTTGCCGGTGCCGCGCGAGCCCCAGAGCAAGGCATGGTTGGCCGGCATGCCGTCAAGGAACTGCCGGGTATTGCGCCCAAGCTGCTCGACTTGCCGGTCGACGCCGATCAGGTCCGACAAACGCATGTCGAGGCTGACCTCCAGCGGCATCAGATAACCGCCGCGCGACTCACGCTGCCAGCGCGCGGCCAGGCATTGCGTCCAGTCGATGGCTGGCCGTGGCGCTGGCAGCAACGGCTCGATACGGGCCAGAACGGCATCGGCGCGTTCAAGAAAAGCATTCAATCGGGAATCCACGACTTCTCCTCGGGCACGTTCACAGTAATGATGGTGATACAGCGACGAAACACAGCGTCACACAAGCGGCTACCCCCGCGGTACAGCCCTCGCGAGAACATCAGCAGGCAGGCATGATCGACTATGCTTGAGCAGCGAAAGGAAACGGAAGTGGTTCACCCCCCCATGGACATCAAATTCACCAACCGGCTGTCATTCAAGCAAGCCCGGCTTACCGTGCTGGTCGGTTTCATTCTGGGCACGCTGCTCAGCCTGCTGCAAATAGGCATCGATTATGCCAGTGAAGACGCCTCCATCAATCGTGAAATCCTTTCATTGCTGGAAATCAGCCACAACCCGGCCTCGCGAATCGCCTACAACATCGACGCCGAACTCGCCAAGGAACTGACCCTGGGCCTGCTGCGCTCGCCAGCGATCATTAGCGCAAAACTGATCGACAACAACGGCACCGTGCTGGCCAATGTCAAGCGACCCGGTGTGGAAAACGGTTACAGGATGCTCAGTGACTTCCTGTTCGGCGCCAACCGACAGTTCGAAGACCGGCTTTACCTGGATAATTTACCCAACGAATCCCTGGGTACGCTGCGCCTGAAAGTCGATACTTACGCCTTCGGCAACCGGTTCCTGCGCCGGGCCGAAGTGACCCTGCTCAATGGCTTCGCCCGCAGCCTGCTGCTGTCCGGCATCCTGTTGGCGCTGTTCTATGTGATGCTGACCAAACCCCTGGTGCGGGTCATCCGTGAACTCAGCGGTCGCGACCCGAGCAGCACCGAGCCGACCTCGCTGGAGTGTCCCGCCGGGCACGTCAACGATGAGATCGGCGTGTTGGTCAAGGTTGCCAACCAGCAATTCAGGAACATCGCCACCGAAATCCAGCAGCGGCGCAATGCGGAAAACCGCCTGACCGAGTATCTTGGCCAACTGGAAAACATCGTCTCGGCCCGCACTGCCGAACTCAAGGCGATCAACGACCGGCTGAGCCAATCCAACGAGGAACTGGAAGTCGCCCGCAGTACCGCCCTCGATATGGCCGAAGCCCGCTCGGTGTTCCTGGCCAACATGAGCCATGAAATCCGCACGCCCCTAAATGGCTTGCTCGGGATGATCGCGCTATCCCTCGACGGACCGCTCAATGCCGAACAACAGCAGCAACTGTCGATCGCCCATGACTCGGGCAAAGTGCTGGTGGAATTGCTCAACGATATTCTCGATTTGTCGAAGTTCGATGCCGGCCAACTCGAACTCGAACACATCCCCTTCGACCTGGGTTCGCTGATCGAAGACACCGCCAACCTGTTGTCGCAGAACGCCGCCCCCAGCGTCGAACTGACCTGCCTGATCGATCCGCATTTCCCGGCACTGGTGCTCGGCGATCCGACCCGGGTGCGGCAGATCGTCAGTAACCTGCTGTCCAACGCCCTGAAGTTCACCCGTTTCGGGCGGGTCGACGTGCGCCTGTCGACGTTCGGCGACGGCGTCAGGATCGAAGTCTGCGACACCGGCATCGGCATCCCTCAGGAGGCCCAGGTCAAGATCCTCCAGCCTTTCACCCAGGCCGGTGCCGGTATTACCCGTCAATTTGGCGGCACCGGGCTGGGCCTGGCCCTGACCTATAACCTTTGCGAAGCCATGCAGGGGCGTCTGACCATCAGCTCCGAGGCAGGTTTTGGCAGCCAGTTCTGCGCGGAGTTGCCATTGCCCAGCCATACCCGTGCAATGCCAGCTGTTTTACTCAGGGGCAAAGTCATTGCCATCACGGCCGCCAGCAGCGGACTGGGGGAACTGTTGAACAGCCTGTTGCCTGTCTGGGGGCTGGACTATGAACGGCGGTCCATGGATGACCCATTGCTTGGCCTGGCAGCCGACGTGCTCATCACCGACTGCCCCGAATGCCTGTTCAGTTTGCGCCCCACCCTCAGCGCGCCGATCCTGCTGATCACCGCGTATGGCAACTTCATGCCCAGCGAAGAGGTCAACGCACTCGCCCCCTTGCAACAGCAGGCCCGCCCTTTGGCCCGCAGTATGCTACTTCAAACGTTGCGCAGGATCCTGCAACCGCAAACCCATCCGGTCAACGAGGCTCGACTCGACACACAATGCCCGCAACGCCGCGGGCGCGTGCTGTTAGTGGAGGACAACCCGGTCAACCAGTTGGTGGCCAAGGGCATGCTCGGCAAACTCGGTTGCGAGGTCACCACCGCCGCTCATGGTGGCGAGGCACTGGATCAACTCGAGCAACGGGATTTCGACCTGGTGCTGATGGACTGCAACATGCCGGTAATGGACGGCTATGAAGCCAGCCGGCAAATCCGCCGCAGCGGACGCTGGCCCCAACTGCCCATCGTTGCCCTGACGGCCAACGCCATGTCGGAGGAGCGTGAACGCTGTCGTGCCGCGGGCATGAGCGACTACCTGGCCAAACCCTTCCGGCGCGAAGAACTGGCCGCCTTGCTGGACCTGTGGATCCCCGCTATGACAGCGCCTTGATCTGCCCCAACAGGTGATCGAGGCCATCGCGCAATTCGTTGAGACGATTCAGATCGACCCCGCTGTCGCACAACAGGCGCGCCTTGAGTGGCCCGACCTGGTCGCGCAAGGCCGTGCCGGCTGGCGACAGGCTCAGGTGCACTTCACGTTCATCGCGCGCCGAACGCTGACGCTGCACCAGTTGCAGTTGTTCCAGGCGCTTGAGCAAAGGTGTCAGCGTGCCGGAATCCAGAGCCAAACGCTCGCCCAATGCCTTGACGGTCGGTTGCTCCGGGGTCGCTTCCTGCCACTCCCATAAAACCAGCATCGCCAGGTACTGAGGGTAAGTCAGGCCCAACTGATCGAGCATTGGCTTGTAGCCGCGAATTACCGCGCGGGATGCCGCGTACAGCTTGAAGCACAACTGGCTGTCGAGCTTCAGGGAATCGACTGACAAGGTGTTCATTTGAGCAGGGCTTCGATCTCGCGGGTCAGGTCCTGCGGCTTGGTCGCCGGAGCGAAGCGCTTGACCAATTGCCCGTCCTTGCCGATCAGGAACTTGGTGAAGTTCCACTTGATGCCCTGGGAACCCAGCACCCCCGGTGCGCGCTTTTTCAATTGCACGAACAGCGGATGGGCATCGGCACCATTGACGTCGATCTTTTTGAACAGCGGGAAGCTGACACCGAAGTTCAGCTCGCAGAACTCGGAGATCGCCCCTTCATTGCCCGGCTCTTGCTTGCCGAACTGGTTGCAGGGAAAGCCGAGCACCACCAGGCCCTGGTCCTTGTAGGTCTGCCACAGCTCTTCCAGGCCTTTGTACTGCGGAGTGAAACCGCACTTGCTGGCCGTGTTGACCACCAACACGGCTTTGCCGGCGAAATCCGCCAGGGTCTTTTGCTCACCCTTGATCGTGGTGCAAGGAATGCTCAGCAGGTTGTCGCTCATGTTTGAGGTTCCGATTGAATGGAAGAGATAACAAAATAGCGAGCAATTGAATTGTGTGCAATTTAAATTATCGAACGCCAATCCACTGTAGGAGCGAGCTTGCTCGCAATGGACCAGAGAACAACTCGGGGCACCAGGCTTCCCGCGTTATCGTTGACGACCATCGCGAGCAGGCTCGCTCCTACAGGGCTCGCATTACTCGCGCGGCACCAGGTCCAGGCACACCGAATTGATGCAGTAACGCAGGCCCGTCGGCGGCGGACCATCAGGGAATACATGCCCCAGGTGCGCGTCGCATTTGGCGCAGACCACTTCGGTGCGGATCATGCCGTGGCTGACATCACGGATTTCGGTCATGGCGCTGTCGCCGATCGGCGCGTAGAAGCTCGGCCAGCCGCAACCCGAGTCGAACTTGGTTTTGGAGTCGAACAGCGGCTCGTTACAGCAGATGCAGTGGTAGATACCGTCGGTCTTGGTGGCGTTGTACTTGCCGGAAAACGGTCGTTCGGTGCCTTTGAGGCGGCACACGTTGTACTGCTCCGGGTCGAGCATCGCCTTCCATTCTTCCAGGGTTTTTTCCAACTTTTCCATCATCACACCTCAGCGGCTGAAAAAGCCCGATCTGTACCTTTTCCACGGATCGGGCGGCACGTATGATTGCGCCTCGTCAAACGCCAGTCTGGCAGCCAGACCACGCGCATTCAAACGGAAATATGGGTGCTGCATCTCAAGGCGTCAGGCCTGTGTGAATACGCAGGATTCCCAGCACGGTTGCCCAAACGCCGTCTGGATCGTTCATTTTCGGGAACACATCGCCATGCAGGTCAGCAAATCGAACAAGCTCGCCAACGTCTGCTACGACATTCGCGGCCCGGTGCTCAAGCACGCCAAGCGCCTGGAAGAGGAAGGCCATCGCATCCTCAAGCTGAACATCGGCAACCCGGCGCCCTTTGGTTTCGAAGCACCGGATGAAATCCTCCAGGACGTAATCCGCAACCTGCCGACCGCCCAGGGCTACAGCGATTCCAAGGGCCTGTTCAGTGCGCGCAAGGCCGTCATGCAGTACTACCAGCAAAAGCAGGTGGAAGGCGTCGGCATTGAAGACATCTACCTGGGCAACGGCGTTTCCGAACTGATCGTGATGTCGATGCAGGCCCTGCTCAACAACGGCGACGAAGTGCTGGTGCCAGCGCCGGACTATCCGTTGTGGACCGCAGCGGTGAGCCTATCGGGCGGTAACCCGGTGCATTACCTGTGCGACGAGCAAGCCAACTGGTGGCCAGACCTGGCCGACATCAGGGCCAAGATCACCCCGAACACCAAGGCCCTGGTGATCATCAACCCGAACAACCCGACCGGCGCGGTGTACTCCAAAGAAGTCCTGCTGGGCATGCTGGAACTGGCTCGCCAGCACAATCTGGTGGTGTTCTCCGACGAGATCTACGACAAGATCCTCTACGATGACGCCGTGCACATCTGCACCGCCTCCCTGGCGCCGGACCTGCTCTGCCTGACCTTCAACGGCCTGTCCAAGTCCTATCGCGTGGCCGGTTTCCGTTCCGGCTGGATCGCCATCTCCGGCCCGAAACACCACGCCCAGAGCTACATCGAAGGCATCGACATGCTGGCCAACATGCGCCTGTGTGCCAACGTGCCGAGCCAGCATGCGATCCAGACCGCCCTAGGTGGCTATCAGAGCATCAATGACCTGGTGCTGCCCCAGGGCCGCCTGCTGGAGCAACGCAACCGCACCTGGGAGTTGCTCAACGACATTCCGGGCGTGAGCTGCGTCAAGCCGATGGGGGCGCTGTATGCATTCCCGCGGATCGACCCCAAGGTCTGCCCGATCCATAACGACGAAAAGTTCGTCCTCGACCTGCTGCTCTCCGAGAAGCTGCTGGTGGTTCAAGGCACCGCTTTCAACTGGCCATGGCCGGACCACTTCCGCGTCGTGACCCTGCCCCGTGTCGATGACCTGGAGATGGCCATCGGACGCATTGGCGGCTTCCTCAAGTCCTACCGCCAGTAAGCGATCTGTCACCGTGCGACGTTCCCGAACGTCGCACGGTGATTCATCCGGCAACATTTGTTTGCATTGCGCCACTGACAGTCGCCTTGACCGCTGGCGGATCGCGCCTTGCCTGCTCGCGCCTAACAAAGGCGGGGCCTTCGACATGAATTGACTGACAAACACTTCCCGCATACTTGTCGGAAATGCCCTGCAAGCAGCTAGACTGTTGCCGTAGGACACAGTTTGAAATAGTCACCCGGTTGAATACCCCGGTGCAGCACCTTATATACCCCGCAGTACGCCACATCTTTAGCATGAGGAGATTTCTACAACCATGATGCGCATCCTGCTGTTCTTGGCCACTAACCTGGCGGTCGTGCTGATTGCCAGCATCACCCTGAGCCTTTTCGGCTTCAACGGGTTCATGGCGGCCAATGGGGTTGACCTTAACCTCAATCAGCTGCTGATCTTCTGTGCGGTCTTTGGTTTCGCAGGTTCGCTGTTCTCGCTGTTCATCTCCAAGTGGATGGCGAAGATGAGCACCAGCACCCAGATCATCACCCAGCCACGCACCCGTCACGAGCAATGGCTGCTGCAAACCGTCGAGCAACTGTCTCGCGAAGCCGGGATCAAAATGCCCGAAGTCGGTATCTTCCCGGCCTACGAGGCGAACGCCTTCGCCACCGGCTGGAACAAGAACGACGCATTGGTCGCGGTCAGCCAGGGATTGCTCGAGCGCTTCTCGCCGGATGAAGTGAAAGCCGTCCTGGCCCACGAAATCGGTCACGTGGCCAATGGCGACATGGTCACCCTGGCGTTGATCCAGGGCGTGGTGAACACCTTCGTGATGTTCTTCGCACGGATCATCGGCAATTTCGTCGACAAGGTGATCTTCAAGAACGAAGAAGGCCAGGGTATTGCCTACTACGTGGCGACCATCTTCGCCGAACTGGTTCTGGGCATCCTGGCCAGCGCCATCGTCATGTGGTTCTCGCGCAAGCGTGAATTCCGTGCCGACGAAGCCGGTGCAAACCTGGCCGGCACCGCCGCGATGATTGGCGCCCTGCAACGCCTGCGGGCGGAACAAGGGCTGCCGGTGCACATGCCCGACACCCTGAACGCCTTCGGCATCAACGGTGGCATCAAGCAAGGGTTCGCTCGCATGTTCATGAGCCACCCGCCGCTGGAAGAGCGCATCGACGCTCTGGCTCGTCGTCGGGGCTAATACACTCCACAGCAAAGCAAAAGGCCCGCAGCGATGCGGGCCTTTTTTGTCTGCAGATTGCCGCGGCGCTCATTCTGGCCCCATCGCGAGCAGGCTCGCTCCTACAGGTGATTTGTGTACGATGCAGACCCCTTGTAGGAGCGAGCCTGCTCGCGATGAGGCCAGAACTGTCGCTACAAATTACCGCGTGGAAACCCGATAAACCCGCTCCTCAAGCCGCGTGAGACCCGCCTCCAGGAATTTCCCGCTCTCGCTCAACACATCCTGATCTTCCAGGATCTTCAGCGCCCATGAGTCCCCGAACAACCGCCGCACCTCATCATCGAGCACAGCAAACGGAGGGCCGGGCATTTGCGCCTGGTCATAGTCCAGGGTAATCACCAGGCCGTGGGACTCCTTCGGCAATATCCGCTTCAAATGGGCGGCGTAGCGCTCTCGCATTTCCGCCGGCAGCGCGATCAACGCCGCGCGATCATAAAGCGCGGAGCAGTCGGCCACATCGCCTGCCGTCAGCTCGAAGAAATCGCCGCACCACAGTTCAATGGAACCTGCCCGATAAACCTTGAACGGCCCCTGCTCGCTGATGGCAGGATCAAAGCCATGTTCGCTGAAAAACTCCTCGACGGCTTTTTCCGACAGTTCGACTCCCAAGACCTCATGGCCTTGATGGGCGAGCCATAGCAAATCCAGGCTTTTTCCACATAACGGCACCAACACGCGTGCGCCTTCTTCAAGGCTTAACGCTGGCCAGAACCGCTTCAGATGAGGGTTCACCTGCGGCAGATGAAAGCCAATCTGGTTCGCCGCCCATTTCTTGTGCCAAAACTCCGGCTGCATAAATAACCCCGAAAATTCGATCAAAACACTCTAAAACTTATATTAGATTTAGATTAATGATCTGACTGAAGATGTTGCATCTTAACTCTCAGGAGCTCATTCATGTTCCCCAGCCTGTACATATCCCACGGCTCCCCCATGCTCGCCCTGGAACCCGGCGCCAGCGGGCCGGCACTTGCCCGCCTGGCCGCCGAGATACCGAAGCCCAAGGCCATCGTGATTGTTTCCGCGCACTGGGAAAGCAATGAGCTGCTGGTCAGCGGCAATCCACAACCGGAAACCTGGCATGACTTCGGTGGCTTTCCCAAAGCCCTGTTCGAAGTCCAGTACCCGGCTCCCGGCGACCCACGACTCGCCGCCGAGGTTGCCGAATTATTGAAAACCGCTGGCTTTGCTGCACGTATCGACAGCAATCGGCCTTTCGACCATGGCGTCTGGGTGCCTTTATCGCTGATGTATCCGCTGGCAGACATCCCGATTGTCCAGGTCTCATTGCCCACCCGTGGCGGTCCCGCCCTGCAGACCCGTGTTGGCCACGCGCTGGCCAGCCTGCGCGAGCATGGCGTCCTGCTGATCGGCTCCGGCAGCATCACTCACAACCTGCGGGAACTGGACTGGCATGCCGGCCCCGAGAGCGTTGAGCCCTGGGCCCTGGGGTTTCGCGACTGGATGATCGACAAACTCGCAGCGAACGACGAAGCCGCGCTGCACGACTATCGTGTGCAGGCACCAAACGCTGTACGCAATCATCCGAGTGATGAGCACTTGTTGCCGCTGTACTTTGCCCGCGCCGCTGGCGGGCAGTTCAGCGTCGCTCACCAAGGGTTCACCATGGGTGCGCTGGGCATGGATATTTACCGCTTCGGCTGACAGACAGACCGCGTCGCCCCCATCGCGAGCAGGCTCGCTCCCACATTTGATCTGCGGCACCTGTGGGAGCGAGCCTGCTCGCGAATGCCGCACCGCCGATTGAAAGGCAAAAAAAATCCCCGAACCAGTCGGGGATTTTTTATGTTCGATCAATCAGCCCGAGAGCGGATCAATCTTCGCGGTAGCGACGCAGCTTCAACTGCTTACCGGCAACGCGAGTGTCCTTCAGCTTGGTCAGCAACTTCTCCAGACCATCTTCCGGCAGCTCGACGAGGCTGAAGCTGTCACGCACCTGGATGCGACCGATCGCTTCACGCGCCAGGCCACCTTCGTTGAGGATGGCGCCCAGCAGGTTCTTGGCAGCGATACCGTCACGCGCGCCCAGCGCGGTACGGCAACGTGCACGACCTTCGCCCAGTGGCATCGGAGCGCGACGCTCGCGGTCACCACGCTCAGGACGATCACCGGAACGCTCTGGACGATCGCCACGCGGTGCATTGTTCGGCACCAGTGGACGCTCTTTCTCGATAGCGGCCAGGTTCAGCGCTTGACCGTTGGTAGCCTTGCGCAGCAGGGCTGCGGCCAGGGCACGCGGGCTGCAACCGATGTCGGCGGTCAGGCGATCGAGCAGATCACCGTGGGTCGATTCGGCTTCAGCCACCAGCGGCGACAGGCTGTTGGTCAGCTTCTTGATGCGCGCATCCAGAACGGCTTGAGCGTCCGGCAGGCGAACTTCAGCAACCTTTTGACCGGTTACACGCTCGATCACTTGCAGCATGCGGCGCTCACGCGGAGTCACCAGCAGCAGTGCACGACCTTCGCGACCGGCACGGCCGGTACGGCCGATACGGTGAACGTAGGACTCTGGATCGTACGGCATGTCAACGTTGAACACGTGAGTGATGCGCGGAACGTCCAGGCCACGAGCGGCAACGTCGGTCGCCACAACGATGTCCAGACGGCCATCCTTGAGGGAGTCGATCACGCGCTCACGCTGGTTCTGGGCGATGTCACCGTTCAGCGCAGCGGCTTTGTAGCCTTTGGCTTCCAGGGCACTGGCCAGGTCCAGGGTCGCTTGCTTGGTGCGCACGAACATGATCAGGGCGTCGAAATCTTCCACTTCCAGCAAGCTGAGAACGGCCGAAGTCTTCTGGTCAGCGTGAACCAGCAGGTGAGCCTGCTCGATCGCGGTAACGGTCTGGGTCTTGCTCTGAATCTTGACGTGCTTCGGATCGCGCAGGTGGCGTTCGGCGATGGCACGGATCGATTGAGGCAAGGTGGCCGAGAACAGTACGGTCTGACGGGTTTCCGGCATGGCCTTGAAGATGACTTCCAGGTCGTCCATGAAGCCCAGCTTGAGCATTTCGTCGGCTTCGTCGAGAACCAGGTGGTTCACGGTCGCCAGTACTTTTTCGTCACGACGCAGGTGGTCGCACAGACGGCCCGGAGTGGCGACAACGATTTGTGCGCCATTACGGATTGCTTTCAGTTGTGGGCCCATCGGCGCGCCGCCGTAGACAGCCACAACAGTCACGCCCGGCATTTGCTTGGCGTAGGTTTCGAAAGCGGTTGCAACTTGTAGCGCCAACTCACGAGTTGGGGCCAGGATCAGAGCTTGCGGCTCGCGCTTGGACGGATCAATGCGGTGCAGAATTGGCAGGGCAAAGGCAGCGGTTTTACCGGTACCGGTTTGCGCCTGACCAATCATATCGTGACCGGCGAGAATGATCGGGATCGACTGCTGCTGAATGGCCGAAGGCTCTTCATAGCCGGTAGCGACTACTGCAGCGACAATATTTGGATGAAGTTCAAGAGCGGCGAAGCCGCCGATTTCCTGGGTCATGGGTCTGCCTCTAAGTGCATCCGCAAAGACCCATGCTCCAAAGCTGCACATGCCGTGTTGAGACTCAAGAGTCGCCCTGGCAGCTTTGTCGGCGGGGATTTGCGAAAACGAATGAATGAAAAGAATCGTCAAGGAAGAGTCCGCTGGGCGGACGTGCAGCCGAAGCTGGCTTCGGGGAATTGCGCTACCTAAACGCGGCCCGGTTAAAGGCCGGCGCGCACTATACCGGAATTCGCCCAAAAAGGGAGCTTTTTTTATCGGAGTTCCACCGGATACGCCGTTGTGTAACAGGCTTTGCGAATAATCGATCAGCCGTCTATTTTTCAAAGGCCCGGCCTTGCGGGTGATGGCGCTAAAACGGTTCACCCTTTGCCGTGCAGACCGTCGGTCTGGCACGCCTTTCCCACCCCGAGGACCACTCCATGAATCAGCCCAGCTCCAGTCGAGTCAGCCGCGAACGGCATGGTCATGTGTTCCTGATCGGTCTGGATCGGGTGGCCAAGCGCAATGCCTTTGATCTCGACCTGCTCAACGCGTTGAGCCTGGCCTATGGCGAGTTCGAAGCCGACAGCGAGGCGCGGGTGGCGGTAGTGTTCGCTCATGGCGAACACTTCACCGCGGGGCTCGACCTGGTCAATGCCAGCGTCACACTGACAGATGGCTGGCAGGTTCCACCCGGCGGCTGTGATCCGTGGGCGGTGTTCGCAGGTCCCAGGGTCAGCAAACCGGTAATCGTCGCCGCCCAGGGTTACTGCCTGACCATCGGCATCGAGTTGATGCTGGCCGCCGACATCAACCTGTGCGCCAGCAACACCCGGTTCGCGCAAATGGAAGTACAACGCGGAATCTTCCCGTTCGGCGGTGCGACCCTGCGCCTGCATCAAGTGGCCGGCTGGGGCAATGCCATGCGCTGGTTGTTGACCGGTGATGAATTCGACGCCCGTGATGCCTTGCACCTGGGTCTGGTGCAGGAGGTCATGGCCAGTGAGGACTTGCTGCCCCGGGCGATTGAACTGGCCGAACGGATCGCCCGTCAGGCACCGCTTGGGGTGCAGGCGACGCTGATGTCTGCGCGACAGGCCCGGTATGAAGGGGAAACCGCGGCGGCACAGGCGTTGCCGCAGCTGGTCAAGAAGTTGATGGCTAGCGAGGACGTCAAGGAAGGTGTGCGGTCGATGGTGGAGCGGCGGCCGGGCGTGTTCAAAGGGCTTTAGCCTTGTATTGCCAGTACGAAAGCTATCGCGAGCAAGCTCGCTCCCACAGGGGATCGCGGTCAAATGTGGGAGCGAGCCTGCTCGCGATGGGGCCATCACTGACAACTCAGGTAGCCGGGCGAATCGCCTTGATCAACGAATCCAGCGAGTACCCCAACCGCGGCGCCAGCGCTTCGGCGCGGGCGATCAGGCCGTCCATGTCCAGATCCTGGTCCAGCTCCGACGGCACGATCAGAATCACGTTGCCCTCCTTCACCGGCAGCTCCCAGTAATGTCGGTGATACAAACCGCGCAACAAGGCGGCACCCAGGGGTTTGCCATCGTCGGTCGCCCACTGATTGATGACCAGCCAGCCACCCGGATTCAATCGCTTCTGGCAGTTTTCCAGAAAGCTCCAGGCCAGATGACCGACACCCGGACCGACATCGGTATAAAGGTCGACGAAAATCAGGTCGGCCGACTCAGCGGTGTCCAGCAGTTCCAGCGCATCGCCAACGCGGATGTACAGGCGCGGATCGTCATCCAGCCCCAGATATTCAATAGCCAGGCGCGGTACGTCCGGGCGTAGTTCGATGGCTTCGACATCTTCCAGCGGCAGGAACTTGAGGCAGGCCTGGGTCAGTGTCCCGGCGCCGAGGCCGAGAAACAGCGCACTTTCCGGTTGCTGGTGGCACAGCGCACCGATCAGCATCGCCCGGGTGTAGTCGTACTCGAGCCAGCTCGGATCGGCCGTGAACACGCAGCTTTGCTCGATGGCATCACCGAATTCGAGAAAACGGTAATCGGCCACTTCCAGCACACGAATCACGCCGAACTCGTCCTGTACCTCGGCGAGCAGATGCTCGACGCGCTCCTCAGTCATTTCATCTCCTGATCGTCACCGGGGCCGGCAACGCAATAACACCGCGTGTAGAGAGCGGCAAAGGCGAGATTGTCGGCGAAGCGACAGGAACAGGTCACGCACTAATTTGCTGATAACATGGACGTCCGAGCGAAAACACTAGAGACCGTGATGAGCCAACCCTGGAGCCCTGACAGCTGGCGCGCCCTGCCGATCCAGCAACAACCCCGATACCCCGACGCCGCGCATCTGCAGCAGGTCGAGCAGACCCTGGCCAGCTATCCGCCACTGGTGTTTGCCGGTGAAGCCCGGGAGTTGCGCCGTCAGTTTGCCGAGGTGACCCAGGGCCGCGCGTTTCTGTTGCAAGGTGGTGACTGCGCCGAAAGCTTCGCCGAATTCTCCGCGGCGAAAATCCGCGACACCTTCAAGGTGTTGTTGCAGATGGCGATCGTGATGACCTTTGCCGCCGGCTGCCCAGTGGTCAAGGTCGGGCGCATGGCCGGGCAGTTCGCCAAGCCCCGTTCGGCCAATGACGAAACCATCGATGGCGTGACCTTGCCCGCCTACCGTGGCGACATCGTCAACGGCATCGGTTTCGACGAAAAAAGCCGCGTGCCGGACCCGGAACGCCTGCTGCAGTCCTATCACCAGTCCACCGCCACCCTGAACCTGTTGCGTGCATTCGCCCAGGGCGGTTTTGCCGATCTGCACCAGGTGCACAAGTGGAACCTGGACTTCATTGCCAACTCGGCGCTGGCGGAAAAGTACAGCCACCTGGCCGACCGTATCGATGAAACCCTGGCATTCATGCGCGCCTGCGGCATGGACAGTTCGCCGCAGTTGCGCGAAACCAGTTTTTTCACCGCCCACGAAGCGCTGCTGCTGAACTACGAAGAAGCCTTCGTGCGTCGCGACAGCCTGACCAACGACTACTACGACTGCTCGGCCCACATGCTGTGGATCGGCGACCGCACCCGTCAGCTGGACGGCGCCCACGTCGAATTCCTGCGCGGGGTGAACAACCCGATCGGGGTCAAGGTCGGCCCGAGCATGAACCCGGACGACCTGATTCGCTTGATCGACGTGCTCAACCCGCAGAACGATCCGGGTCGCCTGAACCTGATCGCGCGGATGGGCGCGAACAAGGTCGGCGATCACTTGCCGCAGCTGATCCGCGCCGTCCAGCGCGAAGGCAAGCAGGTGCTGTGGAGTTCGGACCCGATGCACGGCAACACCATCAAGGCCAGCAGCGGCTACAAGACCCGCGACTTTGCGCAGATCCTTGGCGAGGTGAAGCAGTTCTTCCAGGTACACGAAGCCGAAGGCAGTTATGCCGGGGGTATCCACATTGAAATGACCGGGCAGAACGTGACCGAGTGCATCGGTGGTGCGCGGCCGATCACCGAGGATGGCTTGTCGGATCGCTATCACACCCACTGCGACCCGCGGATGAATGCCGATCAGTCGCTGGAGCTGGCGTTTTTGATTGCTGAAACCTTGAAACAGGTTCGGCGCTAAATCCCGGCGCCTTCATCGCGAGCAGGCTCGCTCCCACATTGGACCGCGTTCCCCTGTGGGAGCGAGCCTGCTCGCGAAGAGGCCAGCTCAGCCACCCTCAATCTGTGCCAGTGCCACCCGCAACCTCGCCGCACTCGCCCGCGGGCAATTCAACTGAACCTGTGCCAGCCCCAGCCAATCCGCCATCTGCCGCAGATTGACCGCCAACGCCAACATCCCCTCGTCATCCAGCCCCACCTCCTCCTCATGCACCGCATGCACCGCCAAACGGCCGGTCGCCCGTTCGGCGCGCAGATCGACTCGTGCGGCAATCCGTTCGTTGTGCAAAAACGGCAGGACGTAATAGCCGTACACCCGTTTGTCCGGCGGCGTGTAGATCTCCAGCCGATAGCGGAAATCAAACAGGCGCTCGGTCCGGCTGCGTTCCCAGATCAGCGAATCGAACGGCGAAAGCAAGGCACTGGCCACGACTTTACGTGGCACTTTTGGCTCGGGCAGACAATAGGCCGGTTGCCGCCAGCCCTGCACTTCGCAGGTCAGCAATTCCCCGGCCTCGACCAACTCGGCCAAACGTGGACGACTGTCCGCAGGGTTCAAGCGGAAATAGTCACGCAAATCCTTCTCCGTACCGACCCCCAAGGCCGTTGCCGCATGCCGCAACAGGCCGCGCTGGGCCTCGTCTTCACTCAGGACGGGGTGCGCAAGCACCGCCGAGGGAATCACCCGCTCCGGCAGATCGTAGAGCCTTTCGAATCCGCGCCGTCCGGCAACGGTCACTTCACCGGCAGCGAACAACCATTCCAGCGCATGCTTTTCCGCGCTCCAGTCCCACCAGGGGCCGGCCCGTTCCTGACGAGTCGACAGGCTGCCGGCCCCCAGCGCGCCCTGCTCCTCAACCGAGGCCAGCACCCGGCGAATTGTGTCCTGTTGCTCACGACCGAAGCGCGCCAGCTGCTGATAAATGTCCTCGCCACGTCTGGCACGCTGCATGCGCCAGCGCATCAGCGGGAACATGGAAAGTGGCAACAACGAGGCTTCATGCCCCCAATACTCGAACAACGTACGGCGCCGGCCCTGACTCCAGGCAGCCTGGTCGAGCAAATCGGAAGAGTAGTTACCGAGGCGGGAAAACAGCGGAAGGTAGTGCGAGCGCACCAATGCATTGACCGAATCGATCTGCAAAATGCCCAGCCGTTCGATCAGGCGATTGAGCGCAACAGCCTTGATCGCCGCTGGCGGCGACCGCCCGTTGAACCCTTGGGCGGCCAGCGCCAGACGCCGAGCCTGTTTGAGGGTAAAGGACAACGTTGCGGGCATGGGGGCCTCCTTGTCTGCTCGCAACCTACCTCACCGGTAAGGGGTTTGTGTAGCGTGGCATTCATCATTTATGCATCGGGTCATTCCAGAACGGCTTGATCGACTCGTTCTCCACATCCGCACGGCTCATGCCGATGTCCTTGAGTGCTTCGTCGCTCAAGCTCGCCAGCAATTCGCGCTCGCGATGCAATTCGTACCAGCGGCCGACCTTGTGCAGCAGATCGGATATCACGTGAATCGAGTGTTTTTCTGATCCTTGGAACTCGTGTTGACCTTTCATCTTGTTGCCCTCCGTTTGGATGGCTCCAGTCTCGCGCCGGGTCTAAGATCAATCCAACGAATGTTTCTGATGTCACATATCTCGGAGATTGATGGATGTCCGCCTACCCGAGTATCGATACCGAAGTGTTGCGCACCTTCGTCGCCATCGCCGACCAGGGTGGCTTTACCCGCGCCGGCGAAATCGTCAACCGCACCCAGTCAGCCGTCAGCATGCAGATGAAACGACTGGAAGAAGATGTGCTGCAGCGTCAGTTGTTCCAGCGCGACGGGCGGCAGGTGCGACTGACGGCTGAAGGCCAGGTGCTGCTCGGCTATGCGCGACGCATCCTCAAGCTGCACAGCGAGGTCTTCAATACCTTGCGTGAGCCCGACATGGTCGGCACGGTGCGTATCGGCACGCCGGACGATTATGTGATGCGGTTCCTCCCGGGGATTCTGCGCCGGTTTGCCCAGTCTTACCCGCTGATTCAGATAGAAGTGCACTGCGAATCATCAAAACAACTGCTGATGCGCCAGGACCTCGACCTGTCCATCGTGACCCGCGAACCGGGCAGCGAAATCGGCCAGTTGTTGCGCAAGGAACGTTTTGTCTGGGCCGAAGCGCAATGCTACAGCGCTCATGAGCAGACGCCGCTGCCACTGGCAATGTTCAACAGTGATTGTTTCTGCCGCCTGTGGGCCTGCAATGCCCTGGATGCCCGGGGGCGCGATTACCGGGTGGCGTACAACAGCGACAGCCTGTCGGCGATCATGGCCGTGGTCAGCGCCGGCCTGGCCGTCACGGCGCAACTTGAAAGCCTGATCACCGCGGACATGCGCATCCTCGGTGAGGCCCAGGACCTGCCGCTGCTGCCCGAGGCCAGCATCATGCTCGTGCGCAACCTGCATAACCCGTCACCCATCACCGAGTGCCTGGCCGAACACATCATCGAAGGCTTCAAACTTTGAAGGCGAGCATCACCGCACAGAACACCAGGAACCCGCAAAACAGCCCACGCAGCAGCCGCTCCGGCAATGCGTGGGCAACCTTCACGCCCCAACTGATGCTCATCAGCCCACCGACCGCCAAGGGCAAGCCGATCACCCAACTGACCTGATGGTGCACGGCGTAAGTCACCAGCGTCACCCCCGTACTCGGCAAGGCCAGCGCCAACGACAGCCCCTGCGCAACCACTTGGCTCGTGCCGAACAGACTGGTCAGCACCGGTGTCGCCACCACCGCGCCCCCCACGCCAAACAACCCGCCCATCGTGCCGGATGCAGCGCCAAGCAGGCCCAGCCAGGGCCATGAGTAGTTCATCTGCGAAACCGGCGGAGCGCTGGCGGCGAACATGCGAACGAGGTTGTACGCCGAGAGTGCGATCAGAAAGGCGACAAAGCCTATGCGCATGGTTTGCGCATCAATGCCCACCGCCCAGATCGACCCGAGCCAGGCGAAGCAGAACCCCATGATGGCCAGCGGTAACGCGTGGCGCAGTTCGATCCGGTTGCGCTGATGATAGCGCCACAGCGCCAGCATCACGTTCGGCACCACCATCACCAGCGCGGTGCCTTGGGCAATCTGCTGATCGAGCCCGAACAGCACGCCCAGCAGCGGAATGGCAATCAGGCCGCCGCCGATGCCAAACAAACCGCCGAGCGTGCCCAACGCAGCGCCGAACACCAGATACATCAAGAACTCAATCACCGTATTTTCCCCGTTGCCGTCAGGACTTTGATCCTACGCAGTTGCTTCTGGCGCGGAAACGCACAGCATCGCACAATGGCTGTGCCAAATTCGCACAAGCACAAACCTGCCATGAACCCCAATCAACTGACCGACCAACTGGCCTTGTTCCTCGACGTGCTGGAAACCGGCAGTTTTTCCGCCGCCTCGCGCCGTCATCCGCTGACCCCTTCGGCCGTGGCACGGCGTATCGACAGCCTGGAAAGCGCGGTCGGCAGTCAATTGTTCCTGCGCAGCACGCATGCGGTACGCGCTACCCCGGCGGGATTGGCCTTTGCCGAACGCGCACGGCGGATCGTCGCCGAGTTGCGCCTGGCCCGGGCCGAGGCCGTGTCCCTGAGCAGCGCGCCGGAAGGCCTGATTCGTATCGATGCGCCGGCAGCCTTTGGTCGCCGGCACCTGGCACCGGTGATTGCCGACTTCCTGATGCTCTACCCCGGGCTCGATGTGCAGCTGCACTTGATCGACAGCTTCGTCGACATGCAGGGCCTGAACCTCGGCAAGGTCGATCTGGTGCTGCGCGCCGGGCAATTGGCCGATACCCGGCTGGTGGCCACGCCGCTGGCGAGCATGGTGCGTATCGCCTGCGCCAGCCCTGATTATTTGCGACGTCGGGGCGTGCCGACCGAGCCGACACAGCTGATTGAACACGACGGACTCGACTGGGATGGCCTGGCTCCGCCCTTCGCCTGGCGTTTCGAGCGCGACGGGCAAATGCAGTTGCACCGGCCGGCGCGGATCCGCATGAGCGCCAACAATGCCGAGGCGCTGGTGTGCGGCGCATTGGCCGGACTGGGTATCGCGCACCTGCCGACCTGGCTGGCCAGCGAATACCTGTTGCGGGGTGAGTTGCTGCCGCTGTTCTGCGACAGCGGTCTGCCGAAACCGGAAAGCGCCGGCATCTACGCCTTGCGCCTGGAACAGCAGCCCAACTCCCGCAGTCGCTTGTTGCTGGAGTACCTGAAAACCCGCTTCAGCCCGATTCCGCCCTGGGATCTGGTGCTGCAAACCCATTTGCAACGGCACTGATCAAAATTATCTGGCGCATTAAAGATTCGCCCGCTAGATTCTTCAGATCACAGATCAAGGCTTCGACATGACCACCGAGCGCAACACCCCGGACAACTGCGACAACCTGCTGCTGGACAATCAGGCCTGCTTCGCCCTGCATTCCACTTCACTGATGATGACCAAGGTCTACAAACCCTTGCTGCAAGCGCTGGGCCTGACCTACCCGCAATACCTGGCGATGATGGTGTTGTGGGAAAAGGACGGTTTGACCGTAGGTGAAATCAGCACGCGGTTGCTGACCGATCCTGGCTCGTTGACGCCGCTGCTCAAGCGCTTGGAAGCCGAAGGCCTGCTCAGCCGAACCCGCAGCCGCGAAGATGAGCGGGTGGTGATCGTCGAACTCACCGAACAGGGCCGGGCGTTGCGCGACAAGGCCCGGGATGTTCCCCAGTGCATCCTCGGCGCCAGCGGGATGACCCTGGAGCGCCTGAAAAACCTGCAAGCTGAGCTGCAGGAGTTGCGTCGTCACCTGCAAGACAGCCTGTAGTTTCCAATTCACCACAAATCCCTTGTGGGAGCGAGCTTGCTCGCGAAATCGGTGTTTCAGTCAACACAAGAGTCGACTGATCTATCGCCTTCGCGAGCAAGCCCGCTCCCACATTTGTTTTGTGCTGTACCGAAAGATCGGGCTCGCCACCTGCTTCTGAAAAAATCTCTGCTGAAAAAATCCCCCCTCGATAGCTCTAATTCAATACTTCCAACCAAAACCGCCCCACAGCCTTTCGTCTTTTTTCAAATTTCCTTGAAAATTTATCTTGCGCACTAAACATTAGCGCGATACATTTATTTCGCACTTACTTAGCGCACAAACATTTAGCGCAAAACAAACAAACCCTGAACGAGGCTTTCACCATGCAAACTCTCTACACCGCAATCGCAACCTCCACCGGTGGCCGTGACGGTCGTGCGGTTTCCAGCGACAACATCCTCGACGTCAAGCTCGCCACGCCCAAAGAACTCGGCGGTGCCGGCGGCGCAGCCACCAACCCAGAGCAACTCTTCGCTGCCGGCTACTCCGCCTGCTTCATCGGTGCCCTGAAATTCGTGGCCAGCCAGACCAAGCGCAGCATTCCTAACGACGCTTCGATCACCGCTCATGTCGGCATCGGCCAGATCCCTGGCGGCTTCGGCCTGGACATCGACCTGCACATCAGCCTGCCGGGTCTTGAACAAGCCGATGCACAAGCACTGGTCGATGCGGCCCACCAGGTCTGCCCGTACTCCAATGCCACCCGTGGCAACGTCGATGTGCGTCTGCACGTAACCGTCTAAGCGCTGACTACCCAGGCCCGAACAGGAAACGAACATGAACACTTTCAGCAAAGTCTTGACCGGTACCCTTCTCGCCTTGTCCATCAGCAACGCGTTCGCAGGTACCGGGGTTGAACACAACACCCAGGCGTTCCTCGACGTTCTGAACGCCGGAACCGGCAAGCCGATGGAGCAAATGACGCCCGCCGAGGCCCGCGCCGTGCTGGTGGGCGCGCAGGCCGGGGTGAAGCTGACGCTGCCAAAAGCCGATGTCAGCCAGAAGACCATTCAAGTCGACGGCCAACCGATCAGCCTGACCATCGTCCGGCCGGCCGGGGTCAAGGGCGAGCTGCCGGTGTTCATGTTCTTCCACGGCGGTGGCTGGGTGCTGGGGGACTTCCCGACCCACGAGCGGCTGGTGCGTGACCTGGTGACGGGTTCGGGTGCCGCGGCCGTATTCGTGAACTACACGCCGTCGCCGGAAGCGCATTACCCGGTGGCGATCAACCAGGCTTACGCCGCAACCCGATGGGTGGCCGAGCACGGCAAAGAGATCAACGTCGATGGCCAACGCCTGGCGGTAGCCGGCAACAGTGTCGGCGGCAACATGGCGGCTGTGGTTGCGCTGATGGCCAAGGACAAGGGCACACCGGCGATCAGGTTCCAGGTGCTGTTGTGGCCGGTGACTGATGCCAACTTCGAAACCGCGTCCTACAACCAGTTTGCCGAAGGGCACTTCCTCACCAAAAACATGATGAAGTGGTTCTGGGACAACTACACCACCGACGCCAAGCAACGGAACGAGATCTACGCCTCGCCACTGCGCGCAACCACCGCCCAGTTGAAAGGATTGCCTCCAGCGCTGGTGCAGACCGCCGGGGCCGACGTATTGCGCGACGAAGGCGAAGCCTACGCCCGCAAGCTGGACGAGGCCGGTGTGCCGGTGACCTCGGTTCGCTACAACGGCCTGATCCACGACTATGGTTTGCTCAACGTGGTGAGCCAGGTGCCAGCGGTGCGTTCGGCGATGCTGCAGACGTCTGAAGAACTCAAGCAACACCTGAAGAAATAGCACCGCCCCACCCTGTCCCCTGTAGGAGCGAGCTTGCTCGCGATGGTTGTTAACGATAACTCGGGCTATCTGAATGCCCGCGTTGACTGGGCCTCCATCGCGAGCAAGCTCGCTCCTACAGAGGGTGGAGTGTTTCAGGCAAAAAAAAGCCCGACTCAATGGTCGGGCTTTTTCATTCCTGAAGCTGTGCTTATTTGGCACGGCCTTTGTAGGAACCGCCTTCGCGGGTATCGATCTCGATCATGTCGCCGATTTCGATGAAGTCAGCAACCGACAGCTCGGTACCGTTCTTCAGTTTGGCAGGCTTCATCACCTTGCCGGAAGTGTCGCCGCGAGCGGAACCTTCGGTGTAGTCAACCTGACGCACGATAGTGGTCGGCAGCTCTACGGAAACCAGACGCTCTTCGAAGAAGATCGCTTCGCAAACATCGGTCATGCCTTCTTCAACGAAAGGCAGAACGGCTTCGATGTCTTCAGCGTTCAGCTCGTACATGGTGTAGTCGGTGGTGTCCATGAACGTGTAGGTGTCGCCGCTGATGAAGGACAGGGTCGCTTCTTTGCGGTCGAGGATTACGTCGTCCAGTTTGTCGTCGGCGCTGTAAACGATCTCGGTCTTGTAACCGGTCAGCAGGTTTTTCAGCTTGGTCTTCATGATCGCGCTGTTACGACCGGACTTGGTGAATTCAGCTTTCTGAACCAGCCAAGGATCGTTTTCGAGACGAATCACGGTCCCGGGTTTCAGTTCTTTACCAGTTTTCATTGCGAATATCCGAATTTGGATGGGATTTACAAAAATCTAGGCCGCGTATCATATCCAATTTCCATAAAACTGTACCAGCGCCGTGGCAAGATCGGCCTGCAAGGCCTGCTCCAGACACCACGCCTCGGCGTGTTTTTCCAGCTCTGGCCAGTGTTTACGAGTGAATTGCCAGTGGTCGGCCATTTTTTCACCGGCGTTCCACGCCCGCCAGAGACCGCTGATCGCCTCCCGCGCAGGCGCAGATAACCCCTTTACATAGAGTTCGAGGAAGGCTTCGAGCTTGTCCAGGTGGATGTCTTCTTCCTGCTGGTAGATGTGCCAGAGAAATGGCCGGCCAGCCCATTGGGCGCGCACAAAGGAATCTTCGCCGCGCACGGCATTGAAATCGCAGCACCACAGCAACCGGTCGTATTGGTCCTGGCGGACGAATGGCAGCACTTGCACGGTCAAGGCATCACGCACATGCACGGCACCGGCCGCCAAACCCTGTATACCGAGCCAACGCTCGACGTCGCCGAGAATCCGCCCTTCCGGCACCAGCAGATGAGTGGCAGTAGAATCGCCAGCCATTGCATCCAGCCAACTGGCCAGACCGGTGTTTTCGTAGGCAAACAATGAGATCAGCTGCGCGCCGGGCGCAGGATCAATTCCCAAACCTTGCAGGAATTTTCTTTGAGCCTGCGGGTTTTGCTGAAATTGCCGACGCCGTTCCAGCAACCCTCGCTCACGCAGCAGTCCGCCGGTGCCCTTCTGAAATCCTGGGAAGAAGAAGAACTTCTGCACGTTTTTGTACTTCACCGAGGGCAAACCGTGGCAGCCGATGACCCAGTCCTCGGCGCTCAGGTAATCCAGGTTCATCCACAGCGGCGTCTTCTCCCGTTCGGCCATGGCCTCCATATAGGCGCTCGGCAATTGGCAGGCAAAAGCAGCGATCACCACATCGGCGGCTTCGGTCGGTTGCCACTCGGCTGGCCATTGGCGCACTTCGACGTCTTGCTGCAACTGCCTGGGAGCATGGATGTCGATTTCCGGGCACAGGCGCTCGAACGCTCGCAGGTCATCGACCCATAGACGCACCGCCAGCCCATGTTCGGCCACCAGTTGCCGGGCCAGTCGCCAGGTCACGCCGATGTCGCCGAAGTTGTCGACCACGGTGCAAAAAATATCCCAGCGGGTTTTCATTTCAGGCATTCCAGGCTCCCGTTGGCAAAGGCGCCGATTGTCCGCATAAATTACCCCGTGCAGAAGAGCCGACGGCGATTATTCTTCATGCGACAATCGCCACTCGCCAGTGACCTTTCGCCAAGAGGCAACCATGCCCCATCGCCCCACTCCGCGCCGATCCTTCCCGATCAGCCTCAGCGCCCTGCAACTGACCGGCAGTATCGCCCTCGGCATGTGGCTCGGGTTCATTGCCATTGTGTTGACCTGCTGGCTCGCGTCGCGCCTGCTTTTCAGCGAGCAACTCGCCCCGGTCGCGGCGGCAGTTGAGCAGCTGGCCCAACCACCCGCAGTGGCTCAACCGCTGCCGAACATTCCGCCACAGAGCCCGCTGTTCGAGCAATATGAAGAAAACCTGCGCAAGAACGAACAGCAGCAACGGCTTGATCAGGCACGTAGCAGCAGTCGCAACCTGGCCAACCCGAACTGTCAGTTCTGGCTGCAACAGGACCGGACTGCACCCAGCGAAAAAAGCCGCGCCAACGTCCTGCAATTCTGCGATTGATCATGAATAAGCAAACCGTCCACCAACTGATTATCGACAGGCTGCGGATCGATCTCGACATTGCCGAACGGGCCGCGCAAACCGCCTACGAAACGGCGACCCACGAAGAAAACATCGCCGAGAACAAGTACGACACCCTGGGGCTTGAAGCGTCCTATCTCGCGGCCGGGCAAGCCAGGCGGGTCGAGGAAATTCGCCAGTCACTGAGCCTCTGCCAGAACCTCGCCCTGCGTCCGTATGACGATCAGCGGGGCATCGAAGTGGGCGCGCTGCTCGGGCTGGAGGACGAAAAGGGGCGCGAACAATGGCTGTTTCTGGCCCCCGATGCAGCAGGGTTGAAGGTCGATCTAGTGGGACAACTGATCACCGTCATCACCCCGCGCTCACCGCTGGGCAAAAGCCTGCTGGGCAAGTTCGAGGGCGATGAGGTGGAGATCATGGTGGCGGGCGCTCGGCAACAGTTCGCTGTCACCGAGGTGGTTTGACCGGCAGGAAACGCTATCAGTGAACGGGTAGTTCGACGCCTTCGAACAGCTCTTCCAGTTCCTGCTTGTTGTGGCACTGAATGGCCTTGGCCATGACTTCGCGGGTCAGGTGCGGCGCGAACTTCTCGATGAAGTCGCACATGAAACCCCGCAGGAAGGTGCCGCGACGGAAGCCGATCTTGGTTACGCTGGACTCGAACAGTTCGCTGGCATCGAGTACCACCAGGTCGCTATCGAGCTTGGTGTCGACAGCCATTTTGGCCACGATGCCTACGCCCAGACCCAGGCGAACATAGGTCTTGATCACGTCGGCGTCGGCGGCGGTGAACACCACTTTCGGCGTCAGGCCGCGATGGCTGAAGGCTTCGTCGAGTTTCGAACGGCCGGTAAAACCGAACACGTACGTCACGATCGGGTATTCGGCCAGTGCTTCGAGGGTCAGTTTCGACAGCTTGGTCAGCGGGTGGCCCTGAGGCACGACCACACAACGGTTCCAGCGGTAGCACGGCATCATCACCAGATCACCGAACAGCTCGAGCGCTTCGGTGGCAATGGCGAAATCCACGGTGCCGTCAGCGGCCATTTCGGCGATTTGCATCGGCGATCCCTGATGCATGTGCAGGGCCACGTCCGGGTATTGCTTGATGAAATTGCTGATCACCGGCGGCAACGCATAACGCGCCTGGGTATGAGTGGTGGCAATCGACAGGGTGCCTTTCTTCTCGTTGGAGAACTCCTGGGCGATCTGCTTGATGCTTTCAACCTTGCGCAGAATCTCGCCAGCGGTGGTGATGATGCGCTCGCCGGCCGGGGTGACACGGGTCAGGTGCTTGCCGCTACGGGCAAAAACCTCGACGCCCAGTTCGTCTTCCAGCAGACGGATCTGCTTGCTGATGCCCGGTTGAGAGGTGTAAAGGCTTTGGGCTGTAGCGGAAACGTTGAGGTCGTGGTGCGCCACTTCCCAGATGTAGCGCAATTGTTGAAGCTTCATATGAATCCCTCAAAGCAGGTAGACGCCACGGGCATCAGCGTCGGTATATAACTATATTAATGGCTCGAAGAATAAATCTAGAACTTTTTTATCAAATTGCCATTATTCGTGTTCTAGAGATCCCCTTGACGACGACGTTGCACCAGCGGCACCAGATAGACCGGCACCTTGGACAGTTGCAACACACGGGCGGCGGTTCGCCCCAGAGGCGTTTCCGCACCAGCACCATGGCTGTGACTACCTACGATCAACAAATCCACGGAGAGTTTCTGCGCCTGGTCCAGAATCACCTGCGACGGATCGCCCTGCAGCACCCGTACTGCCTGAATCCGCTCCAGGTCGTGCTCCCCTTCATCCCCCAACTCCTCACGAAAACTGTCGAGCACCCGCTGCTCGATACTGGCAATCACCGTATTGAGGCCCTGGCTGTGAAACTCGTTCAGCGCCTGTTCATCGAGATAACTTTGCAGCACCGATTCGGCAAACAACCCCATGGGTTCAACCGCATGCACGACATACAAACTGGCATTGAAGGTCCTGGCCAGTTCCAGGGCATGCTGCATCACCACGGGCGCGTACAGACCAAGGTCAGTGGCATACAGCATCGAACGAATCATATGACCTCCTCGACTGCCAACATGGCGGAGATTTGATTCAGCTTAGCAGTGCCTTGGCGACTACGACGTCCCGCGCAACGCATTGAACGGTGGGCTTAAACCTTTTGCTCGTTGCTTATGCCATGGGGCACATGACCGGTGGCGACGACTTCTCGGGCCAACTCGCAGTGACCGGCCTGATCGTCGAAAAACACGTCGGCCGCGAAGGCTTCGAGAAAGGCCGACTTGGTCAGGCCGCCGAGGAACAGCGACTCGTCGAGACGGATGTCCCATTCGCGCAACGTGCGAATGACCCGCTCATGGGCCGGCGCCGATCGCGCCGTGACCAGCGCGGTACGGATCGGACAGGTGTCCTCCGGGAACTCACGCTGCAACAGGTTGAGGGCCGCGAGAAACCCTTTGAACGGCCCACCGCGCAACGGTTCGCGGGCGGCCTCACGCTCGCTGGCCTGGAACGCCTCCAGACCACCGGCCTGATAAATGCGTTCCGACTCATCGGAAAACAGTACCGCGTCTCCATCGAAGGCAATGCGTAACTCGTCGCTGGCCGCACGGCTGGCACCGCCCGACAGAATGGTCGCTGCCGCGAACCCGGCGTCCAGTGCATTGCGCACGTCTTCGGCGTGGGTCGAGAGAAACAGGTCGCAGCCAAAGGCCTTGAGGTAGGGATACGGACTGCGCCCGCCGACAAAGGCCGCACGGGAAATGGCCAGTCCGTAGTGGTCAATCGAGTTGAACACCCGCAGCCCGGTGTCGGCGCTGTTGCGCGACACCAGAATCACCTCGACCCGGGCGCGGCCGAGGCTGTTGTTGAGGTTCAGGAGTTTCTGCACCAACGGGAAGGCATCGCCGGGCTCGAGGATTTCGTCTTCGTGTTCGATCTGATATTGCCGGTAGGCCTCGACGCCACTCGACAGGTAGACCTTGTGGCTTTCGCTCAGGTCGAACAGCGCCCGCGAAGAAATCGCCAGCACCAGCTTGTCGTCAATTGCCTTTGGCATGCCCTTCCCCCTCAGGTAGGTCGACTCAGGTGTTGCGTCGATCAATGAAACTCAAACTGCGATACAAGGCCTCGATGCGTGGCATCTCACACCCGACTGCCTTCGCCGCCGCCAAAGGCCGGGCGTAGATCGCGGCCAGTTCCAGCGGTCGCTTGTGTAAATAATCGTGGTACATGCTCGGCCAGTAGTCGGGCATCTTTTCGGTCACCATGAACAAATGCTCGGCATAGCCTGCCGGTACGTCGTGCCCGCAGGCAACAGCGCCTTGGACCACTTCAGCCATCAGCGCCTTGATCAGCTCGCGGCTGTCGGCATCGGCCATCAACGGTGTGGTGCTCGCCCCCAGCAAAACCGAGAGACCGTTGTAAGGGATATTCCAGACCAGTTTTTGCCAACGCGCCTGATGTAAATTCGCCATGGCCTGGGAATCGAGGCCGGCGCTGCGAAACAGCCCGACGCCCTCCTCGACAATTGCGCTGCGTGCCGGCCCATCGGCAGGACCGCTGTGATAACCCACATGCACCGCGCCCAGCGCCTGATGGGTAATGACACCCGGCGCCTCGCGATGGACGCAGATGTAGCAGAGCCCTCCAAGCACATGCAGCGAATCGGGGAGCAACGCGCGCAGGCTGTCTTCGACGTCCAGGCCGTTTTGCAACAGCAGTACCTTGGCGTTCGGTGCCGCCGCCTGCAGGATGGCAGGTGCCAGGTCGGCGTTGCTGGTGGTTTTCGCGCCCACCAGCAGCCAATCGCAGGGTGGCATGTCTTGCGCGTCCGAATAGGCCTGCACCGGGTTCAACGTCAGTACACCGTGGGGCGCGCTATCGACTCGCAAGCCATGGTCGGCCACCGCGGAGAACTCGCTGCGTAGCAGAAAATGCACATCAAAACCGGCACGCGCCAGCATCACCCCGTAGAAACCGCCGATTGCGCCGGTCCCGATAATGCCGATCGTCGGCTTGGCAACTGTCCCCATCATGGCAACTCCTCTGCTGTTCGACTCAGCGCCTGGTGCACGGCCCGATTGAGCTCGGTGTCGGTCAGGCGCGATTTCAGTGCTCCAAAGAATTCACCGTCGCGAACGACAAACAGCGCCGGCAAGTGAAAGACCTGATAACGCTCGACCACACCGCCGTTGTTGCCGGCATCGATCCAGCACAGTCGATCGACTGCCAGGTCGAGTGTCGGCAATTGCTCGCGGGCAAAACGGCAACTGGCGCAGCCGACACTGGTGAAAATGACCAGCGATACACCGCTCATCGCCAGCAACCGTTGGTCGGCGTCAAAATCGGTCAGTTCCAATTCGACCACTATACTGGGTGTAACAATGTCAGATGGCCGACACATGGAGTCTGTGTTCATGGGACGATTTATTCCTCACCCTGACGATGTGCCCGTCGAATTAACGTTGCTGAAACCTGAATGTATTTCGCGACGACAGCTGCACACTATCAGTCTCGGGGGCATGGCTTGCAATTATCACCGCGCGTGGCGCCACGGCACGGCGCTGGAAGTTCGTATGCCGACCGTGAGTCCAGACGTGCGTTATCTGGGTTATGTCGCCTGGTGCCTGCGGCGCAAACGCGGTTATCTGGTGGGCATCGCCTTCGTCGACGAACAAATGCTGTTCAGCGCCCGGATGGGCGAGCAGGTGTGCCAGATCGAACGCTACTGCCGCCTGCATGACGCCCACGAGGACTTGCAGGATATTCAGGCCCTGGCCCTCGAATGGCTCCAGGAGCATGCCGATGAGTTCTCTCACGAATCGGTGCGCAAGGCTTTTGCGCAACCGGTGCTGGAATAGAGGCGTTCTTGATCGGTTTGCCCCTCGCGGCAGGGAAACTGACTGCGAAACCCCACCAAACCGGCGTCTGCCCATTGTCGAGCCACGGTGTAACGCGCTAAGGTTCAGCTCCCCGACGCGCTTAATTTGCTGTGCTCCGCCGCGCGGGTTCGCTGGCGGCCGGCACCCGTGACCTGACGAGTAAACGATGGCTGATTTACCGATCAACGACCTAAACGTCGCCTCCAACGAGACACTGATCACTCCCGATCAGCTCAAGCGCGATATTCCCCTGAGCGACGCCGCACTGCGCACCGTCACCAAGGGCCGCGAAGTCATTCGCAACATTCTGGATGGCACCGACCATCGCCTGTTCGTCGTCATCGGGCCTTGCTCGATCCACGACATCAAGGCCGCCCACGAATATGCCGAGCGCCTGAAAGTTCTCGCCGCCGAAGTGTCCGATACCCTGTATCTGGTCATGCGCGTGTATTTCGAGAAGCCACGTACCACCGTCGGCTGGAAAGGCTTGATCAACGACCCGTACCTGGACGACTCGTTCAAGATCCAGGACGGCTTGCACATCGGTCGCCAGTTGCTGCTGGACCTGGCCGAAAAAGGCCTGCCGACCGCCACCGAAGCCCTCGACCCGATCTCCCCGCAATACTTGCAGGACCTGATCAGCTGGTCGGCCATCGGCGCGCGCACCACCGAATCCCAGACTCACCGTGAAATGGCCTCCGGGCTGTCCTCGGCCGTCGGCTTCAAGAACGGCACAGATGGCGGCCTGACCGTGGCGATCAACGCCCTGCAATCGGTTTCCAGCCCGCACCGCTTCCTGGGTATCAACCAGGAAGGTGGCGTGTCGATCGTGACCACCAAGGGCAATGCCTACGGTCACGTGGTGCTGCGCGGCGGCAACGGCAAACCGAACTACGATTCGGTCAGCGTTGCGCTCTGCGAGCAGGCGCTGAACAAGGCGAAGATCAAGCCGAACATCATGGTCGATTGCAGCCACGCCAACTCCAACAAGGATCCGGCACTGCAACCGCTGGTGATGGAGAACGTCGCCAACCAGATCCTCGAAGGCAACAAGTCGATCATCGGCCTGATGGTTGAAAGCCACTTGAACTGGGGCGCCCAGGCGATCCCGAAAGACCTCGCCGACCTGCAATACGGCGTGTCGATCACCGACGCCTGCATCGACTGGACCGCGACCGAAAACACCTTGCGCAGCATGCATGCCAAGCTCAAGGATGTGCTGCCTAAACGCGATCGCAGCTGATCGCCTGATTGGCGACGCAAAAAACACACACAAAAAAAACGCCGGGTTGAACCCGGCGTTTTTTATGTATTCGTTTTGTTGAAGGTCACTGACTCAGCTTGGCCGCATGCCGCTGGTGACGCTCCATGTAGCGCTCGACGTAGGAGCACGATGGAATGACGGTGTAGCCCATTTCGTCAGCGTACTCCAGCGCCCTCTCGGTCAAGGCTGCCGCAATACCGCGACCACGCAATGCGTTGGGCACGAAGGTGCGATAGATATCCAGGGTCTGTTTCCCCAGATCCATATAGGTCAGATAGGCACGATGACCGTCCACACTGGTCTCGAACTGATGACCAGCCTGGTCATGGTGGATGGACAACGCCTCGCTCATCACTACTCCTCGCGGGTCTGGAATTCCGACCCCTACCTTACCGATGTTTTTCCGGCGAAGGAACATCTACGCCACCCCGTGCCTGAGTGGACACCGAGAAGAGCTGCACCGATCTCGCGCTACCGAGCACGTACAAATAGTAGGCACCATTGGCAGAAATGCTCAAGGTGCGCTCGTCATCGTGCGGGTTGGCGGGTGCTGCTCCGGATCACGCAGGATTGGCTCGACCGAAGATCACTCCGGGTCGATAGCCTGTACATTGCCGGATGTTGAGACTTAAGACGAGCGCCCGTTGTTAAAGTCACCTGAACATCGAGAAAGATATTGAGAGGCGCCACACAAAAGCCGAACAAAAGTGTAGACGATTCCATGTAGGCGGACTTTAGCCAGACTGAAAAACAGCGCTGTACCACAGGAACTTTTTCTCATTGGCTCGCTCAGCCACGGGCCTTGTAGCTGGATATTTTTTAAACAATTCAGTTAAAAGTTGCTCGAAAAAGAATCAACGCCTACAATTTTTTTTGCTTCTTGCGTCACGTCAGTTTTACTTACTACAAGTAATGGGTAGTATGTACGCCGGCTCTTTCCTCAATCGGAGGAGATAGCTACTTAATAGAAAGTCCTTGAAGGGGAACACGATGAACAACGTTCTGAAATTCTCTGCTCTGGCTCTGGCCGCAGTTCTGGCTACCGGTTGCAGCAGCGCATCGAAAGAAACCGAAGCACGTCTGACCGCTACTGAAGACGCAGCTGCTCGCTCCCAGGCTCGTGCAGACGAAGCTTACCGTAAAGCTGATGAAGCTCTGGCTGCTGCTCAAAAAGCACAACAGACTGCTGACGAAGCTAACGAGCGTGCTCTGCGCATGCTGGACAAAGCTAGCCGCAAGTAATAATCCTTCGGGATTGTTATCAAGCCGACCCATTTTTTGGGTCGGCTTTTTTATTGCCTGGCGTTTCTCCAGGCAATAAAAAACCCGTCGACGCTGTCCGCGCCGACGGGCTCTTTGCCAGCGTTACTGCAGCGGGTCGATCGGCATGCTCGATACCATCGGTGCAACGCCGTTGCCCGGCACAGCGATCTCAACCGGCAGGCCGTCTTCAGCGGCGACCACATCACGCACCACATCCCAGTTCATACGAAGGTTGTTGGTGATGTCTTCACGCTTGAGCATCGCATTGATGACTGCGGTGTGCTTGTCGACCACCGACGGGTTGCCCTTGTCGTCCAGCGGCGTATGCGCCTCCAGATAGACCTTGCCGCCACTGAGACCAAACTTGTACGGGTCGTTGATGATCCGCACGGACGTTCCGACCGGTACCATGCCCGCCATTTCCAGCACGTTGTTGTTGAACATGCGGAAGCAACCGTGGCTGGTGCGCATGCCGATACCGAACTTCTTGTTCGAACCGTGGATCAGGTAGCCCGGAGTGCCCAGGGTGAACTTGAACGGCCCCAGCGGGTTGTCAGGGCCGGCCGGCACGACGTTGGGCAGCGGATCACCGTCTGCTGCGTGCTCGGCCTTGATCGAAGCCGGAGGCGTCCAGGTAGGGTTCGGTGTCTTGGCGGTGATGCTGGTGTGGGCAATCGGCGAGCCCCAGCCTTCACGACCGATACCCAGCGGGAACGTGTACACCACGTTCTTGCCTTTCGGGTAGTAGTAGAGGCGGTACTCGGCCAGGTTGATCACGATGCCTTCACGCGGACCTGGTGGCAGGATGAAGCGAGTCGGCAGAATGATTTCCGTACCGACGCCTGGCAACCAGGCATCGACACCCGGGTTGGCCGCGACCATTTCCGTGTAGCCCAGATCGTAGGCGGTACCAAGGTCGGCGAAGGTATCTTCGTACTTGGCCTTGATCACCTGCACCTGGCCGATGATGTCCTCACCGGGCGGTGGCAGGGGAAGCTCCAATGCTGCGACTGGACCGGCCACAAAGAGGGCGGCAAGAGTCAGGCAGCGGGTGACGGCAGGAAAGCGCGACAACATCCGGAAAATCCTATGCATGATCAACTGAGAGTATAAGAACGCGATTGTACACTGCAGTCCGTTATTTCGGGGAGATCGCCCGATTGCAGGCAGTGCAGGCCGATTTTGCGATTATCTTCGATCCCGTGTGGGAGCGGGCTTGCTCGCGAAGGCTGTAGGGCAGGCGGTGTGGATTTTTGAGGGTTCCGCCCTTAAGGCGGGTTACCTGGAAAAACCCCAAGTAACCAAGGGCTCTTGCCCCTGACGTTCGGTGCCTCGCTCCGGGGCAAGAAGATCAAAAGCAAAAGCGAGGCGGCCTGCTGGCCGGGCTGATCACAACTGAACGCGTTTCCCTGTAGGAGCGAGCTTGCTCGCGAAAAACGCCAGGACAACGCGGGCATTCAGGCAGCACGCGTTATCGTTGACGTCCATCGCGAGCAAGCTCGCTCCCACAGAAGAGCAGAGCAAAAGCAGGGCCGCGTACCCCCACGCTCTTCACCACTCATCAGGCCGAGCGTTAGCTCGCCTGCAGCTTTTGATCTTGATCCACCCGCCCCCTCGGAAGGCTGAGTGGAGGTGTTCATCAGGGGGGCAGGCGCGTAGCGCCGTTCGACGAAGTCGAACACATCGAGAGGAGGTCGTCGCGAAGCAGACCGGAGGCGATGCGCCCTGATGAATACCGGAGCGAAGGAACCCCGAGCTTTAGCGAGGGGCCGTACGTAAGGGGCGAGACCTTTTGGTTCCTTTTGGGGCGTTTGCCAAAAGGGACTCGCCGTAAGGGCGAAACCATAAGCCGCCGTTACCGCAGCAACGGATATGTACACGGCCAACAAAAGACAGGTCGGCTCGAAGGCCGCCACGACTCCTGACGGATCAAAGCTCAAACCGCAATTCAGGCCAGATCGGCGACGTCCCCCGCTTCTGCGACTCAAGAATGGCCCGGCACAACGAACACAGCCGCTGGTCCTGAAACACCCGGCGATCAACACTCGACCAGCGCGGTTGCGCTGGCAACAGACTGCCGCACAGGGTCCGGTCCGCCGAACCGCCCAATTCCAGCTGACGGGTCACCAGATGCACCCGCACTTCCTGGCAGGCGAACAGATCCAGCTGTTCGTCAGGCTCGATCAGTTGATAGGCAAATAGTGACCAGGCGGGACGCGGCATCGGGGGCTCCAAATCGGGGGCGCCACCTTAGCCGAAAGCCTGCTTCTAGAAAAGTGTCATAACAGCGGTTTTAGAGTAGGCCAGACATTTTCCAGCAACTTGTCCTGGGCCCCAGCCGCCGGGTGTATGCCGTCAGCCTGCATCAAGTCCGGATGGCCGCCTACGCCATCGAGGAAAAACGGCACCAACGGGATCTTTTTCTCATCGGCCAGGTTGCTGTAGACCTCGGCGAACGCCTTGGTGTAACGCGCACCATAATTGGGTGGCAATTGCATGCCGAGCAGCAACACCTTGGCACCGCTGGCCCGGGAGCTGTCGATCATCGAAGCAAGATTTTGTTGCAATTGAGTTGGCAGCATCCCGCGCAGGCCGTCATTGCCGCCCAACTCAAGGATCACCAGTTCCGGTTTATGCTCTGCAAGCAGCGCGGGCAGGCGCGCCTGGCCTCCGGCACTGGTGTCGCCACTGATGGACGCATTGATCACTTTGTCGTCGAAACCTTCGTGCCTGAGCCGTTGCTCAAGCAGCGACACCCACCCCAGCCGGGTATCCAGCCCGAAACCGGCGCTGATACTATCGCCAACGATCAGGACTGTACCCGCCGCTGCGTTTTGGGCCATGCACATCAAGGCCAGGCCAGCACTCAAAAACCAGACACGCATCGGACTCTCCATGGGCGCAAGCATTCTCATCGCGAAGGACCTTAGCAAAGTGGTTCCCAGCGCGGAAGGTGAACTGACCATCCTGCACCAACTCAGCCTGGAACTGAACAAGGGCGACAGCCTGGCCATCGTCGGCGCTTCCGGCTCCGGCAAGTCCACCCTGCTGGGCCTGCTTGCCGGCCTCGACCTGCCGAGCAGCGGCGAAGTCACTCTCGCCGGGCAAGGCCTGAGCAACCTCGATGAAGACCAGCGTGCGCGCATCCGCGCCGAGCACGTGGGTTTTGTCTTTCAATCGTTTCAGCTGCTCGACAGTCTCAATGCCCTGGAAAACGTCATGCTGCCACTGGAGCTCGATGGCCGCAAAGACGCCCGCGAGCGCGCCACCCAATTGCTGCAACGGGTGGGACTGGGCCAACGCCTGACTCACTCGCCGCGCCAGCTCTCCGGAGGCGAGCAACAACGCGTGGCGATTGCCCGAGCGTTTGCCGCCGAGCCCGATGTGCTGTTCGCCGACGAACCGACCGGCAACCTCGACAGCCACACCGGCGAGCGCATCAGCGACTTGCTGTTCGAGCTCAACCAGGAGCGCGGCACGACCCTGGTGCTGGTGACTCACGATGAACGCCTGGCCCATCGCTGCCGGCGCCTGATCCGTCTTGAAGCCGGCCTGCTGGTCGCCCCTCTGGAGCCTTGATGGCACGCCTGCCGCTGTTGCGCCTGTTCAGTCTCGCCATCCGCCAATTGCTACGCGATGCCCGCGCCGGTGAATTGCGCGTGTTGTTTTTCGCCTTGCTGGTGGCCGTGGCCGCCAGCACCGCCATCGGTTACTTTGGCGCGCGCCTGAACGGCGCCATGATGCTGCGCGCTACCGAATTCCTCGGTGCCGACCTGCTGCTCGAAGGCAGTTCGCCTGCGCGCCCCGAACAGATAAGAAGCGGTACCGAACTGGGTCTGGAACACGCTCAAGTGGTGGAATTCTCCAGCGTCATCGCCACCGACAACAGCATTCAGCTGTCCAGCATCAAGGCGGCCGATGACACCTACCCGCTACGCGGCGAATTGAAAAGCGCGCCCGCCCCCTTTGCCACGCAAATAGTCGGTGGCGGACCGCAACCCGGTGAAGCCTGGGTCGAGGCACGCCTGCTGACCACCCTGGACCTGAAGATCGGTGACAGCATCGATGTCGGCATGAAAACCCTGAAACTGGCGCGGGTGCTGACTTACGAACCCGATCGCGCCGGCAATTTCTACAGCCTGACACCGCGGGTGCTGATCAACCTCGACGACCTTGCAGCCACCGGCGTGGTGCAGCCCGGCAGCAGGGTCAGCTATCGCGAATTATGGCGAGGCAGCGCTCAGGCACTCGAGACGTATCGGCAACTGATCAAACCGGGGCTTGCCGCCAACCAGCGCTTGCAGGACGCCCGCGACGGTAATCGACAGATCGGTGGCGCCTTGGGCAAAGCCGAACGCTACCTGAACATGGCCAGCCTGGTGGCGGTGTTGCTGTCCGGCGTGGCGGTGGCGCTGTCGGCAACCCGCTTCGCCACCCGACGGTTCGATGCCAGTGCCTTGCTGCGCTGCCTCGGGCTGTCGCGCCGGGAAACCATGGTGCTGTTCAGCCTGCAATTGACTGTGCTCGGGCTGCTGGCCAGCATCAGCGGCGCCCTCCTCGGCTGGCTCGCACAGCTGGGATTGTTTGCCCTGCTGCATGACTTGTTGCCGACCGACGTGCCTCCGGGCGGGCTGTTTCCGGCTATTGCCGGGATCGGCACCGGACTGGTGGCGTTGGCCGGATTCGCCTTGCCGCCACTGGCGGCTCTGGGCCGGGTTCCGCCATTGCGCGTGCTGCGCCGGGATATGCTGCCGATCCCTTCCAGCACCTGGATGGTCTACGGCGCAGCGCTGGGCGCCCTCGCCCTGATCATGTGGCGCCTGAGCCTGGACCTGGTGCTGACCTTTGCCCTGCTCGGCGGCGGCGTGATTGCAGCGTTGGTGCTGGGCGGCTTGTTGTTGCTGCTGTTGAAGAGCCTGCGGCGCATGCTTGCTCGTGCGTCCTTGCCCTGGCGCCTGGGACTGGGCCAACTGCTGCGTCATCCGCTCGCTGCCGCGGGCCAGTCCCTGGCGTTCGGCCTGATTCTGCTGTCGATGGCGCTGATTGCGCTGTTGCGCGGCGAGTTGCTGGACACCTGGCAAAACCAGCTGCCGAAAAACGCTCCAAACTACTTCGCGCTGAACATCCTGCCGGCGGACAAACAGACGTTCACCGATCACCTGATCGCCGTGTCGGCACAATCGGCACCGCTGTATCCGGTGGTGCCAGGGCGTTTGATCAGCATCAACGGCGAGCCTGTGCAGCAAATCGTCACCAAGGAATCGGCCGGCGACCGGGCGATCCAGCGCGACCTGAGCCTGACCTGGGCCGCGGACCTGCCGTCGGGCAACAAACTCACGGCCGGCAATTGGTGGAACCAACAGATGCCGGACGATGTTCCCGGCGTGTCGGTAGAAGGCAAGGTCGCCGAGAGTTTGAAAATAAAGCTCGGCGACCACCTGGTTTTCAGCGTTGGCGGAGTCAATCGCGAGGCGAAGGTCACCAGCCTGCGGGAGATCAACTGGGACAACTTCCAGCCGAACTTCTTCATGATCTTCCAGCCCGGCACCCTCAAGGATCTGCCAGCGACCTACCTGACCAGTTTCTATCTGGCAGCGGGTCACGACCAACAGATTGTCGATCTGTCCCGCGCCTTCCCGGCGGTGACCATCCTGCAGGTCGAAGCCTTGCTGGAGCAACTGCGCAGCATCCTCGCCCAGGTGACCCTGGCGGTGGAGTACGTGTTGTTGTTCGTGTTGGCGGCGGGGATGGCGGTGCTGTTCTCCGGCCTGCAAGCGACGCTGGATGAACGCATTCGCCAGGGCGCACTGTTGCGTGCGCTGGGAGCGGAGCGGCAATTGCTGGTCAAGGCCCGGCGTATCGAGTTCGGTTTGCTGGGCGCAGTCAGTGGCTTGCTGGCGGCGCTGGGTTCGGAAGTGGTGAGCTGGGTGCTCTACCGCTACGCCTTTGACCTGCCGTGGCATCCACATCCATGGCTGTTGTTGCTCCCACTGGTGGGCGCCGTGCTGATTGGTGGTGCAGGGGTGTTCGGCACCCGTCGGGCATTGAACGCCAGCCCACTGACAGTCTTGCGCGAGGGTTGATAGACTCCTGCCATCCTCACCACAAGAAGCTGTCATGAGCCGTTACCGCCCTCCCCGCACCGCTGGCACCGCGCTGATCACCCCCGAGGGTGAAGCGCGGATGCGCGCCGAGTTCCATGAGTTGTGGCATGTACGTCGGCCCCAGGTTACCCAGGCTGTCAGCGAAGCCGCGGCCCAGGGTGATCGCTCGGAGAACGCCGAATACACCTATGGCAAAAAGATGCTGCGAGAGATCGACAGTCGCGTGCGTTTTCTCACCAAACGCCTGGAGGCGCTCAAGGTTGTCAGCGAAAAACCCAGCGATCCGAACAAGGTCTATTTCGGCGCCTGGGTCACGATCGAGGACGAGGACGGCAAAGAGTCGCGCTACCGCATTGTCGGGCCGGATGAACTGGACCTCAAACAGGGCCTGATCAGCATCGACTCGCCCCTGGCCCGCGCATTGATCGGCAAGGCACTGGACGCCGAAGTCCGGGTCCAGACACCGACGGGTGAGCAGTGTGTGTACATCGTGGCAATCGAGTACCCGTAAGCTTTAAAGCCGGGTAATCAGCCCTTGCCGGGCAACGCGGGTCAGTTGCCGGATCACTTCAGGCGCATCTTCGAGGCTGGGGGACTGAATCACTGCCAGATCGAAACTGTCGTCGGCGAAACGAGCGAGCGACTCACCGTCTTCGACAAACTGGATCAGGAAGGCAGCGGGACCGCCGGTACGACGTGGCCAGCCATCGAGATAACGCAAGAGCGTCGGCTGATGTTTGCCGCCAAGCAGGATTTTTGGATTGCGCTGGGTCAGGTGTGCCGTGATCGGCGCGGGACGTACAACGGGGTTTAGTGCATTCATTGTGTCGTGTCTCTGCCTCAAAAGTCTGCATGGCAGGTGAGAGGCAACACCGAACCAGCGCTTTAGCGGTATTTCGAAGCCTGTTCCGGCTTCTATCGGCAACTGGATGGGTCACCTGGCGCCCCGCAAGTAGCTGTTTAAATCGGCGCATGAGCAACATCCTAGAGAAGCTGACTGGACAGTGTCAAGAATGACGCGCAACAAAAAAGGCCCGCACAATGCGGGCCTTTTCGTTGAACCAGAGCGGTCAACCCGCGATGGCACGGTCCGCCGAGAGCTTGCCCGCACCTTCGATCAATACCGCGATACTGCCACCGAGCAACGCCAGGGCGAACTCATAACCGTTGTTGGCCATGAACAGACCGTTGCTGATGTGCACCGAGAAAATCGCGACCAGCGACAGGAAGATCAGGCCCAGTGCGGCCGGGCGAACCAGCAAGCCGATGATCAGGGCCAGGCCGGCGAAGAATTCGGTGCCGCCCGCCAGTGCCGCCATCAGGTAACCCGGCGCCAGTCCAAGGCTTTCCATGTACTGCGCGGTTCCAGCCAGACCATAGCCACCGAATGCCCCGAAAAGCTTCTGCGAACCGTGAGCGGCGAAAATAATGCCGACCACGATGCGCAGAACGGTCAGGCCGTAGCCAGCGCGTGTAGACAGTACCTTATTGATCAGAGTGCTCATGCTGTTTCATTCCTTGTCAGTGTGTGTTGGTTGGCCGCTATATTAATCAGAAATTCACATACTAAAAGCGCAAAAAACCCGTCATAACAATCAGATTAGTTGATCATTTGCGTGAGACAAACTTTTGCCCCTGGGGCTCCAACGACTCCCGCTCCCGGTCGAACGCCAAGTAATACTTGTTCACGCTATTAACATAACTGACAGGCCCCATACCCACTTGCTCCATGGCAATGCGTTCGACCTGGAAGAACCACTGGTTGGGATTCAAGCCTCGCCGACGGGCTTCGGCGCGCATGCCTTGCACCCGCTCCGGCCCGATGTTGTAGGCCGCCAGCACGAAGGCCATGCGTTCGCGCTCGTTGAGTTTCGGACTGGCAAAGAATTTGCGCCGGATCATCGCCAGGTACTTGGCCCCGGCCTGCACATTGCCATCAAGGTCCTGAATATTGTTGACCCCCACCCGCTGCGCCGCAGAAGGCGTGATCTGCATCAGACCGGTGGGGCCACCGCCACTGCGGGCGACGGGTTGCAGGGATGACTCCTTGAAGGCCAGCGCCGCCAGGTTCAGCCAGTCCATGCCCTGGGCGTCGGCGTGTTTCTGCAGCACCGGGCGAAGTTTTTCCAGGCGCTGTCGGTCCGCCCTGGCCAGTGGATAGTGCACTTGATAGAGACGACGATAGATCCGCAGGAACGCGGCGTCCTGATCCGATGGTTTTTTGTAGACGGTGAGGAAGCGATCAATGCTGGCCCGCAGCATCGAGGCATCACGGCGCACGAACCAGAATTCCTCTCCCGGATCACTGACGAGTACCTGTTTGTCGAAACGCAGCTTGGGCAGGATCTTGCCCCAGCGTTCGGCGATCGGTTGCTCGACGATGGTCAGGTGGAAGATCCCGCCCTGCACCATCTCCAGTACATCCTCGACGGCAAGGCTCGGATCGACCCATTCGATCGTGACCGGTGGCAGTTTGTGCAAGGCGAGCTTTTGATTGATCTGGCTGACGGCATCCCCGGCGGCGCTGCCTGCGGGTAATGCCAGGGTCTTGCCGGAAAGCTGTTCAAGCCTGGTGTAGCGGCGTTCGCCCTTGATGCCCACCAGGACCAACGGGATGTTGCTGGCAATCGGCTCACTGGTGCTGACGGCGAAGCCGGGTTGCAGATCGAGCAACTCGCCTGGCGCCACCAGATCGCCCTCCCCGCGCTGCAATGCGCCAAGCAGTTGATCCTTGGCCTTGGGAATGATCTTGAGGGTGATTTCCTGACCGTCACGGGCGTGGCCGTTGAGGTATTGCTCGAACGCTTTCAGGCGATGGTATTCGACCCCGATCGCCTGCCCCTGGACTTCACCGGAACTGTTGCGGCTCTGGTTGACCAACACCCGCAGCACACGACTGCTGCGTATTTCCGCAAGATCGCGCACCTTGCTGGCCGGTACGGCTTGCAACGGCCCGGGCAGACGCGCGACCGCCGTCATCGGCAGTAGCAGCGAACAACACAGCAGTAGCAAAACCGAGGGACGAATCATCCACTCTCCGGAAAGAATATGAGGCCCGCTTCAATAACGAAAACCATCAAGCGCGGCGACAAAAACAGAGCGCCCAAGGCGCTGGCAACGTGCGAAAGACTGGCACAATGATGGCAAAACTACCAACCAGGCCTGGTCCGCGGCTCAAGAGACAGCGTTAACCCGTTGTAGTTCTTGGTTTTTCTTATAAATCCACGGCTCTGATATGCTTTCCGGCCTTTGGGCCGAGGTAGCACCATGCAACTCATCGATATCGGCGTCAACCTGACCAACGCCAGTTTTGCCGACAAACACCAGGCCGTACTTGACCGCGCCTACGCGGCCGGCGTGTGCCAACTGGTGCTGACCGGCACCAGTGTCGAGGGCAGTGAACAGGCCCTTGAGCTGTGCCAGCAACTGGACGAAAGCGCCCAGCGCCTGTTCGCCACCGCCGGTATTCACCCTCACTGCGCCAGCGACTGGAACGCCGACAGCGCCCGACGTTTGCGCAGCTTGCTCTTGGAGCCGAATGTGGTGGCCGTAGGCGAATGCGGGCTGGATTTCAACCGTGATTTCTCGCCGCGCCCGCAACAGGAAAAGGTCCTCGAAGAACACCTGGCCATGGCCGTCGAATTGCAGCTGCCGGTTTTTCTGCACGAACGCGACGCCAGCCAGCGTCTGCTGGAAATCCTGCGCGACTTCCGCGACCGACTGCCTGCCGCCGTAGTGCACTGCTTCACTGGAGAGCAGAAGGCACTGTTCAGCTATCTCGACCTGGACTTGCACATCGGCATTACCGGCTGGATCTGCGACGAGCGCCGGGGCACGCATTTGCACCCACTGGTCAAGGAGATCAAGCGCGGACGCCTGATGCTCGAAAGCGACGCACCGTATCTGCTGCCGCGCAGCCTGCGCCCCAAGCCGAAAAACGGGCGAAACGAGCCGGCGTACCTGACCGAAGTACTACGCGAAGTGGCACTGCATCGCGGGGAAAGCCAGGAAGATCTGGCAGCGCATACCACCGCGTGCGCGCGGGCGTTTTATGGTCTGCCATTGATCTCCTGATTGCCATAAATCCCACAGGTTTGAAGTTGATCTGCATCAAGAGTCAGTCACCTGTATAGCGGCACAATGATGGCGTCTTGCCAAAACTGTTTCCGCTATCAGAGAAGACCTCCATGGGTGCCTGGCTTAGCAATATCTCGCTGAAATACAAATTCTGGGCGGTCAACGCCGTCGCTTTCGTCACCACCCTGTTGCTGGTGCTGTACGCGGTGCAACTCGAACAGCAGGCCCGCAGTCGCGCCGCCCAGGCTTCGGCCCAGGCTCAGGCGCGATTGCTCGAAGCCTGGCCCGCCGGGCAAACGTTGCCCCACGCCGACAACTTCCTTGCGTTCAGCCGAGGACAGGCACCCACGCTCAATGAGCAACCCGTGCAAGAACTGGCCGACGCCAATGGCTGGGTCGAGATCAACGTGATGCCGCTGTTCGGTGACAATCCGCTGATGGGTGCCGAAGTGTTTACCCGTGCCGACGGCCAGCGGGTCGCCGTGATTGCCCATGGTCCGAGCCTGAGCCAGGTGTTCAACGAGCGTTTTGCCAACTACGCGGTGGCGGTGTTCATCCTGATGCTGGCAATGCTCGGTGCATCGCAGTTATTGATCCGCTTCCTGCTCAGCCAGCTCAACACCTTGAAAGACGTCATGTTGCACGTGGAGAAAACCGGCGACCTGTCGGCCCGCGTGCCATTGGCCTGCAGCGACGAAGTCGGGCAAATGGCCAACGCCTTCAACGCCATGCAGGCCGGTTATCAACGGGTGGTCAACACCGTCGCCAACACCGCCCGGCAACTGGACGTCGGCGCCGCACGGCTGGCGGCCAGCATGAATGAGGTGCGCCACGGCATGCTGGGCCAGCAAAGCGAAACCGATCAGGCCGCCACAGCGATCAATGAAATGACCGCCACGGTCTATCACATCGCTCAACACGCGGGTGCCACCCGTGACCTTTCACAATCGGCCGATACCCTGGCCGGCAGCGGGCAGGCGGTTGTGACACGGGTGCAGCGGTCGATTGCCGGACTGTCCACCGGCGTCCAGCAGACTGCCGAGATGATTCAACGCCTGGCCGAGGACAGCCAGAAAATCAACGGCGTGGTCAAAGTGATTCACAGCATCGCCGAGCAGACCAACCTGTTGGCGCTCAACGCCGCCATCGAAGCGGCCCGGGCCGGCGAAATGGGTCGCGGTTTCGCGGTAGTCGCCGATGAAGTACGCAACCTCGCCAAACGCGTGCAGGCCTCCACGGATGAGATCACCCTCATGGTCTCGGCGTTGCAGGCCGGCACACGGGACGCCGTGGATTTCATGCAAGAGAGCTCGTTCAAGGCCGACGACTGCGTACAACAGGCGCAAGAGGCCGGCGCGGCATTGGCCGAGATCACCGGAGCGGTGGCGCAGATGCGTGAAAGCAACACGCAGATCGCGGTGGCGGCCGAGCAGCAGAGCCAGGTGGCGGAGGAGATGAACCGGGCGGTGGTGAGCATCCGTGACGTGACCGAGAATACGGTGCATCAGACGGTGACTTCGGCGACCACCAGCAATGAGCTGGCGGCATTGGCCGGTGAGTTGAGCAAGGCTATCGGTCAGCTCAAACTGTAAGGGCCCCATCGCGAGCAGGCTCGCTCCCACAGAGGACTTTCAGTGCTCCGCAAATTCAGGTTCAACACAGACTCATTGTGGGAGCGAGCCTGCTCGCGAAGGCGTCTGCCTTAACAACATCAAATTTGACCATTGCCCCTATCAGCTCTATAGCCATCCTTGATTCGCCGCCAGCATAGACCGGGCCTATTCTTAATCACATGTGTTCAACATGGATCGAGGATCAGCATCATGGGCAAACGTCACCCCAACCTACCCGCCTGGCAATGGCGAGCGTACCCGAACAATCATCAGCATCCGACCAATCTGGTGCTGCACCTGATCGCGGTGCCGCTGTTCATCGTGGCATTTCTGCTGATTGTGACCGGGGTGTTCAGCCTGAGCCTGGCAAATATCGCCATCGGCGTAATCGGTGTGATTGCGGCGCTGGCCTTGCAACGCCACGGCCACAACCTGGAGACCCAAGCCTCCGAACCCTTCAGTGATCGCAAGGATGCGGTATCACGCCTGTTGGTCGAGCAGTTCCTGACGTTTCCACGGTTCTTCCTCAGCGGCGGCTGGTGGCGCGCCTGGCGTGAGCGCCACCGCCGTCACTGATCAGGCGAACACAGTCACGGTCTGCCGGCTCATGGCGATCAACCGGCCATCCGCGCTCCACATTTTTGCGGCGGCATGCCCGTAGCCGTCGGCGGCGTATTCGGTTTCGACGAGGTATTTGCACCAGTCCAGGGTGTTCAGTTCCAGCAGCGGCTGCACGAATTCGATGGTCCAGGTTAGCGTGCTGCCCATCGCCGGCTTCTTCAAAAACGGCATCAGGGCCGGCGGCCAGGCGTCCACCAGCGCCAGGATATGCGCCTCGCCGATAGCCTCTTCCTTTACGTCGCCGCGCAAGCGTACCCAGCCACCCATTTGCCGGGATGTGCTACCGCTGAACGGCAGCCCGCCGACACTCCAGCGCATCGCCAGATGCCGCATGAACTCAGGGATGACGCCTTCGACGAAAGGCAATTCCTGGCATTCGTCCCAGTGCTTCATTTCAGGTGCCGGTTCAGCGGCCACCGCCACTTCCGAAGGTCGCGAGGCGCCGAAGCTGCCCTGGATCAACGTCACCACCTGGCCCTTCTGCATCACCCGACCCAGCACTTGGCTGACGGCCTTGCCTTCGCGCAGCACCTCGACTTCGAAACTGACCGGCACCTCGGGCTCAACCGGGCCGACAAAGGTGATTGCCAACGAACGCACCGGCCGATCCGCCGGAACCCGGGCGCGCATGGCTTCGTACTGCAAAGCGGCCACCAGGCCACCGAAACTGGCTCGCCCCTGGGCCCAGGAGGCCGGGATAGACAGCTCCATCGGCTGGCTGCGGACAGCGTTGAGCAGTTCGGAAAAACGCATGAAAACCTCTGGGAATGGAAAAAGATGAAGGGATCTTAACCATCTGGCGACGTTGATACATCGCCTATTCCGGCCAAATTGACTGACAGATGAGCCGCACAAGGCTCGTGCCGGACATATAACCTGTAGGAGCGAGCCTGCTCGCGATAGCGCCCGGACAGCCAACATCAATATTGAATGTCACGACCTCATCGCGAGCAGGCTCGCTCCTACAATGGATCCCCGGTGTTTTCAGGATTTGAAACAGGCCTTGCTGAGCTTTTCCAGCACCCGGTCCGCTCGGGTTTCGGCCTCGGCCATGGTGGCTTCCCACACGGCAACACAGGGTTGCAAATCCGCTTCCCGTTCAGCCATCGCCAGCCATTGCACGCAATCGTGCCAGTCGCCCAGCGCACCCTGGGCCGATTTCAGCCGGGGCATGGCCGCTTTCGGCAAACGGTCCAGTTCGGGGTAAGCGTCGATGCCATAGCGCACGCGCTTGATCAGCAGGCGCAGCCGATGACGGTCGTGGGTTGGATCGTGCAGTGCCTCGTCGAGTTTTTTCCATTGCTTGCCCAGGCGTTTTTCGATGCGCTTGCGCAGGCCCTTGAGCAATCCCTGGCGCTGGGCGGCACGCAGAAAACGCGGAAACGCATCGAGGACGATCAGCATCTGCGCGAGTTCGGGACTGGTCGCCACGGCCGGGTAAGCCTCGGCCATTTGCGCCATGCGCCACTGTGCGGCTTGGGGTTGATGGTGCTGGAGCAGGTACGCCGCCAGCACTTCGCGATCACGCAATGGTGTGGTCAGATCGCCCACCCGGGAGGCCGCCGCTTCCAGTTGTTCGACACCGGGCAACCCGCGCAAGGGTCGCAACAGGCTGCGTAACCGTCGCATGGTTGTGCGCAGATCATGTAACGCTTCCGGGTCTGTACGCTCTTTCAAGCGGGCCTGACAGGCCAGCAGACGAACTTCCAGGCCCAGAACCCGAGCCACCAACCGATCGATCATGGGGGTTTACTCCGTAAACAGCGCCAGGTTGCAAGCTCCAGGCTGAAAGCTCGAAGGCTCTTGCAGCTTAGAGCTTGTCACCGCTTTTTGCTTTTAACGCCCTGCGCGCGATTCACGAATATAGAAACGAGCCTTCTCGGCTTTCTTGGTGCAGCCTTCGAATCCCTCGAATTGCTGCTGGGTCTTGGCCGCGGTCAACAGCGACAGGGCCTTGGAGTAGCTGACGGTCCCGGCGAAACCTTCGGCTTTGGCCAGGTCCAGTTCATGCCATGCCGCATCCAGGTTACTACCGCAGCTGTCGCGATAAGCGGTTTTGCCGGCACAACCGGCCAGCGCCAAGGCAATCAATGGCACGCAGATCCAGGCTTTCATCACTCACTCCTCAAGAATAGGTCAACAGTCATGCAGGTAAGACGTTGTGGCACCTGAAAAGTGCCGTTGGTCCGCTGTGCAAACTATAGCGCCGACGAGAATAACCATGTGCCGCCATGGAGTGTCGAAAATACGACGCTCTTGTCCCCTCGAACGACCATGGCGATTGAAGCAAGGCCCTCGATGGGTGCATTGTTGAATCATTCAAACGAGGGCGATTCATGAAAAAGCGTGTCGCACTGGTATTGGGCTCGGGTGGAGCCCGGGGTTATGCACATATCGGGGTCATTGAAGAGATCGAACGGCGCGGCTATGACATTGCCTGTATCGCCGGATGCTCCATGGGCGCGGTGGTGGGCGGGATCTACGCCGCCGGCAAACTCAATGACTACCGTGACTGGATCGAGAGCCTGGATTATCTCGACGTGTTGCGTCTGGTGGACGTCAGTTTTCGTCTGGGGGCGATCCGTGGCGAGAAAGTCTTCGGACAGATCCGCAAGATCGTCGGCGAGATCAACATCGAAGATTTACGCATCCCCTACACCGCGGTTGCCACCGACCTGACCAACCAGCAGGAAATCTGGTTCCAGGAAGGTTGCCTGCATCAGGCCATGCGCGCCTCGGCAGCGATTCCCAGCCTGTTTACCCCGGTGATGCAAGGCAACCGCATGCTGGTGGACGGCGGCATTCTCAACCCGCTGCCGATCGTGCCGGTGGTGTCGAGCCATTGCGATTTGATCATCGCGGTCAACCTCAACGCCACCAACCAGCGCCACTATCAATTACCGGTCATCCAGCGTCCCGCCGCCTTCAAGACCCGCTTCGACAGCCTGATCAACTCCGTCGGCTCGAAGTTGCCGTTCCGGCGCAAACAAGCCGAGCAATTGTTGATTCTGGAACAGGAAGCCTTGAAGGCCGAAGGGGCGGAGCTCAACCCGTGGATCGAATCCGCCGAGCCCCAAGCGCAGCAACCCGCGGCCGCTCCGGAAACCAGTGGCGCCCCCCGCTCCGCCACCGGTTCGTTCATCATCGACAACGTCGGACCGGCGTCCTTGCTGGATTTGATCAACCAGAGTTTCGAGGTGATGCAGACGTCGCTGGCGCAGTACAAGATTGCCGGGTATCCGCCGGACATCCTGATCAACGTGCCCAAGCGCGTGTGTCGGTTTTTCGAGTTCTACAAGGCGCCGGAGTTGATCGCGCTGGGACGGGAGATTGCGCGGGATACGCTGGACCGGTATGAGAATGAGCAGAACTGAACGCCTGAAAGTTCTCGATTGAATGCAAGGGCCTCATCGCGAGCAAGCTCGCTCCTACAGTGAATCTTTGGTGTTCACAAAATGTGTGTCTGACCAGGATCCCATGTGGGAGCGAGCCTGCTCGCGATGAGGCCGGTTCATTCAGCACAGAACCTAAAGGTTGCCCTCACTCAACAACCGATACCCCACCCCAGCCTCGGTCACGATGAACCGTGGCCGGGTCGGGTCATCCGCCAGTTTCTGGCGCAAATGCCCGACCACGATGCGCAGGTAGTGAGTGTCTTCGGTGTGAGTCGGCCCCCAGATGTCCTTGAGCAATTGCTGCTGGGTGATCACCCGCCCGGGATGCCGCGCCAGTTGCGCCAGCACGGCGTACTCCTTGCGAGTCAGTGCGACTTCGACATCGTCGAGCAGCACCCGGCGATACGCCAGGTCGACCGTCAACGGACCGAAGTTCAGCTCCGCTTGTTGCACCTCGCCTGCGGGCGCCTGGCGCAATAACGCACGGATCCGCGCCAGGAACTCCTGAATGCCGAATGGCTTGGTCACATAGTCATTGGCGCCGCCATCCAGGGCCTCGACTTTCTGCCCTTCACTGGCGCGCACGGAGAGCACCAGTACCGGCACCGTCGACCATTCGCGAAAATCGCGCAATACCTGTTGGCCGTCCATGTCCGGCAAGCCGAGATCGAGTACCAGCAAGTCCGGTTTGTTCAACGCAGCTTGCGCCAGTCCCTCACTGCCGGTGCCCGCCTCCAGCACTTTGTAGCCCTGGGAAGCGAGGCTGATGCGCAGGAATTTGCGGATCTGCGGTTCGTCGTCAATGACCAAAATGGTCGCGGTCTGGCTCATGAATTCACATCAACACAAAGAAGTGGCAAGAGAGTAGCGCAAGCGCGATCAGGCTTCACTTTCGTATCCCGGCTGAGCCTGCAGCGGCAGGTGCAACGTGATGCAGGTGCCGCGCCCCTCGATGCCGTCGGCGACGCTGATACGCCCGCCATGGGCACCGACCATGCCCTGACAAATCGCCAGCCCCAGCCCGGTACCCTGCCCGCCGCGATCACCCCGCGCCGCGGTGTAGAACATGTCGAAAATCTTCGCCCGATCCTCCTCCGGAATCCCCGGGCCCTCATCGCTGACCGAGAAAAACAGCTCACTGTCATCAGCCCCTGCGCACAATTGCAAACGCCCGTGGGACGGCGAAAACCGCGCGGCGTTTTCCAGCACATTGATCAGTGCCTGCTCGATCAGCGCGGCATGCACGAACAGCAACGGTAACTCGGCTGGCACGTCGGTGCTGACCTGCAACGGCGCAAGGACTGTCCGCAGCCGGTTGAGCGCACTGCCGACGATGTCTGCCGGCGATACCCAGTCCCGCGCCAGCTTCAGGGCACCGTGGCCGAGCCGGGTCATGTCAAGCAGGTTTTGAATGTACCGGTCCAGGCGCTCGGCTTCATCGCGGGTGCCTTCGAGCAGTTCACGTCGATCCTCCAGCGGGATCGCTTCACCCAGGGCCAGCAGGCTATCGATACTGCCGCGCATGGATGTCAACGGTGTGCGTAAATCGTGGGACACCGAAGCCAGCAAGGCACTGCGCAATTGCTCGGTTTCGCCGTGCAGCCGAGCCGCTTCCAGATCATCGGCCAGTTGCGCCCGGGCCAGCGCCTGGGCCAGCGGTTGGGTCAGCGCGGTCAACAAGCGTCGGCGTTGGCCGCTCAGGGTCTGGCCTTCCCTGGCGCACACGCCGAGCAACGCCAGCGGGCCGTCGTCCACCGACAATGGCCACCACCACCAGCGACCGAACGGCAAGGTGCCGGTGCCCGCACCCGCGGGTTGATCGTGCTGCCAGGCCCAATCGGCGGCGGCGCGCTCAGCTTCGGTGAACTCCAGTGGGCCACCGGTTTCGACTTTCCAGCCGTTTTGCCCGTCGCGATTGAGCAGGCACAGTTGCACGTCGCTCCAACCGTTGAGGTGCTGGGCAGCCCCGCTGACCACGGCCTGGCGGTCGGTGGCGGCGGTCAGTTTACGTGACAGGTCGAGCAGTTCGGTGGTCTCTTCCTGGGTATCGCGCAGTGCCTGCAATTGCCTGCGCTGGCGCGCCGCGAGGTTGCCGGTGAGGGCCGCCATCAGCAGGAAAAACAGTAAGGTCAGCACGTCTTCTTCGCGCTGGATGCTGAAAGAGAAATTCGGCGGAATGAACAGGAAGTCATAGGTCAGGAACGACAGCACCGCACAGGCCAGCGCCGGCCCGAGACTGCTGCGCACCGCCACCAGCAATACCGCCGCAAGGAACACCAGGGAGATGTTCGGCAGTGGCAGTACGCTCGCCACGGCCCAGGCCAGAGCGCTGGCCGAAATCGTCGCCACCACGGCCAATGCGTAGTCGAACCAGACCAGTGAATGCATCGACCGCTGATTGGGTTGATGCGGTTGGTGATCGCTGTCGAGAACGTTGATTTCCAGCCCGCGCGCATTACGCAGCAGACGCGCCGCCAGCCCGCCACCGAACAGACGTCGGCGCAAACGCGGCCGGGACTGGCCCACCAGCACCAGGCTGGCGCGGCGTTCGGCGGCATGCTGGATCAAGGTTTTCGCCACTTCACCGGCGCGCAGCAACACCACTTCGCCGCCCAGGCGCTCGGCCAGTTGCTGGGCGCTTTGCAGGCGCAGGCGGGACTGCTCGTCACGCACGCTGCCGTTGTCCACGTGCACCAGGCTCCAGGGCAGGTGCCGCCGCTGGGCCACGCGACTGGCATGACGCACCAGGCGCTCGGCCTGGGCATCGCCGTCGACCCCTACCAGCAAACGCCCGCGCACGGCCGGCGCCGCTTGCCCCAACTGACGATACCCTTGGGCCAGATCGTTATCGACTTGAGCCGCCGCGGTTTGCATCGCCAGTTCGCGCAGGGCCGTCAGGTTGGTCTGGGAAAAAAACGCATCGATGGCCGCCCGCGCCTGCTCCGGCACATAGACCTTGCCATCGCGCAATCGCTCCAGCAGTTCCCGTGGTGGCAAGTCGATCAGCAGCAGTTCGTAGGCTTCCTGCAATACCCAGTCCGGCAGGGTTTCGCGGACCTGCACGCCGGTGATGCCGCGCACCTGATCGTTGAGGCTTTCCAGATGCTGGACGTTGACCGTGGTGTACACATCGATGCCGGCGGCGAGCAGTTCCTGAATGTCCTGCCAGCGTTTTTCGTGACGACTGCCGGGTGCGTTGGTGTGCGCCAGTTCGTCGACCAGCACCAGCTTCGGCTTGGCGAGGAGCAGACCGTCGAGGTCCATTTCTTCGAGCATCACGCCACGGTATTCGGATCGTACCAACGGCTGCTGCGACAAGCCGCCGAGCAGTGCTTCGGTTTCGGCCCGGCCGTGGGTTTCGACGACGCCGGCAATGACTTTCACCCCTTGGCGTAACTGGGTATGGGCCGCTTGCAGCATGGCGTAGGTCTTGCCGACACCCGGCGCGGCACCGAGAAACACTTTGAGCCGGCCACGGCCATCGCGGGGCAGGTCTGCTAACAGCGCGTCGGCGCGGCCGGAGTTGCTCATGTATGAGGCTCTCTTTTTTTCTGGAATTGATATAGCGATTGTTCTGACGCCTTCGCGAGCAGGCTCGCTCCCACAAGCTGGAATGCATACTCCTGTGGGAGCGAGCCTGCTCGCGAATGGCTGCGTCGCCGATCTACAGGTTTTCCAGCGCCAGATTCAACTCAAGCACATTCACCACCGGCGGACCTACCAATGGCTGCTCGACGTGGGCGTCCAGCAGTTGTTGCAGGGTCGCTACCGGCAAATTGCGCGCCGTCGCGACACGCGCCAGTTGATAGGCAATCGCCGCCGGTGGCAAGTGCGGATCGAGACCGCTGCCGGACGTAGTGACCAGCGCCAATGGCACAGGTCCCTGGCCTGGCACCAGCAGTTTGCTGGCATCGTCGATCACCCGCATCGCCAGCGCCGGGTTGCTCGGCGACAGGTTGCTGGCACTGCTCGACACGGTAGCAAAGGCACCGGCCGAAGGGCGCGGGTGGAACCAGGCGTCGCCAACGAAATCCTGAGCGATCAGAGAGGACCCGCGGACCTTGCCCTCGGCATCCCGCACCAGGCTGCCGTTGGCCTGATCCGGGAATGCGACTTGGGCCACGCCGGTGACCACCAGTGGATAAGCGACGCCGGTGATCAGCGTCATCAGGACCAGCAGGCTCAGGGCCGGGCGTATCAATGTGGACATTTGAAAATCCTCGAATTCACAGGAAAAACCTGTAGGAGCGAGCTTGCTCGCGATGCAATTGAGAGCGCCGCGTACAGTCAGGAAGCACTCGTTATCGTTAACCACCATCGCGAGCGAGCTCGCTCCTACAGGGGGGTGTTCAGTCAAACCAGATGCAACGCCGTCAACAGCATGTCGATCGCCTTGATCCCCACGAACGGCACCAGAATCCCGCCCAGGCCGTAGATCAACAGATTGCGCCGCAACAACGCTGCCGCACTCGCCGCATGAACCCGCACACCTCGCAGCGCCAGCGGAATCAGCACCACAATGATCAGGGCGTTAAACACGATCGCCGAGAGAATCGCGCTCTGCGGGCTGCTCAGGTGCATCACATTGAGCACGCCCAGTTGCGGATAGATCGCGGCGAACAGCGCCGGCAGGATTGCGAAATACTTGGCCACGTCGTTGGCGATGGAAAAGGTCGTCAGCGCACCGCGGGTGACCAGTAACTCCTTGCCAATCTGCACCACGTCCAGCAGCTTGGTCGGGTCGCTGTCGAGGTCGACCATGTTGGCCGCTTCACGGGCCGCCTGCGTGCCGTCGTTCATCGCCATGCCGACGTCCGCCTGGGCCAGGGCCGGGGCGTCGTTGGCGCCGTCGCCGCACATGGCGACCAGACGACCGTCGTTTTGCTCGTGACGAATGCGCGCCAGTTTTTTCTCCGGCGTGGCTTCGGCCAACACATCGTCCACACCCGCCTCAGCGGCGATGGCAGCGGCGGTCAACGGGTTGTCGCCGGTGACCATGACGGTGCGGATCCCCAGTTTGCGCAACTCGGCGAAACGCTCGCGGATACCGGGCTTGACCACGTCCTTGAGGTGGATCGCCCCGAGCAACTTGCCGTCGGCACACACCAGCAACGGGGTGCCGCCGCTTTGGGCGATCTTGTCGATTTCACGGGACAGGGCCGGTGCCAGGTCAGCACGCTTGAGGCCAACGAACGCCAGCAACGAATCCACCGCGCCCTTGCGGTACACGCGCCCCTGATAGTCAACACCGGACAAGCGGGTTTCGGCACTGAATGGCACGGCTGTCAGCACTTCAGCGGACGGTTCCGGTTGCGGATGGGTGCCGCGCAAGTACTCGACGATCGACTTGCCTTCCGCAGTGTCGTCGGCCAGCGAGGCCAGCAACGCGCCTTCGGCCAACTCCCCGGCTGTCACGCCAGGCGCGGCATACACCGCCGAGCAACGACGGTTACCGAAGGTGATGGTGCCGGTCTTGTCCAGCAGCAGGACGTGCACGTCCCCCGCCGCTTCCACCGCACGACCGGACTTGGCGATCACGTTCAGGCGCACCAGGCGATCCATACCGGCGATACCGATGGCCGACAGCAAGCCGCCGATGGTGGTCGGAATCAACGTGACCAACAGCGCCACCAGGAACACCAGCGGCAGGCTGCCATTGGCGAAGTGGGCGAACGGTTGCAGGGTGACGACCACCAGCAGGAAGATCAGGGTCAGGCCGATCAGCAGGATATCGAGCGCCACTTCGTTCGGGGTTTTCTGGCGCTTGGCGCCTTCGACCAGGGCGATCATGCGGTCCAGGGTCGACTCACCGGGGTTGGCGGTAATCTTCACCAGCAGCCAGTCGGACACCAGCCGAGTGTTGCCGGTGACGGCCGAACGGTCGCCACCGGACTCGCGAATCACGGGGGCCGATTCACCGGTAATCGCCGCTTCGTTGACCGCCGCGATGCCTTCGATCACCTCGCCGTCACCGGGGATCATCTCCCCGGCTTCGACGCGCACCACATCCCCTTTTCGCAGGCTAGCGGCGGGCACCACCTGAAAGCTGCCGTTGCCGGTCCTGCGCCGGGCACCGAGGCCTTCGCTGCCGGCCTTGAGGCTGTCGGCGCGGGCCTTGCCGCGACCTTCGGCCAAGGCCTCGGCGAAGTTGGCGAACAAGACGGTGAACCACAGCCACACAGCGATTTGCGCGGCGACGAAAGTCGGCACTGCGGTGTCGGGAATGAAGCACAGCACGGTGGTCAGGATCGCCGTCAGTTCGACCACCAGCATCACCGGCGCACGCTGCAATTGCCTTGGGTCGAGCTTGACGAAGGCTTGCAGCAGCGCCGGGCGCCACAGGGCCGAGATCGCGGTTTTAGTTTGTTCCGGTGCCTTGGCGGCGACGGTTTTGGTTACGGGCATATTCATCATCAGCTCCTTAGCTCTTTAACCCAAAAGCAGCCATACCCAGATGTTCAGCGATTGGGCCCAGTGCCAAAGTCGGCAGGAAGGTCAATCCACCCACCAGCAAAATGGTCACGGTCAGCAGGGTCACGAACAGCGGGCCGTGGGTCGGGAAGCTGTTCTGCCCGATCGGGGCGGTTTTCTTCAGCGCCAGGCTGCCGGCCAGGGCCAGGACCGGGAGGATGTAGCCGAAGCGACCGATCAACATGCCCAGGCCCAGCATCAGGTTGTGGAAGGGGGTATTGGCGCCGAAGCCAGCGAAAGCGGAACCGTTGTTGGCACTGGCCGAGGTGTAGGCGTAGAGCAGCTGACTGAATCCGTGAGGCCCAGGGTTGCTCACCGCAGCCACCGGGCCTGGCAGGCTGGCGGCGATCGCGCCGAGCACCAGTACGCCAATCGGCATGACCATCAGGGTCACCACCAGCAATTGCACCTCCCTGGCCTGCAGTTTCTTGCCGAGGTATTCCGGAGTGCGGCCGATCATCAGGCCGGCGAGGAACACCGCGATCAGCACGTTGAGCAACATGCCGTAGAGCCCTGCGCCAACGCCGCCGAAGATCACTTCGCCGACCATCATGTTGACCAGGGCCACCATGCCGCTCAGTGGGTTGAGGCTGTCGTGCATGCCGTTCACCGAACCGTTCGACGCGGACGTGGTGGTCACCGACCAAAGCACGGTGGCGGTGGTGCCGAAACGCGCTTCCTTGCCTTCCAGCGGCGCGGTCTGCTCGACAGCGACGTTGTTCAAGGCAGGGTTAGGTTGGTGTTCAGCCCACAGCGAGGTCGCGCCGCCGATCAGGAACAGCGCCAGCATGCAGGCGATGATCGCGCGACTCTGACGCAGGTCCTTTACGTAGTGACCGAAGGTGAACACCAGTGCCACCGGGATCAGGATGATCGAGGCCACTTCGAACAGGTTGCTCCACGCCGTCGGGTTCTCGAACGGATGCGCCGAGTTCACGCCGAAGAAGCCACCACCGTTGGTGCCCAATTGCTTGATCGCAATCTGACTGGCAGCCGGTCCCAGCGGAATCACTTGGTCAACACCCTGCATAGTCACTGCATTCACGTACTGCGCGAAAGTTTGCGGCACGCCCTGCCAGACCAGGTACAGCGCCAGCAGCAGGCACAGCGGCAGCAAGCCGTAGAGGGTGGCACGGGTCATGTCGACCCAGAAGTTGCCCAGAGTCCGGGTGGATTTGCGGCCGATGCCGCGACACAGCGCGACCAGTACCGCCAGACCGGTGGCGGCGCTGACGAAGTTCTGCACGGTGAGGCCAGCCATCTGGCTCAAGTAGCTCAGGGACGCTTCGCCGCTGTAGGCCTGCCAGTTGGTGTTGGTCATGAAGCTGACGGCGGTGTTGAACGCCAGCGTCCACTCCTGACCCGGCAGGTTCTGCGGGTTGAGCGGCAGGAGGTCCTGGAACAACAGGATCGTGAACAGCAGCAGGAAACCCGCGAGGTTGAAGGCAATCAAGGCCAGGGCGTATTTCTGCCAGCTCTGTTCGGCTTGCGGATCGACGCCGGCCAGACGATAACAACCACGTTCGACCGGACCGAGAATCGGCGTCAGCCAGGTGCGCTGCCCCTCCATCACCTTGTAGTAGAAGCGCCCGAGAAACGGCGCCGGGACCAAAACCAGGGCAAAAAAACCGAGGATCAGCCAATAGTCATAACTGTGCATAGCCGCTCCTAGTTCCGGTCCGCGCGCAGCAGCGCAACCAACAGATAAATGAACAGCCCCACTGCCAGCAGCAGCGACACCCCATCCAGAACGCTCATGGAAGTTCTCCGTGTTACGGCGTATTGCCGCGTGTGGAGTCATTGTCGGGAAGGAGGCTGTAAAGGAACGAGATCGAGGGTGCGGGCGGGGCATAAAGAATGCGTAAAGAGTGGGTTTACGCCGGGGTTACAGGGTGCGCGAAGGCGCTCCAGAAAGGAGAAAAACGGCGGGGCGTCGCACATAGCACTCTAAATTGTGCGCGCGAGTAGTGAGTGAAGGCTGCAAGTCATGGATAATCCAGCCCAAATGACGCGACGCAACCGAATGGGGTCAGGATCTCTTGCACCTCCCCGCTTGCGCCTGCAAGCTACCTCTATTCGCATTACTGAAGAAGGCTGGCCCAACGTGCGTATCCTTATTACCGGCGGAGCCGGTTTCATAGGCTCGGCCCTTGTCCGCGAGCTGATTCAACACACTGAGCATGAAGTGCTCAACCTGGACAAACTGACGTATGCCGGCAATCTCGAGTCGCTGACCAGCATTGCCAACGACACTCGCTACGAGTTCGTTCAGGCCGATATTGTCGATCAGGCGACCGTCAGTGCAGTGCTGGCGCGCTTTCAGCCTCACGCGATCATGCACCTGGCAGCGGAGTCCCACGTCGATCGTTCCATCGACGGGCCATCGGAATTCATCCAGACCAACATTGTCGGCACCTACAGCCTGCTCGAAGCCGCCCGAACCTATTGGCAAGCCCTCCCGGAACCTGAGAAAAGCGCCTTCCGCTTTCATCACATTTCCACTGACGAGGTTTACGGCGACCTGCACGGTGTCGATGATCTGTTCACGGAAACGACGCCCTACGCGCCGAGCTCGCCCTACTCCGCCAGCAAGGCAGCGTCCGACCATCTGGTCCGCGCCTGGCAACGGACCTATGGCTTGCCGGTGCTGCTGACCAATTGCTCGAACAATTACGGGCCGTTCCACTTCCCCGAGAAACTGATTCCGCTGGTCATCCTCAATGCGTTGGCCGGCAAGCCGCTGCCGGTGTATGGCAATGGCCTGCAGGTTCGCGACTGGCTGTTCGTCGAGGATCACGCCCGTGCGCTGCTCAAAGTGGTGACCACCGGCACCGTCGGCGAGACTTACAACATCGGCGGGCATAACGAACAAAAGAACATCGACGTGGTGCGTGGCATCTGCGCCCTGCTCGAAGAATTGGCACCGCACAAGCCCGAGGGCGTTGCGCATTACGCCGACCTGATCACGTTCGTCCAGGATCGCCCTGGGCATGACCTGCGCTACGCAATCGACGCCAGCAAGATTGAACGCGAACTGGGCTGGGTGCCCGAAGAGACCTTCGAAACCGGCCTGCGCAAAACCGTTCAATGGTACCTGGACAATCTGGAATGGTGCCGCCGCGTTCAAGACGGCAGCTATCAGGGCGAACGCCTTGGCGCCATCAATCCCAAGGAGCTGCTCGCATGATGAAAGGCATCGTTTTGGCGGGTGGCTCGGGCACGCGCCTGCACCCGATTACGCTTGGAGTGTCGAAACAGCTGTTGCCGGTCTACGACAAGCCCATGATCTACTATCCGATTTCGGTGCTGATGCTGGCCGGCATCAAGGATATTCTGCTGATCTCCACCCCGCAGGATCTGCCCCAATATCGCAATCTGCTGGGTGACGGCAGCCAGTTCGGGGTGAATTTCAGCTTTGCCGAGCAGCCATCACCGGACGGTCTGGCCCAGGCCTTTCTGATTGGCGAAGAGTTCATTGGCGATGACCCTGTGTGCCTGATCCTGGGCGACAACATCTTCCATGGTCAGCACTTTGGCGAACAATTGCAGAACGCGGCAAAACGCACCTCCGGTGCCACCGTGTTCGGCTACTGGGTCAAGGACCCCGAGCGCTTCGGCGTGATTGATTTCGACAGCGATGGCCGTGCCCTTTCGATCGAAGAAAAACCGAAAGCACCGAAATCCAGTTATGCCGTTACCGGCCTGTACTTCTACGACAACGATGTGATCGAGATCGCCAAGGCGGTGAAACCTTCGCCTCGCGGCGAGCTGGAAATCACAGACGTCAACAATGCCTATCTGCAACGTGGCGATCTGCAGGTCGAGCGTTTTGGTCGAGGTTTCGCCTGGCTCGACACCGGCACCCACGATAGCTTGCTCGAAGCCTCTCAGTACGTGCAGACCATCGAACACCGCCAGGGTCTCAAAGTCGCCTGTCTCGAAGAGATCGCCTATGAAAATGCCTGGATCAATCGCGAACAGTTGATGGAGCGCGCCCGGTACTTTGGCAAAACCGGGTATGGCCAGTACCTGGCCAAGCTGGCAGGGGAAGAGCAATGAACCTGTGCGAGCACGATTCGCCCGGTAACGAGACTGGACTGTTCCCGTGAAAATACTCATCAATGGCCGACACGGTCAGGTTTCCCATGAATTGCAACAGCGGCTGGGGGCTGTCGGCGAACTGCTCGTATTGGGTCGCGATCAGCTCGATCTCGCGCAGCCCGATCAGATTCGCCGTCAAGTGCAAAACATTCGACCCGATCTGATCATCAACGCGGCGGCCCATACCGCGGTTGATCTGGCAGAAAGTGAACCGCAATCAGCCTTTTCCATTAACGCCGTAGCTCCCGGAATCCTTGCCGAAGAAGCACTGGCTCTCGACATCCCGTTGATACATTACTCCACGGACTATGTATTCGACGGGACGAAAGACGGGCCTTACAACGAGGACGACACACCAAATCCGCTTGGGGTGTACGGCAAGAGCAAACTGGCCGGTGAACAGGCCGTCAGGGACGTGCAAGGTAAACACCTGATCCTGCGTACCAGTTGGGTCTACTCAACTCATGGCCGCAACTTTCTGCTGACGATGCAACGTTTGCTGCAAGAGAAACCTGAGCTACGTGTAGTCGCCGATCAAATCGGTGCACCTACATGGGCCGGTACAATCGCCAATAGCACCCTTGCCCTGATTGAACGCTGGCAGACGGGTCAGGTTGCCAACTGGGGTACTTATCACCTGAGCGCTCAAGGTGAGACCTCCTGGTTCGGCTTTGCCCAGGCGATCGGTGAAGCGCTGCGAGAACAGGGCAAGCCCTGCGCCGACCTGTTACCGATCCCGTCCAGCGACTACCCGACACCCGCAGCCCGGCCGCTCAACTCGCGCCTGGATTGCAGTCGCTTGCAACGCGACTGGGGTGTCAGTCAACCAGACTGGCAAACGGCGTTGCGCGAGTGCCTCAATCTGCAAGCCTGAATATCAACCGCTGCCCGCACCGGCATTGAAATACCAAACCTGCGCGTTGCAGCGGTGTGGGGAGCGGGTATGCGGGCTTGCTCGCGAAAGCCGCATTTGAAACCGGCGCGCCCCTGACTGACGCACAATATTTGCGCATCCAGTGGCGAACATCCCCGATACGACAGCTTTCAGTCCATTACGACGTGCAATCGTGAAATGGCACGCCCACTGCACTGGCCTCCCCTGAGCTTTCCAAACCACTCAGGGAGCAAACCCATGAACACACAACTCAAACCCACGCTGGGCACCTTGCACCTGTGGGGCATTGCGGTCGGGCTGGTGATTTCCGGAGAGTATTTCGGCTGGAGCTATGGTTGGGGCGTGGCCGGAACCTTGGGTTTTCTGGTGACTTCATTCATGGTCGCCACCATGTACACCTGCTTCATTTTCAGCTTCACCGAACTGACCACCGCCATTCCTCACGCTGGCGGTCCCTTTGCCTACAGTCGTCGCGCCTTTGGCGAAAAAGGCGGTTTGATCGCCGGGCTGGCGACACTGATCGAATTCGTCTTCGCCCCACCGGCGATTGCCCTAGCCATCGGCGCCTACCTCAATGTCCAGTTTCCCGCCCTGGACCCGAAACACGCGGCAGTCGGTGCCTACCTCGTATTCATGGGCCTCAACATCCTCGGCGTGAAACTGGCGGCGACCTTCGAACTGGTGGTCTGCGTGTTGGCGGTCGCTGAATTGCTGGTGTTCATGGGCGTGGTCGCCCCGGCATTCAGCTTCAGCAACTTCGCGCTCAATGGCTGGGCCGGCTCCGACGTGTTCGGTGCTCCGGCGATCGCCGGGATGTTCGCGGCCATCCCCTTTGCCATCTGGTTCTTCCTCGCCATCGAAGGCGCAGCCATGGCCGCCGAAGAAGCCAAGGACCCGAAACGCACGATTCCCAAGGCTTACATCAGCGGTATTCTGACCCTTGTGCTGCTGGCGATGGGTGTGATGTTCTTCGCCGGTGGTGTCGGTGACTGGCGCACCCTGTCGAACATCAACGACCCGCTGCCGCAGGCAATGAAAACCGTGGTCGGCGAAAGCTCGGGCTGGCTGCACATGCTGGTGTGGATCGGCCTGTTCGGCCTGGTGGCGAGCTTCCACGGGATCATCCTTGGCTATTCGCGGCAGTTCTTCGCCCTCGCCCGGGCCGGTTACCTGCCTTCCTCCCTGGCCAGATTGTCACGCTTTCAAACCCCGCATCGGGCAATCATCGCCGGCGGTGTAATCGGCATTGCAGCCATCTACAGCGACGGCCTGATCAACCTCGGCGGCATGACACTGACCGCCGCGATGATCACCATGGCCGTGTTCGGCGCCATCGTGATGTACATCATGAGCATGCTCAGCCTGTTCAAACTGCGTAAAACCGAGCCGAACCTGGAACGCACCTTCCGCGCCCCGTGCTACCCGCTGCTGCCGTTCATTGCACTGATACTGGCGGTGGTGTGCCTGGTGGCGATGGCCTGGTTCAACACGCTGATCGGCCTGATCTTCCTGGGCTTCATGGCGGCCGGTTTCCTGTACTTCATGCTCACTGCGCAATTACGCGCCGACGCACCGGCGGATGCGATGTTGACCGGACATTGAAAGCGTTCGAGTGAACCTTAAACAACAGGCATAGAATGGGGGTGATAGCGATGGAACTGCGACAAAACCCCATCACTCAAAGTGGTATGCACGATCGGTTGGCAAGCCCTCGCCAACCCGCCTGCTTTCAAGGAGAGTCCTATGCCCTGGTATGCCTGGTTAATTATGGTCGTTGCCATCGGCTCGATCGTTGGTGGTCTGATGATGCTGCGCGACACCGCCAACAAGGTCGAACTGACCGAAGAGCAACGTAAGCGCGTCGCCGAACGCAATGCGGAAATGGACGCCAAGGAAGCGCAGGACCGCTGACTGAAAACCCCGCCTGGAACGGCGGGGTTTGTTTTTGCGTGAAAGCACCTGAAATCATGCCGCTTTTGACCCATATCGAAGCATCTGCATGTTTTTTAGAAGTAGAAGTACAGTCACCATGCAATTTTCATTGGTTAATATGTCCGCATTGATGCGGAGATATCAGATGCGTTACTCGCAGGACCATAAAGCCCAGACCCACCAACGCATAATCAAGGAAGCTTCAGCACGATTTCGACGCGACGGTATCGGCGCGACCGGGCTGCAACCCCTGATGAAAGCACTGGGCTTGACCCACGGTGGCTTTTACTCGCACTTCAAGTCCAAAGACGAACTGGTAGAGAAAGCCTTGCAAGAGGCTGGCGCACAAGTCGACGAGTTGTGCGCGCAAATCTTCGCCGAGGAGCATCCACTCGAATCCTTCATCGACGCTTATCTGTCCGAATGGCATCAAACCTCACCTCAGGAAGGCTGCCCGCTGTTGACCATTTCTTCGGAACTGGGACTGCGTGGTCAACCGAGTCCAACCAGCGACGTCGTGCTCCAGGCGCGACTCGATCAGATCCAGCACACCCTTGACGGAGAGCGGACCGCCGAGCGCAGCATTGTGATCATGTCTACGCTGGTCGGCGCCTTGCTGTTATCGCGCAGCGTTGCCGACGCCGAATTTTCCCAACGGATTCTCGACGTCGCACGCGAACACCTCAAACACGCGCAGGATTAACCCTGCCAACGCTTGAACAGCACACTGGCATTGACCCCGCCAAATCCGAAGCCGTTGGACAATGCGTATTCGATGGCCATTGGCCGAGCATTGCCATGAACGATGTCCACGCCTTCAGCGGCAGGGTCCGGGTTTTCGAAGTTGAGGGTCGCCGGCACGATCTGGTCGCGGATCGCCAGCAGGGTAAAGATCGCTTCGAGTCCACCCGCTGCACCGAGCAAATGCCCGGTCGCCGACTTGGTCGATGTCACGGCGATGCCGTTTTGCGCGCCGAACAATGCCTTGATCGCCGCCAGCTCTCCCAGATCCCCCACCGGAGTCGAGGTTGCATGCGCATTCAGATGCTGAACCTGAGCCGGTGAAACACCTGCTTGTGCCAACGCCAACGACATCGCTCGCCGCGCACCGCTGCCGTCCTCGGGGCCGGCGGTCAGGTGATAGGCATCGGCGCTGGTGCCGTAGCCGACCAGCTCCGCCAGCGGGTGTGCGCCCCGGGCCAGCGCATGGTCCAGAGACTCGATGACCAGCAGCCCGGCCCCTTCTCCCATGACAAATCCATCACGACCACTGTCGAACGGTCGCGAAGCGCGCTCAGGCGTTTCGTTGTAAGCGCTGGACAAGGCGCGAGCAGCCGCAAACCCGGCAAGGCTGACCCGGTCGATCGCCGCTTCCGCACCGCCGCACACCGCGATATCCGCCTCCCCCGTACGGATCAGCCGCGCCGCGTCACCAATCGCCTGAACCCCGGCGGCGCATGCCGTGACCGGCGCGCCTAATGGCCCCTTGAAACCATGCTGGATCGAGACATGACCTGCCGCGAGGTTGACCAGAAATGAAGGGATAGTGAATGGAGACAAACGTCTCGGACCACGGCTATCGGTGGTGCGAACCGCCTCGGCAATCGCGCCGAAACCACCTACACCTGAACCGATGATGGTGGCCGTGCGCTCCTGGGCATTGGCATCCAGCGCTTGCCAACCGGCTTGCTCCAGTGCCTGACGCGCCGCTTCCATGGCGAACAGGATGAAGCGGTCCATCTTCTTCTGCTCCTTGGGTGAGGTTGCCCGGTCCGGATCGAACCCCGCCTCCGGATCGTCAGCCAGAGCAGGCACTGCACCGCCAACCTTGGCCGGCAGATCGGCAACCACCTCTTGCGGTAAATTGCGCAGCCCGGAACGCCCGGCCAACAGCCGCGCCCAGACTGCTTCGACACCGCTCCCCAGTGGTGACACCAGGCCCATGCCCGTTACAACTACTCGACGATCACTCATACCAAATACACCTCAAGCCGATTGATGGCGCTTACCGATAACGGGCAGCGGCCTTGCTTTTGGAAAGGTTAGGCGCCATTACATGACGCGCCGCCACGAACGCATCCCAATCCGCCGCATCGGGCAACGAAGGGATAGTGATCAATTCACCCTGATCCAGACCCGACAACGCAGCATCGACCATTTCACCCGCCTCCATCACCATTTCCGCTGGAATTTGTGAAGCATCGATACCGGAGCGCTCCCAGATCTCGGTTCGTGTCACACCCGGCAGCACCGCCTGGATCTTCACTCCGGTGCCATCCAGCTCTGCGTTCAACGATTGAGTCAAGCTCAATACGTAGGCCTTGCTGGCGCTGTACGTCGCGTTGAAACGCTCGGGAAACAATGCCACCACCGATGCGATATTGATGATCGTGCCGCGCCCGGCCTTGGTAAAGCTGGCCGCAGCCGCCGAGGCCAATCGCGTGACTGCGGTGATATTCAACTGAATCATTCGCTCCAGTTGATTGGTATCGGCATTGGCCAACAGCCCGTCCGCCGCCACACCGGCGTTATTGAGCAACAGGCTGATACTCGAATCGCTGCGTAACCGCTGTTCGAGTTGCAGCACGTCTTCCTTCTGGGTGAGATCCGCCTTCAGCACTTCGACCTTGATCCCATGCTCGGAGCGCAGCTTACTCGCTGCCGCCTCCAGCCGCGGCTCGTCGCGAGCCACCAGCAACAAATCAAAACCACGGGCTGCCAACCGCTCAGCGTAAACCGCCCCGATACCTGAAGAAGCGCCGGTGACGAGGGCCGTACCTTGGGACTGAACTGAATTCATGACGGTGCTCCTGGAGAATGCTGAAGGACGCCTGACGCCAAGGCACTTCGACGCAAGCGGTATTTATTATACGCATAATTCAAACGTAATATGATAGTCGTAATTTTCCATATCCACGAAGCGGTCGGCTCTCGTCGGTGCCCAAGCCAGAATGAGAGAGTAGACCCTGAATCAACGCAAAACCGCGCCGAACCTCTGCGATGGAATGAACGGTACTACGGGCCGACCGATAAATGGTGGGCGGATGAACAGTGCGCATTCAACGGTGACTGAGCGACAGGACTTTCATGCGTCGAACCAACCCGAAAGTCGATCAAAGCGATGTCTGATTGGCGACCCTGCTGAACAACGCGAACCTGTACTTTGCCTGATTTCGGGTAACCGACAAACCATTCAAGTACTGCGGCTGGCCCGCCGAGCATAACTCTCGCTACAGACAAAGGCCGATCAATGATCGACCTTTGTCGTCCAGTCTCGCCGTTAGTTCACCTCGATCCTGTCGCGGTTTCTATCCAGAAGCGCTTTGCCGATACCCTTCACTTCCAGCAATTCGTCAACTGACGCAAACGCACCATTACTTTCACGATAAGCAACAATTGCTTTCGCTTTGGCCTCGCCCACCCCAGCCAGCTCACGTTGCAGCGTAGATACATCAGCACTATTGAGATCGACTTTGCCGGATGGTGCCTTGACGGCCACATCCTGCGCCAGAGGCGCATTCGTCACCTCAGGAGCCTTGGCAGGTGCGGCGATTGCCGTAAGAGAGGCGCTGGTGAGAAGGGCGAATACCAGAGAGTAGAAACTGCTTGTACGCATTAGTGAAGCTCCATGCCATCGTTTGAGAAAGCAGCTTTTCCGAAGCCGCTCTCCAAACTTAGGCGATGCTATTGAACTGTCAAAAATGTGTACGTTACTGGATATGAAACAATCAGGGTTCCAGGCGGCGCTGCTGGTAGATCCAGTCAACGATCTCACCGTCCGGGGTGTAGCCGCTGACAGTGTCACGCAACAGCTGGCGGACGCGCGTATAGTCGTCCTGATCCACCGCCGCGAGCAACTCGCTCAACTTGCCCTTCAGCAAATCCCAGGACAGGTGATCCTCGCTGGCCGTCATGATCATCGGGTGCTGTGTGGCCGCCACGTTGTCACCGATCAGCAACTCTTCGTAAAGCTTCTCGCCCGGACGCAGCCCGGTGAACTCGATAGCGATGTCGCCATGCAGTTTTTTTTCCGAGCGCACGCTCAGGCCGGACAAATGGATCATCTTCTCGGCCAGCTCGACGATCCTCACCGGCTCGCCCATGTCCAGGGCAAAGACATCACCGCCCTGTCCCATGGAGCCCGCCTGGATCACCAGCTGTGCCGCTTCAGGGATGGTCATGAAGTATCGAGTGATCTTCGGATGCGTGACCGTCAGCGAACCGCCCGACTTGATCTGTTTGTGAAACAACGGAATGACCGAACCCGACGATCCCAGGACGTTACCAAACCGTACCATGGTGAAGCGTGTTTTGTTCACACGCGAAACATTACTCGTATCTGCGAACAACACCGGAGCCAACTCACGACTCAGCGCTTGCTACGTCAATTCCGCAAGGCGCTTGGTACTGCCCATGACATTGGTAGGTCAACCATCGGCACATGTTTATACGCGGCGGCATGGTAGACAGTGTCTACACGCCACGTTTTCATCACGTCGAGCAACTTCTCCGGATTGCGCACGGAACCGAGAATAGGCAATAAACGTACAGACAAAGACTCACGGGCAACCCGTTGCTAAAGCTCGGACAAGATGCTGTAGAGATTGAACTCACCGTGCTCGAACAACAGCAGCGTAGTTGGATGTAGGGCAAGAATCTGTCGGCATAACTCTGAACTGATGGAGCCACCGGCCCCGGTGACAAGAACAGACTGTCCCTTGATGCAATGTTCAAGCAAGTCGCCCTGGGCCGGAACCGTATCCCGGCCCAAGAGGTCAGCGATGTCCACTTCCTGGATGTCGTCGACCTTTACCCGTCCGCTGGCCAGGCCCATGAAACCGGGAACGCTTCCAACGTGAAGCGGGAAACCTTCGAGATAACCAAGAATTTCACGCCGCCGCCCACGGTTTGACGAAGGGATGACCAGCAGGACTTCCTGAGCCCCGGTGTTATCGATCATTTGCTTGATATGCTTGGGTTTATAGACTTGCAAACCAGAAATAACCCTGTCGGCAATCCCACTATCGTCATCGATAAACGCCACCGGGCGCATGACGCGCCCCATCCGCAAGGCGGCGACCAACCGGTTACCGGCTGAGCCCGCACCGTAAATGGAAACTTTCGGCAAGCCATCGTCCCGATTGGTAAACGGGACATGCTGAGCCGCACTGAACCAGTCGTCCAAGAAGTACTGACGCATGCCTAGGCGAAGCCCGCCGATCATGATCAGACTCAACCACCAGTAGTTGAAAATGATTGAGCGTGGGACGACGTTTTGGTGAATGCCGTACCAATAAACAACTACACCAAGAATCAGTGACGACAAGCTGACCGCCTTGATGATCGCAATCAACGCATCGTTGCCGAATCAGCGCATGACAGCGCGATACATGCCAAATCGGATAAACAACGGGATTGCGACGACCGGGGCACTCAAAAAACGCCAGGAATGGACGAGCAGTGGATTGACCAAATCATCAATGCCAAGGCGAACCAGAAACGCCAACCACAACGCTACCCACATGAGAATGACGTCGGCCGTGACCTGAATGAGCCTTTTTGACCGCGTGGCAGCTCAAGCAACAGTTTGCGCAGTTTATCCATAACTCCGTCGTACACCTCTAACCGCTCACCCATTGATCATGCTGACGAGCGTACGTCTCCGACGCTCTCGTAACTTTGAAATAACTTATCTGGTTCAAAACATTGAAAGCGGTAGCGCCATAAGGGAGCTAAATCACCATCACAGGGCGTGTACAAGGAATGCAGGCCTCGACCGATACTACCGGCAAGAACTGAAAACCGTGAGGAGAAGGGGATCAGATATTGCGAATATCAGGCGGTTTTTCGCCATCCCCCTTTTCCCCATCAGCAAGAATCGACTCGCAAGTCCTTTCGATTTCGGCTTCAGTCAACGTCGGGTGTACCAAAAACATCAAGCTTGTCTCACCCCAGCTCTTTCGCAATAGCTAGTCGTACTTCTGGACGCCAGCCCGTATCGTCGAAAGCTTTCTCGAGGTACACCTCAGAGCAAGAACCCGAAAAACATGGAACGCCAAGAGCAGAAATCTCGGACAGAACACGGTCTCGGTTCCAGTCAGCCTTCAACTGCTGCGGCTCTACGAACACGTAGCATTTATAGGCAGCGTGAGCATAGTTTTCGAAAACCGCTGGAGCACGCAAACCTTTAAGCTCACGAGCCTGCGACCAAATACGTTCCGCATAATTGATTCGGCTAGCACGCCACTGCGCCACGTGACGAAGCTGAATCCGACCTATGACCGCTCAGTTCGTACCAAAGCTCTCATGCAATCACCGGAAGCCTGGTTGATGGGCTCGTTCGTAAATGGCTTCCCAGCTCTTGCCATGATCTTTGAATTCCCACATTTTCAACCAGAGGGTGCGGTCATTCGTCATGACCATCCCACCCTCCCCTCCAGTGGTCATAATTTTGTCCTGGCAAAACGACCAGCACCTATATAACCAATGGAACCTATGGGGCGTCCCTTATACTTCGCACCATGTGCCTGGGCGCAATCTTCGATTACCTTGACATCATGAAGTGCTGCGAAGAGATAAGCTCCGATATATTTATCTGTCCGCTCATTGCTTTACGCGTAAAAAGGAAGCCAGTGATGCAAAAGAAGATTTGCACACCCACAGTCCCAAATGCCACCTGAAACGGCGATGATACAGGCTAACCCTCAAGTAGGTGCGCATGAATTAAATAGTGTGAGCAAACTACCATAATTGCCTCGATGGCACGCATCCCATCAATATGCGTAAATCGACCTGAGTTCATTCTAACTCCAGCCATATTTCCGAGTGGAATGGCTAGAATTAAAGCGATGCCGCAAACTGCAATTATGGTTATTCCTACGGCTACCATTTTAGACGCATTTTCCCATAATTTTTAATTTTGCACGCCAGACTCGTGCGGGTTCGATTTAGATAAACTCCCTTTTTCTAGAGCCTCGCGGATTCAGGAAGTAGACTGCGGAATGGTCGGCGTTCTAGTGCCGGTCACGACGGGGACTGGTGAACAGACTATGCGCGAAGGAGGCAGTGGCCAGCAAAGCGCCATTGGGCACCCGGCTATACATCGTCCACATTGGCAAATTGCACATCCCTTGGGCAACGCAGGTGCGTAGATCTCAAGATTAGCGGCCGCATCCGTCCCACCATGACTCAGCTTCACAACTTGGCGGCAATGCCATGGTGTGAAGCTGTACGCCAGTTTGTTCAACCCACTACGCCAGCGTCGAGCGAGCGATCATCAGCCCGGAGCGGCCAAAGATTTTCTCCTGCCGGTACAGCGGCAAGTGGTCAGCGAACTTCGCCAACATGACATGGGCCAGCAGTCCTGCGGTCGGGATACCCTTGTCGATTACCTGCGCGGGAACCGGTGCTCGGATCAGTGTTTTTCGCTGGCTGCATCAGGATCTGAGAATGGCCACTTCACGGTGAGTTTTTGCTGCACAAAAGGAACCACGATGCTGACAGACATTTGCTGATCGGGCTGGGTTCGGGACTCTAGTTTCATCGGAACGAAAGCGGACAACGCCGGCGCCTGACGTTCACGATAAGCAGGTATCCATTTACGAACGAGGTCGGTTTTGATGCCGTGGCGCAAGGCTACGCTAGGGATGGTCTGAAGTAGCCATGTGTTTCTGGCTGACTTCAGCCACCGCCGATTTTGAAAGTGGCGAGTCGATCCAAAACGCTCAGATCACTCACTCCTGACTTTTTAGCCGGAGCGAGCACCTCGCTGCGGCTATTCCCCAGGTTACAGGCGCACCTCTCCTGCATTGCTCAGTAAATGTCGGCGGGCCATCCACAGATTCGACTGCAAGATGACCTCGCGACCTTCATGCTCGGGGCGTTTCTCCACTCCGGTATAACCGGCATCGGCACAGACCACGCTTTCGTCGCCGTACAGCAGCTTATCGACCTGCGTAACAACTGCCACATTGGCCGCCGTGCCCACCACGCTATGCACCAGGCCCGACTCGTCATCCACACCGATATGGGCCTTCATGCCGAAGTACCATTGATTGCCTTTCTTTGCCTGGTGCATTTCCGGGTCGCGCTTGCCGTCCTGGCTCTTGGTCGAACTCAGCGCATGAATCAGCGTGGGATCGACGATGGTGCCCTGGCGCAACGACAGGCCGCGATCACCCAGCTAGCCATTGATCACGCCCAGAATCCCTGCCGCCAACTCGTGCTTTTCCAGCAGACGACGGAAGTTGAGGATGGTGGTTTCGTCGGGAATGCGCTCCAGGCTCAGCCCAGCAAGCTGGCGCAGAATAGTCGTCTCATACAGTGCCTCTTCCATTGTTGGATCGCTGTAGCCGAACCAGTTTTGCATCAGATGGACACGTAGCATCGCCATCAGCTGATGGGGCGGACGACCACCATCCCCCTTCGGGTAGTACCGCTCGATCAGAATAATCAAACCCTTCCACGGCACCACCCGATCCATCTCGATCGGGAACAACTCTTTAAGGGTCTGCCTGCGTTTGCCGGCGTACTCGGCATCGGCGAAAGTCATTTGCTTCATCGAAAAACTCGGCGGGTGGAGTCTGGGTATTTTGCCAAAATCAGGAAGTCTTCTTCAGAGTTTCCCTAGCCATCGACACGCCAGGCTGCAGGCATTCCTTGATGATCTGGGCTTTAAAGGGTTTGGGATAAGAGGGTCGTTGGCGCATGGTAATCTTGACGATAAGGACGATGGTGTCCACGCATTTTTAAGTGGACACCATCGCCTTTATCGCCGGGATCGGGTAGGTGACTTCGCCGGACGCTTACTAAGGAGTTGTCGATCAGAATCGGGTTCATCATTGACGCGCTTAGCGAGCGCTCCGAGTCGATGAAACAGTTGGTCGAAACAGTCAAAACAAAAGTGTTTGAGTACGGCATGCTGACCCCATTCTGGGAAAGCCGCTTGAGTCGTTATGAAGAGGTGGGGGTGGTGTTTTGAACGCTGTTATGCAAAGCTCTATGCCAAAGCCCGTGGGTGAACAGAGTAGAGCTTATGCGCCCCCTTGGTGGCTGCTGCGTTGGCGCATATCGATGAAGAAGTCGATTTGCTGGCCGAAGACGAGGTGGAGGGGCAGCAGTCCCGTCTGAAAAGACTTTGGGTGGGCGCTGGAAAAAGTAGAGGCGCCGAGCCTTGTATTGAGAGTGTGGCCACCGATCTGGTGGCGCACTTCGAGGAGCACAATCAGGCACAGAATGGCGAGGCCATGGTGGTGGCCATGAGTTGTGATATTTGCCTGCACCTGTACAACGAGATCATTACTCAGCGCCCTGAATGGCACGACGAAGACCCACTAAAGTGCGATAAGGAAGGTTCGAGCCATTGGAAAATCACCCTCGGTTTCGCGCGCATAAGGTAATGCCGGAGTTTTTTGTGCGGGCGATCAGAGCTTAAGACTGTTATCTGCTTGAACAAGACTACTCAATAAAACCTGCTTAAACAAGACTACTCAATAAAATATGGATCGACTGTGACTAATGATATTTCCCCCCGTCGGACTCTTAAGGATGATGAGACTGACTTGGTTGAACTGCTGCTGAGCTTATGGATGCAAAAGTGGCTAATCATACTGATCACCTTGACGATCACTGCTGGTGCCGCCTTTTATGCGTTTCTCAGTAAGCCGGTTTACGAGGCGCGTATTTCTGTACTACCGCCCTCGCTGAGTAACATTGCTGGCTTCAACCAGGGACGGAATGGGTTGCGTGGACTGACGCTTTTTTCGGTCAACGATGTATATGCTGTTTTCACTCGTAACCTGCAAACCGAGGAAGTTCGCCGTCAATTCTTCAAGGAAATTTACTTGCCTTCACTGGACGAAGAGCAGCGTTCAAGTTCTCTGGATAGGCTCTACATGGAGTTTTCTGGATCACTAAGCGTCAAGGCGTTAGACAAAAGTCAGCCAGATCGCTATACCATTGTTATTGAGCGTCACGACCCAGGCCAAGCTGCGGATTGGGCCAAACGCTATATCGACCTGATAGCTCGGCAATCCCTCGGTGAAATGCTGAAAAACGCTCAAAGTGAACTCTCTGTGCAGGCCGGAAATATTGAGCGGCAGATAAAAACCCAGCGGGATTCCGCCAAAGCTCGTCGTGAGGACCGCATCACTCAACTGCAAGAGGCGCTGAAGGTTGCCGAGGAAATTGGCCTTGAAAAACCTTCGATGATTACTGGGCGAAATGACGGCGAGTTCACCGCATTTATGGGTGATAGCTTGATGTATATGCGCGGAGCCAAGGCGCTGCGAGCAGAATTGCAGGTGCTTAAGTCACGCGAATCTGACGACCCCTTCATTCCCAACCTGCGGGACCTTCAGGAACAATACGAGCTTTATGCCGGTGTAAAACTCGACACAGAAGGAGTCGCGGTCTTCCGTCAAGATGGTAATATCGAAATGCCGGATGCCGCCATCAAGCCCAGGAAGGCATTGATTCTGGCGCTTGGCGTGGTTCTTGGCGGTATGCTTGGTCTCTTCATCGCTCTGATTCGTCTGATGCTTAAAAAACGTTTAGCCATGACCTAAACACACCTCCTCTACCGTTTACTGAGGGGAGTAGGAGTTAAAAATAGCCAACGCCACATCCAGGAAGGTACATTGGGCGAAGGAAATTACCGCCCAACTCCCCATCCTCCTCGACTTTTCGTGGGGCAACCGTTTCACCGAGTATTTTAGGAGGTCGTAACCCTTCTGAGCCCTGTGGGCACCGAAACATGTAGAATCCGGCAAATTTATGTGTTCATCAGAGGTACGATTTTTTGCGGTGGTGAGGCGGGGCTAAGCAACAGTTTGGTGAAGTGCGACGACACCGCAATAAACAGAATGAACTCGAGGTCGCGCATCGCGATTCTAGCTTTATCAGTACTTAGTACCTGTTAGGTGTATGAATTTTTATTCAGGTATATCCAGTCGTGAAAAATTTTGTGTGAGTTATTCGAATTCCTTGTTGGTAAGAAAATTAGATGGCATAAAGCAAATAATGCAGGGTTATATATGTTTTGAATTAAGTGTCAAAAAAGCTATTTTCCCCTATGGAATGAAGGCTGCGACTTAACTATTGTGTTTCTTTTTATTGGGGGGAGGCTTGTTAATGTTATTGCGTAACTCTCTATTGAATTTAATTGGGCTTGGCGGTCCGTTGCTGGCGGCAATTTTTACTATACCGTATTTAATAGCAGAGCTCGGTCCTGAGCGCTTCGGACTGTTGACCTTGATTTGGGCTGTCGTTAGCTACTTCGGTTTGTTTGATTTTGGACTAGGGCGTGCACTGACCCAGCAGATCGCTATCACATGGTCACGTGATGAAAAACAAGATTTACCGTCAATCACAGGAACCGCCTATCTCATTATGCTTGTCCTTGGCCTTTGCGCGGGTCTGATTATGGCTTTGATAGCGCCAGTTCTTGTTGATCAGATTAAGGATGTTCCTAATAAGTCCGAAGCTATTAGTGCTCTGTACGCAATGGCTGTTGCGATGCCATTCATTGTTCTGACATCAGGATTCCGCGGCGTACTCGAAGCGCGACAAGCCTTCGGAATTATTAATTTGATTCGCATACCCATGGGGCTTTTCACTTTTCTCGGGCCGGCTGCGGTGGTCTGGATTGATGAGCCTAGACTGGACTTGATAGCCTGGGTACTTGTTATGGGGCGAGTCTTGGGGTGTCTCGTGCACGCTTGGTATGCCTTTCGCTCTTTGCCGAAAGAGTATAGGGGGCTGGTTGTCAAACGAACCTGGGTTCGACCGTTATGCGTCAATGGTGGCTGGTTAACTGTGAGCAATGTCATAAGCCCTTTGATGGGTTACATTGATCGTTTCATCATCGGGGCATTGGTTTCGACTGCAGCTGTCACGTATTACGCGACACCCAATGAGATTGTTACCAAACTCTGGATATTCCCTGCTGCATTGACAGCCGTACTATTCCCAACCTTTGCCGCGCAGATCAGTCGCGGCGGAGGAGAAACGCGCGAACTTTTCAAGAAAGTTCTGCTCTGGCTTTTTCTTGCGATGACACCAATTGTGGTTGTGCTGATACTTTTCGCCCACGAAATCATGCGTCGGTGGATTAACGAGGATTTTGCCAACCAGAGTGCAACAATCCTGCAGATCTTTGCAGTCGGAATACTGATTAATAGTCTGTCACATATTCCATTTACTTTGATTCAGAGCAGTGGGCATGCTCGATGGACAGCGCTGATACATTTAGTCGAGTTTCCAATGTTCATGCTAGCCCTCTGGTGGCTTACCATTAACTATGGTGTCGAGGGTTCAGCATGGGCGTGGCTGTTGCGCATAATTTTTGATACCGGATTGATGTTTGCTTGTGCAAAGCACATCCTTGATTCGCGTTTGGCAACAGTAAAATATGGCTAACTCAGAGTTTCGACTTTGCTATGCCAGGTTGAATTTAATTGACGCCGCTATAGGAAGTTTGATGTGAAAGTTCATGATGTTGTGATAATTATGTCGGTGTTCAATGGCGAGAAATATGTAGTTGAGCAAATCGATAGCATACTTCGCCAGGAGTCGGCAAATGTAAAGCTTTGGATCAGAGATGATGGCTCAACTGATAGTACAGTTAGTTTGATTAGTGAAAAATATGCCAATGATGACAGGGTGTTTATACAGAAGGGAAAAAACTTAGGTGCGTGCAAATCGTTTATTGAAGCAGTTTTCTGCTGTGATTTTGTCGGGGATTATTATGGATTTTCAGATGCTGATGATGTTTGGGTGATTGACAAAATCAAGCATTCTGTAGACCTGTTGAAGAAAGAGGGGAATGGTATTCCCGTTGCTGTCTTTACACGATTACAGATTGTTGATGAGTCTTTAGGCCCTATAGGCTACTCAAAAGTACCTAGAAAGGGTTTGAACTTTAAAAATGCCATCGTTGAATCTGTCGCGAGTGGCGCATCAATTCTAATGAATGAACAAGCATTTAAGATAATCAGGTCGGTAAGGCCTAGCCATGCTGTTATGCATGATGCATGGGTGTATTTAGTGATTTCTGCATTCGGGAAACTTATCTACAGTGAGTATCCTACGATAAAATATAGACAGCATGGTAGTAATGTAATCGGAGCTTCAAGGTCTTTAAAGAAGAAAATTATTTCACGATTTTCCAGGTTGTCAAATGTTAGCCCGTTCCGCGCTCAGGCCGAAGAATTTATGCAGTTTTTTGGCAAGTCGCTTAGCAAGGAAAACTATGTGATTCTTGATAGGTATTGCAATCACGATAGTAGCTTTCGCCGGAGGGTTATGTTCGCAATTAATCCGAGTGTTTATTTTCAGAGTGCTAAGGCCAGCATTTATTTAAGGCTCTTGTCATTGTTAGGTAAGGTGTAATTAAGTGCAAGATAAACAGCAAGGGTATCGCGCCGTTTATTCTGCGGCGCGAAGTCTTTTTGATTTTAATTTATATGTGCTCTTTTCAATACTGGCTTTCTGCTCGTTTTATTCTGCGCGGGAAAGTTTTTCATATGATTATGTTTTTTATATAGGCTACTTTGACGCCATACAAAAAATGCAGCTGAGTGATATTTTTTTATCGCTGCAAAGTAATTTGCCAATTATTTACGTAAGTGTTCCCCCTTCAGGCCTGTTGGAGGTTGGTTTTGTACTGTTTGTGAGAGCTCTGTTTTTTATCACTGAAAGCCCAGAGTTGGTCTACGCGTTAATTGCTACGATATCGCTAATGACGAGGGTTTTCATCATGAGAAGGCTTGGTATAAATTGGGCCTGGATCGTGCTGATAAATATTTACGCGATTACATTGTTTGAGGCTAATGCAATACGCGCCGGTTGTGCTTTGACTTTAATTATTTTTGGTGGTTATTGCCTTTTAAAAGATAGAAAACTTATTGGCTTTGCTCTCTTGGTTTCTTCTACTGCATTTCACGTGCAGGCGGCTTTTGTTTTTTGTTTTTTTTGTTTTTTTTGGTTGTTCTATAATTTTTTCAGTCAAAGTGCGTTAAGGCTTGCCTTGACAGGGATCGGATTGGGGGTGAGTGGGTTAGTTGTTGCCAACGCTCTTACTCTATTGAATGTAAGTAAAATGGAAGACTACAGTGGCAAATATGTTGAGTCGGTTGGGATTAATAGTATTTCATTGGCGGGCATATTATTAGTTGGGGGGTTTTTCTATAAAGTCGTGTCGTCGAGAAAATATGTCTTGGAATCAATGGGTCTTGAAGGAAGGACTTTGTTGCCATTTTTAATTTCTTCAGTTCCTGCATTGTCTGCTTTGGTGTTTGCTACGTCTCTTGGAGCTATAGGTGATAGGCTTTGGCAATTTTCTTTTGTTGTTTTTAGCGTTTTTATGTTGAGAGTAAGTATAAGGGATGATTTTAGATATATTCTGTATTTACTGTTGTTTTTGTGCTTGTTTATTTCAAATATAAATGTGCTGATAAGGTATCCGCTGTCTAATTTTTTATATCCGTTGGTTCCGTACATTGATATTGTTCCTAAGTTTTGATTTTTTGTTTAAAAATAGTTGCCGAGCAGTTTATTAGGCTGGCTGTGAGAAAACTTGATAGGTTGGGTGTTGGCGCTGATGGAAAATTGACCCACTCTGCCAATTGAAATTTGAACTACAGCAAGTTGTTGATTTCTGCATCAGCAACTGTGGATTAGTTTAGCGGCCGAGCTGCTTTTGAATGTTTCCTGTCGACAACCCAACTCGAAGATTCTCTGCACGACTATCTTGCCGATCGCCACAACCTCACCAGCGATCTCCTTGGTCAAGTTCCAGAGACTTAGGGAAGGTCTGAAGTAGTTATATGTTTCTGGCTGACTTCGGCCACCGCCGATTTTGAAAGTGGCAAGTCGATCCAAAGCGCTCAGATCACTCACTCATTCCTGTCTTTTGAAACCGATCCATAAACCCCACCTACCGTATGGCCGGGGTATGAAGTCAGGTATCCGAGTCGGATATATGCTCCACTTGAGTTCTTACCCCAAACAACCGTAAGCACTCAATGAACCCCACATTCAACCCCACCACCTGACCCCAGATGCTGTGCTCCCGATTTCTTGCTGGAGCCCATCCGCCATGATGCGACCTGACGCCAAAGTCGAAAAAGTGTATCTCTACCCCAAACCCGTAGACTTCCGAAAATCCATTGACGGCCTAGCTGCGCTCGTCGAACTGGATATCAAGGTTGCGGTATTCGCCCCCCATGCTTTTCGTCTTTCTCAACAAGCCTCGCAACCGCGTGAAGATTTTGTACTGGGAGCGAAACGGCTTTTGCCTTTGGGCTCAAGCGCCAGGAATCCGAGCGTTTCAAAACATCGCCCGATGCCTGCGACGAGGCGATTGCTCTGACGGTGCAGGAACTCAACTGGCTATTGGATAGTTTCGACCTCTGGCGTAACCGCCCTCATCCGCCTTCCTGACGACCCCGAATTGCTCAAGCAGATGCTTGCGAAGATGCAATCCAGAGTCGGCTTTCTGGAAGAACAGGTAGCGCTGCTGCACCAACGACTGTTTGGCCGACAATCCGAGCGAACGGTCGATCCCGCGACGCCGCAACTGGCGCTGTTCAACGAGGCTGAGCACGGAGAGGATCCCCTCGACGAAGCGGCTGAAGAAGAAGTGGTTTCACCTGCCAGTCGACGCGGTAAACGCAAGCCATTGCCTGCCGATCTGCCGCGCATCGAAATCATCCATGAACTGCCCGAACATGAACTGACCTGTATGTGCGGCTGCCGCAAACACGTCATTGGCGATGAAGTCAGCGAACAGCTTGAAATCGTGCCAATGCAGATCCGCGTCATCAAACACGTGCGCATGGTGTATGGCTGCCGCGACTGCGAGAGCGCACCGATAACGGCAGACAAACCAGCCCAGTTGATCGAAAAAAGCATGGCCAGCCCCAGCGTGCTGGCCATGCTGCTGACCACCAAGTACGTGGACGGTTTGCCGCTTCACCGTTTTGAAAAAGTGCTGAGCCGTCACGGCATCGACATCCCGCGCCAGGCCTTGGCTCGCTGGGTCATCCAGTGCGGCGAGCACTTTCAGCCTCTGCTGAATCTGATGCGCGACCAACTGCTAATAAGCCGCGTCATCCACTGCGATGAAACCCGCGTGCAGGCCTTGAAAGAGCCAGACCGACAGCCGAGCAGCCAGTCCTGGATGTAGGTGCAGACCGGCGGTCCGCCCGACAAACCGGTGATCCTTTTCGACTACTCAACCAGCCGTGCATAGGAGGTGCCGACGCACCTGCTCGAAGGCTATCGCGGCTATTTGATGTCCGATGATTACGCCGGCTACAACGCACTGGGCGCGCAGACTGGCGTCGAGCGTTTAGGGTGCTGGGCGTATGCACATCGCAAGTTTGTTGAAGCGCAAAAAGTGCAGCCCAAAGGCAGGACGGGACGTGCGGACATGGCGTTGAAGATGATCAGCAAGCTATACGGCATCGAGAACGCCTATAAAGACAGTAGCGATGAGAGGCGCAAAAGAGGCCGTCAGGATTTAAGTCGCAGTGTGATGAGCGAACTGAAAGTCTGGGTCGATAAAACGCCCCCCTGTGTCACCACACAGAACGCACTTGGCAAGACTGTGACCTACTTGGCCAACAACTGGAGCAAACTTGAACGGTATGTCGAGGAGGGCTACTTGCCGATCGACAATAACCCAGCTGAACGCGCGATCAGGCCCTTCGTGATCGGAAGAAAGAACTGGTTGTTCAGCGATACGCCCAGAGGCGCGACGGCGAGTGCCCAGCTCTACAGCTTGGCCGAGACCGCCAAAGCCAACGGCCAAGAGCCTTATGCCTGGCTGCGCCACGCGCTGGAGCAGTTGCCGCATGCTTCGTCAGTGGAAGACTACGAAGCCCTGCTGCCGTGGAAGTGTACACTTCAGGTGTATGGCTAAACGCTCAGCCCACCTTTAGCTAGGTGGGGTTTATGGAGCGCTTACGATCACTTCATCGCTGAGATCAGGCGATGTTTTGAATCGCTCGGACTCCAAGCGCTTAAGCCAAAGGCAGAAGCCGTTGCGCTCCCAGTACAAAATCTTCACGCGGTTACGGAGCTTGTTGAGAAAGACGAAGAGCACGGGATCGAACACCGCCACTTTTATGCCCAGTTCGACCAGCGCAGCGAGGCCATCAATCGACTTTCTGAAGTCCACGGGCTTGGGGTAGAGATAGACTTTTTCGACTTTGGCGTCGGGTCGCATCATGGCGAGCTGGCTCCTGAGGGAATCGGGAGCACAGCATCCGGCATCAGCTAAGCGCTTTGAATGTGGGGTTCATGGAGCGCTTACATTCCTACCGCGACCGTCACGCAAACGAACTTGGGGGGAAATGCTGCAGGATGACAGGAGCCTGGCGATTCTCCCATTAACAGTGGGTCAGGAGGACGATGACAGCCGGTACTGAAAATGGCGGCATAAAAAACACGGCTGACGCGACAACTACCTTGCAAAACGCCGAACGATCTCTGTCAATCCACAGCTAAAATAAAATCCATACGAAATTAATTTATCCGATGAGTATCTCACATCGCCCTTATTTCCAGTGCCTCTAAACATTTTTCGCACGAGATATGGCACAAATATAGGCAGGCACAATGGAAAATTAAGCTTTCCAGCCGGCAAGCCTGCTTTAGCAGCTTGATAAAGCGCCCATAAACCAGCATACGTATTAAGCAGTTCATGATCACATGAAACAAAAAAGCACTCAGGAGATAAAAATTCTTTGCCCATGAAAAAAACAGCAGCAGCCGCTACATCATCCGCATGAACAATATGAGCACACTCGGCACCTTTTATAAATAGCTTTAGACGACTTACAATATTAGCGTGTATTGCTAAGCCTAGTGCTCCCGGCCGATCCGAATCAATAACATTAGTAGGACGAAGAATGACAACGCTGGCGCCGTTAATACCTTGTTTAACCAGTTTTTCCGCAGCCAACTTGCTATGCTCATAATCATCCTGCGGATGACATAGCGTGTCTTCAGTGATAATTTTTTGATTGGTTCTGCCAACAACACCAGCACTACTCATATAACAAAAGTATTTAATTTTTTCAGCGCGACACGCCTTCAAAATTTGCTCCGTGCCTATTACGTTCGCCTGCCACATAGCTGAAGATATATTTAGCTCAGCAGCACAGTGAAAGACCGATTCAGCACCAGCAATGAACTTGACAAGTATTGACTCATCACTCACATCACCTTTGTAGTGCGTTACATTAGGCTCATCTGCATGATATTGACGACTCAAAACTCTGACGTCATAGCCAATTTCTAGCAGCGCACTTACAATTCTTCGGCCAACCATGCCGGTTCCGCCAGTCACACACGCTATAGCTCTAGACATAAATTATTAAACATCTTATTAGTTAATTTGATTTCAATACAATTAAAATAAAACCATTACGTATTCCGCTATCGCTCTGATACCTACCTCAATCAATCAATCAATAAACCAACCAACCAACCTAATCCTTAACGTAAAAATAAAATATCAAACCGGATAATTATTTTGACAACATGAAGCTTCCAGAAAAACTACAACCCTAGCCCCAGCAGCAACATAAAAACAAGATGCACTTACAGCGAATCCATCTCTCCCAAAAAGCAACTAACTTCCGCACATTCGTAATATTGCGCCTGCCCCCCCCCAGAAAACAAAAACTTAAAGGAGCAATTAAAATACCTGAATGCAATGATCGGTTTACCCACACGTAAGAAAAAACAAAACAGTGAGTAAAAGTAGCCCACTCATGATTAAGGAGTCATCAATTATTTTACCATAACAATTATTAAAACAAACAGCAACTTTATACGTATTTCTATCAAAACTAACCCTCCCCGCATCGGTAGAAAAATGCGATGCGCTAACAGGCAAAATTCGATAAGTTGCTAACACCTCAGGTATGTATCCAAAATCATATCGACCAAATAGCTAAAAATTCGGATTATAGTCCGTGGCTCGTGCATCCGCAAACACACGATAGTGCTGCCTCGAGTGGAATTGAGGCGGTCATGGATAAGGTGGCGAAGGTGCTAGGGGAGCGCATCCGGGCGGAGAGGAAGGCCTGCCGGATTTCTCAGGATGCTCTGGCGTTGGCTTGCACCATCGACCGCAGCTATAAGGGCCGAATCGAGCGTGGAGAAGTAAAGTAAGCGCTCCATGAACCCCACATTCAAAGCGCTTAGCTGATGCCGGATGCTGTGCTCCCGATTCCCTCAGGAGCCAGCTCGCCATGATGCGACCCGACAAGTCTATCTCTACCCCAAGCCCGTGGACTTCAGAAAGTCCATTGATGGCCTCGCTGCGCTGGTCGAACTGGACATAAAAGTGGCGGTGTTCGATCCCGTGCTCTTCGTCTTTCTCAACAAGCTCCGTAACCGCGTGAAGATTTTGTACTGGGAGCGCAACGGCTCTGCCTTTGGCTTAAGCACTTGGAGTCCGAGAGATTCAAAACATCGCCTGATCTCAGCGATGAAGTGATCGTTCTGACCGTCCTGGAACTGAACTGGCTGCTCGACGGTTTTGACCTGTGGCGCAACCGTCCTCACCAGGTTTTGACCCCACGCTACGTAGCCTGACCGGTATAATCCGGGCCATGATTTCTCTGCCCAACGATCTTCCTGATGACCCCGTTTTGCTCAAGCAGATGCTGCTTGAGGCACTCAATCGCCAAGAAGAAGTTGCCCAGTCTTATCAGGTTCACATCGTCGACCTGAAAGAACAGATCAAACTGTTGCGCGACCGCTTGTTCGGGCGTACGCCCGAGCAGACAGCGGAACCCAATACGCCACAACTTGCACTGTTCAATAGCCCGAAAGCGAGCCGTTGCCATTGATCGGCGACACTGAAGAAGAAGTCGTTTCCCCGGTGCCGCGCCGAGGCAAACGTAAGGCATTGTCGGCTGAGCTGCCGCGTGTCGAGGTCATTCTCGGGCAGTTCATGAATGACTTCGATGCGAGGGAGATCGGCCGGCAGCGGTTTTCGCTTGCCACGCCGCTGGGTCGGCGCAACAACTTCCTCTTCAGCGGCTTCATCGATGGGCTCTACGACGCTTTCCGCTTCATTGAACAGGGCCAACTGCGGCGTTGCCGAATCAGCCGTTTGCTCGGACTTACGTCCGAATAGGCACTGACGCAGCAGTGCGTTTTCTTCTTCGAGAAAACCGACTCTGGACTGCATCTTCGCAAGCATCTGCCTGAGCAATTCAGGATCATCAGGGAGGTTTTCGGGCATGGAAATCATGCCTTGGATTATACCGAATCAGGCCACGAATCGCGGTGTCAAAACCTGATGAAGGCGGTTGCGCCAGAGATCAAAACCATCCAGTAACCAGTTCAGTTCCTGAACGGTCAGAACAATCGCCTCGCCAGTGGCATCGGGCGCTGTTTTGAAACGCTCGGATTCGAGGCGCTTGAGCCAGAGGCACAAGCCGTTGCGTTCCCAATACAAAATCTTCACGCGGTTGCGCGGCTTGTTGAGGAAAACGAAAAGCACGGGGGTCGAATACTGCGACTTTGATATCCAGCTCGACGAGCGCGGCCAAGCCATCAATGGATTTTCGAAAGTCGACGGGCTTGGGGTAGAGATAGACTTTTTCGACTTTGGCATCGGGTCGCATCATGGCGGGCTGGCTCCTGAGGGAGTCGGGAGCACAGCATCCGATCAGCTAAGCGCTTTGAATGTGGGGTTCATGGAGCGCTGGATGATAAGGAGAGCGCAGCCAAGACAGCAGAAGAATTATTTCGAAAACAGCACTCTAGGTTTAAATCTTTTTATGAGAGGCTTAAAGGAAGTTCCAGCACAAGGTACACAATCAATATATCAGCGAATATCTGATGCAAAGTATGAAAAATTCGAAAACGTTACATTCATGACAATCCCTGACCCTATAGCAGGATTATTTTACAGTGGCAATTATCTCGTGCTTTAGCTGGCACGGCTCTATTATTCTTCTTGAATTATAGCATCGAGCTTGCCGCCAAGCGACTACTAAATAATGTAATGACAAGTGCTACCATCGGCGTTGCAATGGCATATCTAATAGTGCAAGTGAATTCACCAAAAGCGTTCCTGTTTTTCGTGATTGAGACAACCGCTTTTCTTATGGGATTAATCGCGCTGAGATTGATAGCAAACAAACAAAAACAATCAATTGACTTTCACTTTAAAGCACCACTTTAATTATCTCGAGTAAAATCCTCAAAATAATCGACCATATTAGTTACGATTACATGCCAACTATAATGATCGATCACAAACGATTTAAGTCGCTGCCCTTTAAGCGTCAAATCGTCGACCTCTGAAAGCATAATCTGAAGTCCTCTACTGATGCCAGCAACTGTCGGATCGACTACGGCCCCCCCGTTGATCGCCTGTACTTCATCAAAGCCACATGTACTTGTGAGTAATACCGGCAAACCTGTAATTCCGGCCTCCAGAGCAACAAGTGACATGGCTTCCGATCTAGAGGGAATGACAAGCATCAATGCATGTTGATAAGCTTCATTTCGCTGGGCTTCATTGAGAAATCCAATAAAATGAACTTGATGAGATACTTCATGACCAATCAAAGAGGCTTCTAGTTCAGTTTGCATTCCAAAGTCTGGCCCGGCAAGCACTAAAGGATAATGGTGGGCTGCCTTCGTGGAGAGATAGGCTTTAATTAGTAAGTCAGGGCCTTTTATGGGGGCAAGCCTACCCATAAATAAAATATACGGCTCTTCAGGTAGATACTGCAGTGTACGCTTTTGAGTTAACGCGGGTTCCGCCACCCCATTCGGAAACACCGGGATACGCTCTTGCAAAAAACCTGTAATATCTGCAATCAGTACCCGTTCCAACTGAGTAATTGCAATAAACCCAGACGCTCTATTTATAAGCGATTTACCAAGCAATAAATGAAATAGCTTCATAACTGGGCGAGGTTTTCCGATAGAAGCAAATTCACCCGCAGGGCAAAGCACATAAGGCGTCCGCGCGATCCCGGCGAAGAAGCCGGCAATAATGCTCAGCAAATTCCAATAGCCCATGATATGGATAATGTCAGCAGACTTCACCGCTTTCCACAGTCGTATAAAATTGACCAATGGGATTGGAAAGCGGTGACCAATTTTTCCTGTAATGTAAGTTTTAACACCTCGACTATTAAATTCTGATTGCCAGGAATCACCGGACATCGCGATGACTTGACAACAACAGCCTTTATCCGCAAGGGTATTGGCTAAATGTCTTGTGCGCTCCGCTGTTCCACCTCCACGTTGTGCATCAAGAGAAATATTAATCAATAAAACATTCATACCGTTGCCCTCAAGTGACTCAAACAACCATTAAGGCGATTGACGAACAGTGAAAAATCAGACAATCCAAGTTGCAACAATCGACCCTCATGAAAGCTGCGCATTGGATCGGCATTACTAATCCCCCTGACACTTAACACCAAACGCAGCACTCGCGAGGGAAGGAAAGGTATATGCAAAACTGCAGTACGATTAAATACTTCCAGCAAACAATCTTGGAGATAAGCAAAATTATTATCGGCGTCGCCATCTTCAGTCACGACAATAACTCTCCATTGAACTATTGGCGCTGTAGTTGTAATAAACAAAAAAACTACTTTTTCAACACTGACCAAATGCATTCGTTGCGCACCGTACAATGAACGACGCAATGCGAGTTTCCAGCCGGGGGCACTCGAAACTTCCCTTACGAATGAAATAACATTTAATCCCCCGATACCAAATACCGCGCCAAGACGCAAAATCAAAATTTCGAAATGCTCGGCATTGACTGCGCACACAAGCTTCTCAGCAGCGGCATGCTCACGCTCATAAGGCGTGTTAGGCACAATCTGTGACGCCGAAGTACAAATGCTGTCTTGGCTTGCTCCAAAAACGTCAATACTTGAAACATGGATATAACGTTTAACGCGTGCATTTCCGCAAGCGCGCAAAACATTCTTGATCGCAGACAAGAACCATCTGGTGCCGTCTGGCCGCAGCAAATTAAAAACAATACTGCCGCGATTCAAAATTTGTTCTAATGACACGCTATCATCCAAGTCAAAATATCTGACCTGTATAGACGATTCTGTTAACCAACGTGGTTCACTTCGATGGACCTCGAAAACAATTTCGAACTCTTTGCTGTAATCAACTAAAGACCTGAGTAAATGCTGACCAACAACACCAGCCCCACCTATCGCCACAATATGCTGTTCAATGGTAGCGCGAACTTCGCATTCAGCATCATTTATCACAGCACTCAAGATGATTCACTCATTAAATGCACAAACAAACCAAGCCCTACTATTCGAACAGACACCATAAAAAATTTAAAATAGCTAAAAAAGCATAATACATCTACTCAGTACGCCTACTTAACCCAATAGGAGTCTAAAACTTTATCAGAAAGTGTTCTGATCAGCGCAAAGAACCTGCGCCCTTTCTGTCGTCCTGGCGAAACAGTATAAAACACATCGTAGGCTGGAGTAAGGAGTATTACGTTCCTTGGCGGCCACATCCAGTACCTGAGGTGCTTTGACCACCTCAGGACTGGTCGCTGGAGCAGCGAAAGCAACGATGGGAACACTGGTGAGAAGAGCAAAAAACAGAGAGTAGAAATAGCCTGTACGCATAATTGAAGCCCCATGACGGCGTTTTAGAAAGCAGCTTTTCCGAAGCTGCTCCTCAAACTTAGGCTATGTAATGGCGCCGTCAAAAATATGTACATTGCAAAATATGAAACAATCAGGGTTCCAGGCGTCGCTGCTGGTAGATCCAGTCGACGATTTCACCATCCGGGGTGTAGCCACTAACCGTGTCGCGCAACAATTGGCGAACACGCGCATAATCGTCTTGATCAACGGCGCGGAGCAATTCGGTCAGCTTGACCTTCAGCACATCCCAGGGCAGGTAATCCTCGTTAGCGGTCATGATCATCGGGTGCTGAGTGGCAGCCACGTTGTCACCAATCAACAATTCCTCATAAAGCTTTTCACCCGGACGCAGGCCCGTGAACTCGATAGAGATATCGCCATGCGGGTTTTTTTCCGAACGGAGACTCAAACCAGATAAATGAATCATCTTCTCGGCGAGCTCGACAATCCTCACAGGCTCCCCCATGTCCAATACGAAAACATCACCGCCCTGCCCCATGGAACCCGCTTGAATAACCAACTGCGCGGCTTCGGGAATGGTCATGAAGTATCGAGTGATCTTTGGGTGGGTGACCGTCAGTGGCCCCCCCGACTTGATCTGTTTGTGAAATAGCGGAATAACCGAACCGGACGAACCCAGAACGTTTCCAAACCGCACCATCGTGAAGCGCGTCTTGTTCACCCGACAAACGTTGGTCGTGTCACCAAACAATACCGGCGCCAACTCTCGACTGAGCGCCTGCAGCGTCAGCTCGGAAAGACGCTTGGTACTGCCCATTACATTGGTAGGCCTCACGGCCTTGTCGGTCGAAATCAATACAAAGTTGGAGACACCTGCCTGAAGTGCGGCCTGGGCTGTATTGAGCGTGCCAATCACATTGTTGAGCAAACCTTCGGCAATATTATGCTCGACCATTGGCACGTGCTTGTAGGCTGCTGCGTGATACACCGTATCCACGTGCCAGGATTTCATCACATCGAGAAGTTTTTCCTGGTTGCGCACGGACCCCAGGATTGGCAAAAGACGGATCGATAATGACTCTCGTGCAATTCGCTGTTCCAGCTCGGACAATATGCTGTAGAGATTGAATTCGCTATGTTCAAACAACAAAAGTGTCGTGGGCCCGAGCTCAAGGATCTGACGGCAGAGTTCGGAGCCGATGGAGCCTCCGGCACCTGTGACCAGAACGGACTGCCCCTTGATGCAGTGCTCAAGCAACTCCCCTTGGGCCGGAACAGCATCACGGCCGAGCAGGTCAGCAATGTCTACTTCCTGGATGTCGTCGACCTTGACCCTGCCACTGGCCAGATCCATGAACCCCGGGATACTCCGAACATGCAGAGGGAAACCTTCGAGAAAACCAAGAATCTCGCGGCGGCGACCACGATTGGACGACGGGATGGCAAGGAGAATTTCCTGAGCGCCCGTGTTCTCGATCATTTGCTGGATATGTTTAGGCTTATAGACTTGCAGCCCTGAAATAACCCTGTCGGCAATACCGCTATCATCATCGATAAAGGCAACAGGTCGCATGACCCTCCCCATTCGCAAGGCGGCAACGAGTTGATTGCCTGCGGCCCCCGCACCGTAAATCGCAACTTTTGGCAAGCCGTCATCCCTGTTCGTGAACGGGACATGCTGAGCCGCGCTGAACCAGTCACCCATAAAATACTGGCGCATGGCCAAGCGCAATCCCCCGATCATGATCAGACTCAACCACCAGTAGTTGAATATGATCGAGCGGGGAACGATGTTCTGATGATTGCTGTACCAGTACACCAAGACGCCTAGGATCAGGGAGGATAATGTGACAGCCTTGATAATGGCAATAAGTGCATCATTGCCGAAATACCGCATCACCGCGCGGTACATGCCAAAGCGGATGAACAAAGGAATTGCCACGACAGGCGCGCTGACAAAAAGCCAAACATGCTGAGTGAGAGGGTTGACAATCTCGTCTAGCCCCAGACGTACAACAAATGCCATCCACAAGGCAAACCAGACCAGAAAAATATCAGTCAGAACCTGCAAAATGCGCTTATGTCGTCTTGGCAGACTTAATAAATGTGCCCGAATCTTATCCATAACCCCTCTAAACACCTCTCGAAGCCCCTAGCATTGATACAGCAACTACAGCTTTTGGCATCTTTTGTGGACCAGACATTTCGTGATAGCCAGAGCAACCATCACGCATTGTTCGCGATTTCCAACTCGCCAGCGTGGAATTTGGAAGCCAGCGCCACCAACGGCACATAAGCAAGAATCAATCCTGTCGCACCATCCAGATACTGCATGACAACCAATATAGCGACCGGCAATAACCACAACAAATTGATAGCGGCTATTGCGACTGTGACCACACGATGGCTGCCGAATTTCCGTGAAGCGTACTGGTATCCATGGCTGCGATGAGCCTCATAGACTTTGTCACCACGCAACAGGCGGCGCAGCAAGGTAAAGGTAGCGTCAACAATGAAAACTCCCAACAGGATAAGCCATGCCCACAGAAACACCGGGGCAGTCCATGCGGCATGCAAGGCCAACACCGCCAGCACCATTCCTAGAAAACCACTCCCGGCATCGCCCATGAAAATACGCGCTGGCGGGAAATTCCAGACAAGGAAACCGAGTACGGCCATTGTCAGCACAAACGGGGGAATGGAGAGACTCGGATGGCCGCCAATCCAATACACCAGACAAGCGCCGACACAGGCGCAAATAGCCTCGACACTCGCCAGACCATCAATGCCATCCATGAAGTTGTAGAGGTTGAGCATCCAGACCAGAAACAAAGCCCCGATGACATAACCAAACCATCCCAGACTTATTTCGTAACCGAACACATTGATCGGGGCCATGCCGCCGATCCAGAACAATGCCCAGATGGCACCAGCGAAATGCGCCAGCAGGCGCCACCGGGCAGCAATGTGTCCGTGGTCATCAAGAAAGCCTATGACTGCAATCCACCCACCGGCTCCAAGTAGAGCCAACGCAATGGGCCAGGCCATGTCATCTGTCCAGACTAGTGCCGGTAACGCAATCAGAAAACTCAGGACAATGGCCACACCTCCACCCCGGGGTGTCGGGACCGAATGTGAACTTCGTGAATTCGGAATATCTATCAAGCTGCGTGCCAAAGCATATTGGCGCAACGCACCCGTGGCCAAAAATGAAACGCCAACCACTGCCGCCAACAACCAGATTGTGTTCAAAGGTCAACTTCCTGAAACAGCCAAAATCAATTTTGCAATTGAACCAGCACTGTCGTTAGCCAGCTTATCGCTGCCTGCCCTTGTAGTAGTTCGCAGCCGACAAAAGAGCTTCATTGACACTGACGGGAGGAGTCCAGCCCAGCAATTTTCGAGTTTTGCTTATATCAACTTGCAACGACCCGCAAAGCCGTTGCGATAAACCCTGCTTGCCTAAAATCTGCGCTCCTCGCTCAAGTAGCACACTCGGTACAGGAAACAATCGTGCGGGTTTGCCCAGCGCTTGCCCCATTCGCCTCAACAGCTGCGTCGTAGACAGATCTTCCCCATCACTGACAAGGAAAGTCTGGTTCGCCGCAGCAGGGTGACGAGTACAGGTCAATATCAAATCAACAAGATTATCAAGCGCGACCAGACTGCGTCGATTATGGATAGCCCCGAATGGCAGCGGCACCCCCTTGTCCAGCCAGCGCATCATGTTCAGGAAATTGGCCCCAACACCCGGGCCGTAAACGAGCACAGGACGAATAATCACGACCTCCATCCCTGAGTCAGTAGCGATTTCCCGCAGCCCTTGCTCGGCCTCCATTTTTGAAACGCCATAGGGGTCCGCTGGCGCGGGTGGAGCATCTGCAAGATAGGGTTTATTGAGCGGCGTGCCTTCGCCATTCACCTTGATCGAGCTGATGAACACAAAACGTTTAACGCCCTGGCCGGCCGCCTGCCGCGCAAGATTCAGCGTGCCTTCGACGTTCACTTTGCGGAACGCCTCCAGCGGATCGGACTCGGTATCATTCATGACATGGACACGCGCCGCGCTGTGAATGACGACTTCCGCCCCATCCAGCGCTTGCGACCAATCGGCATCACTATCGAGCCCGGCGGTTCGAACAGTTGTAACGCTCGCCGGACAGTCGGGCAAGGCATGCCCACGAATTGCTGCCACCGGTTCCAGATCTTCAGAAGCCGCTAACCGGCCCAGGACAGCACTGCCTACGAAACCCGTGGCACCTGTCAATAAAACACGCATTTTCAAACCTCGACGCCGCTCAGGGTTTCGACCAGACAGTACGGTTGATGTAGTCGGTATAACTCAATACGACCCGAACCACCTGCTTGGACACAGGACCTGCCTGGTAATCCCTGACCACGGGAATGACACGCCGATCACGGTCATGCTGACTGGTTACCACACGTACGGCATTAAGAACGCCATCCACTTTCAGGCCACTCATAATGAGTGTCCCTTCGTCCATGCCCTCTGGACGCTCATGTGCATTACGGATAGTAATTGCAGGCAAGTTCAGCAGAGAAGCTTCTTCAGTAATAGTGCCACTGTCGGACAGGACGCAAAACGCGGAAATCTGCAACTTGATGTAGTCAAGCAGACCGAACGGCTTGGAAAAGCGGATCAACGGGTGATCCAGCGATTCGCCTATCGCCTCCAGACGCTGGCGGGTCCGGGGGTGAGTGGACACGATGATCGGAAACTGATATTCGTCGGCCAAAGCTCGCAGCGTCTTGAGCAAATCTCGGAGGTTTTCCGGTGTATCGACGTTTTCCTCTCGGTGAGCGCTGACGATGAAGAATTTGTCCTGCTCCAGACTCTCTCGAACCAGCACGTCGGACGTGAGAATTTTCGGCATGTAGTAGTCGAGCACTTCCTCCATGTGCGAACCGGTCTTGATGATGGTTTCAGGACGAATCCCTTCTGCGATCAGATAACGCCGGGCATGCTCGGTCAGAACCATATTAATATCGCTCAGGTGATCGAGCACCTTGCGATTCAGTTCCTCGGGAACTCGCTGATCGAAACAGCGATTGCCGGCTTCCATATGGAATACCGGTATCTTGCGGCGCTTGGCGGCAATGACTGCTAGACAGGTATTGGTATCGCCATAGAGCAGAAGCGCGTCCGGCTGTTCAGCTTCAAATACTTCATCCGCCTTCGAAATCACCTCGGCGATGGTCTTGGCAGCCGTATCACCTGCGGCACCCAGAAAGTAATCAGGCTTTCGAATTTCAAGCTCGTCGAAAAATACCTGATTCAATTCGAAGTCATAGTTTTGGCCAGAGTGGACTAACACATGGTTGACATGCTTATCCAGCTCCGCAATGACACGACTCATCTTGATAAGCTCTGGTCGCGTGCCAACTAGCGTCATGACCTTAAGCATCAAGTTTTTCCTGAATGTATTCCAGATTCAAAAGAACTTTCTTCACACCTTCGACATCGAGACGATCGGTATTATGCGAGGTGTAATCTTCAAGGTCGGAGATCTCCTGCTCACCCTCAACAAAGAACTTCTTGTAGTTCAGGTCGCGATTGTCAGCTGGGATTCGATAGTAACGCCCCATGTCTTTGGCTTTGGCCATTTCTTCACGGGAAATCAGCGACTCGTAGAGTTTTTCGCCATGACGGGTGCCAATGACCTTGACAGTATTATCGCGAGAGAACAGTTCCTTCAGCGCTTGCGCCAGGTCCGCGACTGTCGAGGCAGGTGCTTTCTGAACGAAAATATCGCCTTGCTCGGCATGCTCGAAAGCGTGCAGCACCAGGTCGACAGAGTCCTCCAGCGACATCAGAAAGCGGGTCATGTTCGGATCGGTGACAGTCAGCGGTTCGTCATTTTGCAATTGGTTGATAAACAACGGAATCACTGACCCGCGCGAGGCCATGACATTGCCGTAACGAGTTGCGCAGATTACAGGTCCCGCTGCCGGAATCATCCGCGACTTGGCCACCATCAGTTTTTCAGCCATGGCCTTGGAAATACCCATGGCATTGATTGGGTAAACAGCTTTGTCGGTACTGAGCACGACAACGCGCTTAACGCCCGAAGCAATCGCGGCATTCAGAACGTTTTCGGTACCAATAACATTGGTACGCACGGCTTCCATTGGGTAGAACTCGCAGGAAGGCACTTGTTTCAATGCAGCAGCGTGAAAAATGTAATCCACACCGACCATGGCCTGATCAAGGCTATCGCGATCGCGAACATCACCGATATAGAATTTCACCTTGTCGTTCGACAGGGCAATGCGCATATCTTCCTGTTTTTTTTCATCACGGCTGAATACACGAATTTCTTTTACGTCGGTATCCAGAAAACGCTTCAACACTGTATGGCCAAATGACCCTGTGCCACCTGTGATCATCAAAACTTTATTATCGAACATAACTATAATCCAAAACCTGATTGAATTTAATGATCAACGCAGCGCGCGCATCGATTTAACCAATTCCAACCATGAAGGCGGAACGTAACCGGTCGCGGATTGGAACTTTGATGAGTCCAGCGAACGATTGATAGAAAGATTACTGTCAGCGACGATATCGATATCCTTTCCATAAACTTCTGCCACCAGTTTCAGCAGGGACAATTTGTCAATGGGTGCCACCGAGACATGATAAAGGCCCTGAAGCTTCGGATTCGGGATCACGTAATCTCGAATGACACGCGCCAGCTCCACGGTAGGAAGCCCCGAAAAAATGGCCTTGTCGTAGCCCTTGACGGAGCCGTTCTGAGATAGAAACCAATCCACCAGCGAGTAATGGCTTCCCAGTTCGTGACCGATGATTGAAGTCCGCAGGGTGACTGCATTCGGCTGGGCATGAAGCTCACCAATGTACTTGGACTTACCGTAGAGATCCTCCGCATCGGAGACATCCTCTTCAGTGTAAAGCCCTTTGCGTCCGGAGAACACACAGTCGGTACTGATGTGAATCAAGCGAGCGCCAGACAGTTCGCATAACTTGGCAATGCGATGCGGCAGCATGGCATTGATGGGAAGTGCTGAAAGGGGATCCTTGGCATCAGCCAGCTGCTTGATCAAGCCGACGCAGTTAATGACCACATCCGGCTTGACCCGTGCCAGCACCGAAACCAGCGAGTCCTGGTCCAGCACATCAACATTGCTGATCAGCGAACTGCGAACATCGTCTGAAAAATAGTTTGCGCCACCCGGGTTGCGTAAAGTGCCCCACACCTCAAAGCGCGGGTGTCCAAGGAATTGCCTGAACACAGTGCTACCCAGCATTCCGGTGACCCCTAACACTAGAACTTTCATTTTAAGCTACCCTTCAATTCATTGATCCTGGTACTGAGGATTTCTACGAGACGCGCGCTTTGACGCTCCATTTCGAAATGCTCGAGGTAGTACGCCCTGCCCGACTGCCCCAACGATTCCCGTTCATCTGAACTCATGTGGAAAAGTTGCTCGATGCACCTGGCCATACCCTCTACATCTTGCGCCGCGCTCGTCAGGCCCGCATTGGCCTCTTGAATGACCCGAGCCCCTTCGCCATCAAGCGCGGCGATGATCGGCCTCCCTGCTGCCAGGTAAGCCTGAACCTTACTGGGAATGGTATAGGAGAATGCCTCATCTTGCTTCAACGTTACCAACAATCCTGTGGCACGACTGAAAAAATGTGGCATTTCACTTGCCGCAAACCTGCCGGCAAGGACAAGGTTGTCCAATGCTCTGGATTTTTTCTGGCTTTCGATCCAGCTCAGCATGCTACCGCTGCCGACTAGAACAATTCGGAGTTCGGAGAGATGGCGAAGCCTGTCTGCTACCTCAACCAGGGTTTCGACCGATTGTGCGGTCCCCAGATTGCCGGCAAAAACGAGACAGAAACTGTTTTCGAGCTCCGCGAGCAGCGGTGCGGGAATCCGGGTGTCTTCGAAGACTGGCGGAGTGTCCTGATAAGAGTTTGGGTAATACACGACCTTGCCGGGATCAGCATAGCGAGCAACCGGCTCCAGGAATGCCCTCGACTGAACGAGTAAAGTATCAACACAGGCGTAAATGCCTCTGACCATCCACCCCACCACGCGCAAGACCGATTTATTCCGGATGAATCCCGTCGCACTCAAGCTCTCTGGCCAGAGATCCTGGACCCATACTGCAAGATGACTCTTGAGTTTCCATTTCAAATAGATGGCAGGAATGACTGACGTAATAGGGGAAGGTGCAAACACAAAGATTGCGTCATAACTCTCACCCTTTACAGCGTCCGGGTAAAATTTCAGTCCATTTACGATATAGGACAAATAATTCAGCATCAGGTTTTTTGCGCCTGACGAACCGCGAGGTCTAAGCGGCGCACGGCATACGCTAACGGTCGTTTCGTAACTTTCTTCCTGATATCCGCAAGCTTGATAACCGTCGAACACAACGCCATCCGGATAATTCGGCTTGCCGGTAAGAACTTTTACGACGTGCCCTTGGGCAGATAAGTTCTTGACCAGGTCGTTGATAATAAAAGATTCCGGCCAGAAATACTGCGACACCACGAGAACTCTCATTTATCAAACACCCATTTTGTTCAACTTGGCCAACGCCAGCAACTCGGACCACGTTTTTCTTGAGGCACCTTCCCAGTTAAACTCATCACTTTGCGCAACCGCCGCAACGGCCAGCTTTTTCAAGAGTTCGGGATTTGTTAAAACCTTTGTCAGTACCTGACCTATGTCTTGGGAATCAAACGGCGAAAAGTAAACTGCTGCGTCCACTCCAAACTCCGGCATAGGCATAACATTAGAACAAATCATCGGCCGACCTGAAGCGAGCGCTTCAAGAAGGATGTTTGGGCAGTTCTCGTACGACGAGGCAAAGAGATTCAGATGAGCGTGGTGATACAGCGGGGGAAGTTCCTGATAAGGAATAGCGCCCAGTAGCAGGACCCGATCTTCCAGGCCTAGCCTTGCAATAAGAGCCTTTACGCGCTCTGCTTCCGGCAGATTTGTTTCCCCGACAAGAATCAGCGAAAACCTTTCGCAAAATTCCTTAGACAACTCCCCGCAAGCACTGACCACTTGAAAATGGTGTTTGTAAACATCAAATTTCGACACATATAAAATGTACTCTTTCCCGGGCAAGAAGTCCGGACGAACAGTACTTTTACCGTGCATCCAAAACACAGAGCCAATTCCATGATGGATAGTAACGGTTTTTTTAGCCTTGGTCAGCGATTCGATGACACTTCGTGCATAGCTTGAAATAAATATCGTCAGATCAGCTTCAGACATGCTCTTGAGCATAATGCGGTTCAACAACCAGTTTCTGAGTCGTTGCAACCCCAGCAGTAAACTTTTTCGTACGCGCAAATCAAATGGAATCATGCTCCGAAACATCGTCGCAACCTTGCAACCTGCTGGTGCACAAGCGCCAACTACTCCCCCGGGACAAAACAGCACGTCAGCCTTTTCAGCCTTCAAGATACCGGGCAGCACCCACTTTTCCCACAAGGCTCTGACAATCGAATTTTCTGTCGGCCAGGCAGGTTCGACTCGACGGGCCTTTGGGTGATCCGGCAGCTTGAGTGACGAAGGGGCGAACACGCGGATCTCAAGATCCTTGTAGAAGGGTACGAACTGAAAAAGGTTAATCAGATATGTCTGACCTCCACCTAGACGGGCAGAGAGCGCGTTGAAAACTATCTTCATGGAAAACCTTTTGCTCAATCTGAATTAGCGACTATTTTTATCAAGCTAGGATTGGAACATCAGAATATTCCACAAATGAAGACTACGATCGTACGTTCCGTTTTGATGCTGGAGCCACGCCGAGCGAATTTTCTGACAATCGAAATAACCCTCTCTCTTGATTCGCTCCTCAGCCAGCAAGTCCTCTGTCCACTCTCTCAGTGGTCCACGCAACAATTTCGCCAATGGAATAGAGAAGCCCGCCTTTGGTCTATCGAAGAACGAGGTAGGTACATTTCTCTTGAGCAGTTCGCGAAGCGGCCATTTCCCGACGCCATTTTTGATCAACTGCTCTGAAGACAAAGAAAACGCCAGTTACGCGACTCGATGATCGAGCAAGGGTGCCCGGGTTTCGAGGCTCGCGCTCATGGCGCCACGGTTGACTTTTACCAGCAGATCATCCCGCAAATACTGAAAAATCTCCCATCGGCGCATCTCTTCGATGCAATCGTCCATCGACTCCCAAGAGACGTCACCCTGATCTTGACCGTCAATACCCAGCACCACATCGTCTATAGGTTTCCATTGCGACTACATTTGCGCCAGAAAACCTTAACAACTAAAGCGCAAACAGCAATGAATTCCCGTGTCAACGAACGCGCGCAGGATACCGCATCATTGCCTCTGCTGAACACCAGAAACAAATTCCAATAAAATCAATGTTCAACTTATCGCCCCCTGCTCCTGACCCTCAAGGCATAAGCAGACACAACACCGCCCCCCACAATCATTCCGACCAAGAATGAAACAACGCCAAAAATCGACAACTGAAGCTGTGGTGAAGAAAAACCTAAAAAGGAGACGGCAACAAGCTGCTGGTTTTCTAGCACGAAGAGCAGGCATGGAATTGATACAAACAACACAAACCCTGTGATCACGAATCGCTTGAAGCGACTGCTGTCTCGCCAATTAATCATCACTGCAATCTTCCTCATCCTCATTCACCCGATCCCTCAACTCTTTCCCGGGCTTGAAATGCGGAACGAACTTGCCATCGAGGCTGACAGACTGGCCGGTTTTCGGATTGCGCCCTACCCGTGGTGCGCGGTAGTGCAGAGAGAAGCTGCCAAACCCCCGGATCTCGATACGATCCCCGGTAGCCAGACATTGGGACATTTGCTCAAGCATGGTCTTGATGGCCAGCTCCACATCCTTGGATGAGAGCAGCCCTTGATGGGTGACAATTCGTTCGATCAACTCCGACTTCGTCATATTTTTCCCTTCTTTTTCAAGCAGCTAGATCAGCGCTTCAAAGGTTTTAGCACGCCTGCACGATTTTGAACAGTCTGAGTTTTGCCATCCATCCCAGGCCCCCAAAATGCTTGATTCCCGGAACGGGAAGACTCTGGGCGATCACCCTGTCATCGGCAAATCACCAGCATAGTGCGCGTCAGGAAACCTGCCGGGTTGAACCCAAAAAGCCCACCCTCCTCCTCGTCTTCCTTGAGATCATCAGACCTTGCCACGACCTGGTAGCCCGCTCCCTTGCATTCCTTGGCCGCACGCTTGTAACACTTGTCCCATTTCGAACCGAGCCCCGAACAATCGACCTCAATACCGCTAACCCCACGCACTACGTGAGTTTTGGCGCCGGTGGTACAACCCGCCAATGCCAGCACTGCCACTGCGACAATGAGCTTGTTCATTCACGTCCTTTTGCCAGAAAGCCTGCCAGGCGATCATTAGTCTCAGGCTAAAGACTAGCTGTAAATAAGCGCTTGATCCGACTAAACATTCAGACCTTCTTTCGGCGTTTTTGGTTCGCGCCCCAAGCACCTGCTTCCGAACGCAATTCACCAAACGCCAGGCACAAAAAAGGGCGACCGAAGTCGCCCTTTTTTACAGAAAGTCAGAACTTAGTTCTGCTTTTCCATTTGTGCACGCAGCAGGTCACCCAGAGTGGTGGCCACAGGAGCATCAGTAGCTACTGGCTTGTCGCGCAGGCTCTGGATTGCTTCTTTCTCGTCTTCAACGTCTTTCGACTTGATCGAGAGCTGAATTACACGGCTCTTGCGGTCAACGCTGATGATCTTGGCTTCTACTTCTTCGCCTTCTTTCAGAACGTTGCGCGCGTCTTCAACGCGGTCACGGCTGATTTCGGAGGCTTTCAGAGTCGCTTCGATATCGTCGGCCAGAGTGATGATGGCGCCTTTAGCGTCAACTTCCTTCACGATGCCTTTAACGATGGCGCCTTTGTCGTTCTCTTGAACGTACTCGGAGAACGGATCGCTTTCCAGTTGCTTGATACCCAGGGAGATGCGCTCGCGCTCTGGGTCAACCGACAGGATAACGGTGTCCAGCTCGTCGCCCTTCTTGAAGCGGCGAACGGCTTCTTCGCCCACTTCGTTCCAGGAGATGTCGGACAGGTGAACCAGACCGTCGATGCCGCCGTCCAGACCAATGAAGATACCGAAATCGGTGATCGACTTGATGGTGCCGGAGATTTTATCGCCCTTGTTGAACTGGCCAGAGAAATCTTCCCATGGGTTAGATTTGCACTGCTTGATGCCCAGGGAGATACGACGACGCTCTTCGTCGATGTCCAGAACCATGACTTCCACTTCGTCGCCGACTTGTACGACTTTCGAAGGATGGATGTTCTTGTTGGTCCAGTCCATTTCGGAAACGTGTACCAGACCTTCAACGCCTTCTTCCAGCTCAGCGAAGCAGCCGTAGTCGGTCAGGTTGGTTACACGAGCGGTAACGCGAGTGCTTTCTGGGTAACGGGCTTTGATAGCAACCCATGGATCTTCGCCCAGTTGCTTCAGGCCCAGGGAAACACGATTGCGCTCGCGATCGTATTTCAGAACCTTGACATCGATCTCGTCGCCAACGTTGACGATTTCGGAAGGATGCTTGATACGCTTCCAAGCCATGTCGGTAATGTGCAGCAGGCCATCGACGCCACCCAGATCGACGAATGCGCCGTAATCGGTGAGGTTCTTGACGATACCTTTGACTTGTTGGCCTTCCTGCAGGGATTCCAGCAGAGCTTCGCGCTCGGCGGAGTTCTCAGCTTCCAGGACGCTGCGACGGGAAACGACAACGTTGTTGCGCTTCTGGTCCAGCTTGATGACCTTGAATTCCAGCTCTTTGCCTTCCAGGTGCGTGGTGTCGCGCACTGGACGGACGTCAACCAGAGAACCTGGCAGGAACGCACGGATGCCGTTAACGTCGACAGTGAAGCCGCCTTTAACCTTACCGTTGATAACGCCCTTGACCACTTCTTCGGCTGCGAAGGCTGCTTCCAGAACGATCCAGCATTCAGCGCGCTTGGCTTTTTCACGGGACAGCTTGGTTTCACCGAAACCGTCTTCAACCGAGTCCAGAGCAACGTGAACTTCGTCACCGACGTTGATGTTCAGTTCGCCAGCGTCGTTGTAGAACTGCTCCAGCGGGATCAGTGCTTCAGACTTCAGGCCAGCGTGAACGGTTACCCAGCGAGCTTGGTAATCGATATCAACGATAACACCGGTGATGATGGAGCCTGCCTGAAGGTTCAGGGTTTTTAGGCTTTCTTCAAAGAGTTCCGCAAAGCTTTCGCTCATTTTAATTCCTGTTGATGAGGGCGAAGAATACGCCCATCTCCACACCCCAGACGGTGTGGGTTAGTTTCATTTAAAAGAAGCCACCGCAGGACTATGACTGGTCCCTGCGGCCTTCTTGGTCACCCGGCGATATCGCGAATGGCGATCTCGCTCATGATGCGTTCCAGCACCTGGTCGATGGATAATTCCGTGGAATCCAGCTGTATGGCGTCAGCCGCCGGTTTGAGCGGGGCTACCGCTCGCTGGGTGTCACGCTCATCGCGCGCACGTATCTCATCTAGCAGACTCGACAGACTAACACCCTCGACCTTGCCCTTCAACTGCAAATATCGACGGCGCGCCCGCTCCTCGGCGCTGGCGGTCAGAAAAATCTTCAGTGGCGCGTCAGGAAAAACCACTGTGCCCATGTCGCGTCCATCCGCCACAAGACCCGGCGCTTCCTGAAAAGCCCGCTGGCGCTGCAGCAGCGCCTCGCGTACAGCCGGCAACGCAGCCACCTGGGAAGCACCGGAACCGACGCTTTCGGTGCGAATGACATCGCTGACTTCATCACCTTCCAGAATGATGCGTTGCAACTGACCGTCCGTCGCCGCGATGAACTGCACATCCAGATGAGCGGCGAGTTTCTTCAGCAGCTCTTCATTGGTCAGGTCGACACCATGGTTATGCGCGGCGAAGGCCAGCAATCGGTACAACGCACCGGAATCCAGCAGGTTCCAGCCCAGGCGCTTGGCCAGAATCCCGGCTACCGTGCCCTTGCCCGAACCACTTGGCCCATCGATGGTGATGACCGGTGCAATGTTGTTCACGACTGTGCCTCTTGCGCCACGCGAATACCGACCTGTGCGCACAACACCAGGAAATTCGGGAACGACGTCGCGACGTTGGCGCAATCATGAATGCGGATTGGCGCAGTAGCGCGCAGCGAAGCAACGCTGAACGCCATGGCAATACGGTGATCACCATGACCGTGCACTTCACCGCCGCCGATCTGGCCGCCGTCGATGATGATGCCATCCGGGGTTGGTTCGCACTTGACGCCCAGCGCCAGCAAACCATCCGCCATGACCTGGATGCGATCCGACTCCTTGACCCGCAGCTCTTCGGCACCACGCAACACGGTGCGCCCTTCGGCACAGGCGGCGGCGACGAACAGCACCGGGAACTCGTCGATCGCCAGCGGAACCAGCGCCTCGGGAATCTCGATACCCTTGAGTTTAGCTGCACGTACGCGCAAGTCAGCCACCGGTTCGCCACCCACTTCACGCTGGTTTTCCAGGGTGATGTCAGCGCCCATCAGGCGCAGGATGTCGATCACGCCGGTACGGGTCGGGTTGATGCCGACGTGTTCCAGCACCAGTTCCGAACCTTCAGCGATCGATGCCGCTACCAGGAAGAACGCCGAGGACGAAATATCACCCGGGACTTCAATGTGGGTCGCGGTCAGCTTGTTGCCGGACTCGACCGATGCGGTCGCACCGTTGACCGTTACCGGGTAGCCGAAGCCACGCAGCATGCGCTCGGTATGGTCGCGGGTCGGAGCAGGCTCGGTCACCGTGGTCTTGCCTTCGGCATACAGACCGGCCAGCAGCAGGCAGGACTTAACCTGGGCACTGGCCATCGGCATGGTATAGGTCAGGCCCTTGAGCTTGTTGCCACCACGAATGGTCATCGGTGGACGACCTTCGGCGGCGGTTTCGATCACCGCGCCCATTTCACGCAGCGGATTGGCCACACGATTCATCGGGCGCTTGGACAGCGAAGCGTCGCCGGTCAGGGTGCTGTCGAAGTTCTGCGCAGCCAACAGGCCGGACAGCAGACGCATCGAAGTACCGGAGTTGCCCAGATAGATCGGGCCCGGTGCCGGCTTCAGGCCATGCAGGCCAACGCCGTGAATGGTCACGCGACCGTGGTGCGGACCTTCGATGACCACGCCCATGTCACGGAAAGCCTGCAAGGTCGCCAGGGCATCTTCGCCCTCGAGGAAACCTTCGACTTCGGTGACGCCTTCGGCCAGGGAGCCAAGCATGATCGAACGGTGGGAAATCGATTTGTCACCCGGTACGCGAATCCGACCGGACAGGCGGCCACCAGGTTGAGCCAGGAAAATCAGATCGTTGGAATTCATAGCGTCCACATAGGCCCTACGGGCCAGGATTTTACTGAAATGCTCGCGGGCAACCCGGGCGCGAGTGAAAACGCCCAACAATTGGTGCCCATCCCCTGCATCGACCGCGTCGCGCAAGGCGTCGAGATCGCTGCGAAATGTATCGAGTGTGCGCAGGACAGCTTCGCGGTTGGCGAGGAAGATGTCGTGCCACATGACCGGGTCGCTTCCGGCGATTCTTGTGAAATCGCGGAAACCGCCCGCTGCGTAACGGAAGATCTCAAGATTTTCATTGCGTTTGGCCAGCGAATCGACCAGGCCGAACGCCAGCAAGTGCGGCAGATGGCTGGTCGCGGCCAGTACTTCGTCGTGACGCTCGACCTGCATGTGCTCGACATCGGCGCCCAACTCGCGCCACAAACGGTCGACTACCGCCAGGGCTGCCGGATCGGTTTGCTCCAGCGGCGTCAGGATCACTTTGTGGCGACGGAACAGTTCAGCGTTGGAGGCTTCCACCCCACTCTGCTCTGAACCGGCAATCGGGTGCCCCGGCACAAAGCATGACGGCATCTTGCCAAATGCTTCGGTGGCCGCGCGCACCACATTGCCCTTGGCACTGCCGACATCGGTCAGGATCGCCTGCCCCAGATCCATGCCCGCCAGACGCGCAAGCACTTTCTCCATGGCCAGGATCGGCACCGCCAGCTGGATGACGTCGGCGCCCTGACAAGCAACGCCCAGGTCTTCCTCGCAGCGATCCACAACACCCAACTCGACCGCGAGCTTGCGCGATTGCGGATCGAGATCGACTCCGACCACTTCGCGGCACAGACCGCTTTCACGCAAGCCCTTGGCAAACGAACCGCCGATCAACCCGAGACCGACCACCACCAGGCGACCGATCATAGGCTCAGCAGATTGCAGCGCAGTGACATCAACCACGAGCCAGAACCTTGGTCAGCGCCTCAAGGAAGCGGCTGTTCTCTGCCGGCAGGCCAATGGTGATGCGCAGGTGGTTTGGCATGCCGTAGTTGGCCACCGGACGCACGATCACGCCTTCACGAAGCAAGCCCTGGAACACCGGGGCCGCAACCTGACCGAGATCGACGCAAATGAAATTGCCTTTGGATGGTATCCAGCTCAGCCCCAGCTCACGGAAGCCGGCCTCCAGCTGCTGCATGCCGGACTCGTTCAACTGACGGCTTTGCGCCAGATACTCTTCGTCCTTCAACGCTGCACAGGCCGCGGCCAGGGCCAGGCTGTTGACGTTGAACGGCTGGCGTACACGGTTCAGCACGTCTGCGACCACCGCCGTGGACAAGCCATAACCCACGCGCAGCGCCGCCAGGCCATAGGCCTTGGAGAAGGTGCGGGAAACCAGCAGGTTCGGATAAGCCGCCAGGAAGTCCAGGCCATCCGGCAGATCGCTGCCTTCGGCGTATTCGATGTAAGCCTCGTCCAGTACGACCAGCACATGCTCCGGCACATCCTGCAGGAATTCGTCCAGCGCCTCGGCGTCGAACCAGGTCCCGGTCGGGTTGTTCGGGTTGGCGATGAACACCACGCGGGTGTTGGCATCGATCGCCGCCAGCATGGCAGGCAGGTCATGCCCCCAATCCTTGGCCGGAACCACTTTGGCCTGTGCGCCGACCGCCTGGGTGGCAATCGGGTAGACAGCGAATGCATGCTCGCTGAACACGGCGTTCAGGCCCGGTGCCAGATAAGCACGCGCAACCAGTTCCAGGATGTCGTTGGAACCGTTGCCCAACGTGACCTGATCGAGTTCGACGCGGCACTGCTCGGCCAGCAGGCTCTTGAGGGCAAAACCGTTGCCGTCCGGATAACGGGTCAGCTCGGCCAGCGCATCGCGGATCGCCGCCAGCGCCTTGGGGCCAGCGCCCAGCGGATTTTCGTTGCTCGCCAGCTTGATGATGCTGGCTGGATCTAGGTCCAGCTCACGCGCCAGTTCGTCCACGGGTTTGCCCGGAACGTAAGGCGAAAGTTGTTGCACGCCCGGCTGTGCCAGAGCGAGGAAATTGCCACTCATTTGCTACCGCCCCTTAGAGAACTGCTTTCGGGTAGGAACCCAGCACCTTGAGTGCCACTGCTTCCTGACTGATCTTTTCCAGCACACCTTTGACCAAGGGGTCGCGGTGGTGGCCGACGAAGTCGATGAAGAACACATAGGTCCATTTACCGCTGCGCGACGGACGGGTCTCGATTCGCGTCAGGTCGATGCCATTGTCGTGGAACGGCACCAGCAACTCGTGAAGCGCACCCGGCTTGTTGCTCATCGAAACGATGATCGATGTCTTGTCGTCGCCGGTTGGTGGCACTTCCTGGTTGCCGATCATGAGGAAGCGCGTGGAGTTATCCGGACGGTCCTCGATTTTTTCGGCCAGACGGGTCAAGCCGTACAGGCCGGCCGCCATATCGCCGGCAATCGCCGCCGAGTTCCACTCACCCTTGACCCGCTTGGCCGCTTCGGCGTTGCTGGACACCGCCACGCGCTCGACATTCGGGTAATGGGCGTCCAGCCACTTGCGGCACTGGGCCAGTGACTGGGCGTGGGAGTAGATGCGGCTGATGCTGTCGGTCTTGGTGTTTTCACCGACCAACAGGTGATGGTGGATACGCAGCTCGACTTCACCACAGATCACCATGTCATGTTCGAGGAAGCTGTCGAGGGTGTGGTTGACCGCGCCTTCGGTGGAGTTCTCCACCGGCACCACACCAAAATTCACCGCCCCCGCCGCCACTTCACGGAACACTTCGTCGATCGCCGCCATCGGCTTGCTGATCACGGCGTGACCGAAATGCTTCATGGCCGCTGCCTGAGTGAAGGTGCCTTCAGGGCCGAGATAAGCCACTTTCAGCGGCTGTTCGAGCGCCAGGCACGAAGACATGATTTCACGGAACAACCGCGCCATCTCTTCGTTGCCCAGCGGCCCCTGGTTGCGCTCCATGACACGCTTGAGCACCTGAGCTTCGCGCTCAGGACGATAGAACACCGGCACTTCGCCTTCGGCCAGCGAGGCCATCTTTACTCGCGCGACTTCCTGGGCGCAGCGCGCGCGCTCACTGATCAGCTCAAGGACCTTTTCGTCCAGGGCATCAATGCGCAGGCGCAGTGCCTTGAGTTCTTGCTCAGACATTAGCCGTGTTCCTTCTCGAACTCTGCCATGTACGAAATCAGCGCATTGACGGCGTTGATGTCGACGGCGTTATAGATGGAGGCGCGCATGCCACCCACGGAACGGTGGCCCTTGAGGTTCAACAGGCCACGCTCGTCGGCACCGGCCAGGAACGGCTTGTCCAGGCGATCATCAGCCAGGCGGAACGGCACGTTCATCCACGAGCGGTCCGACTTGTTGATCGGGTTGCTATACAGGCCGCTGGCATCGATGAAGCTGTACAGCGTGCGCTGCTTGACTTCGTTGAGCTTGCCGATGGCCTCGACGCCGCCCTGCTCCTTGAGCCACTCGAACACCAGGCCGGACAGGTACCAGGCCAGCGTCGGCGGGGTGTTGTACATCGAACCGTTATCGGCCGCGACCTTGTAGTCGAGCATGGTCGGGCACAGGGAACGGGCCTTGCCCAACAGGTCTTCGCGTACGATGTTGACGACGATACCACTCGGGCCGATGTTTTTCTGGGCACCGGCGTAGATCATGCCGAAGCGCGACACATCCACCGGGCGCGACAGGATGTCCGAGGACATGTCAGCCACCAGCGGAACATCGCCGGTTTCCGGGATCCACTGAAACTCCAGGCCGCCGATGGTTTCGTTCGGCGCGTAGTGAACGTAGGCCGCGTCTTTCGACAGCTTCCACTCGTTCTGGCCGGGAATGGCGAAATAATCGTAAGGCTTGGCGGTGGCGGCAACGTTGACGTGGCCGAAGCGCGAAGCTTCTTCGATCGCCTTCTGCGACCAGATACCGGTGTCGATATAGTCGGCCGAGCCGTTTTCCGGCAACAGGTTCAGAGGAATCTGAGCAAATTGCTGGCTGGCGCCGCCTTGCAGAAACAGCACTTTATAGTTCGAGGGGATATTCAGCAGATCACGCAGATCCTGCTCGGCCTTGGTGGCGATGGACACGAACTCATCACTGCGATGGCTCATTTCCATGACCGACAGACCCTTGCCGTGCCAGTCGAGGAGTTCACCCTGGGCGCGCTGCAGGACAGCTTCGGGAAGCGCCGCAGGACCGGCACAGAAGTTATAGGCTCTCTTGCTCACATCCAATCTCGCTCTGATTTGGTGGTATCACTGTAGGAGCGAGCTTGCTCGCGAAAAACCTGAGAACGCAAGGGTGCACCAGACGCCCTGCGTTATCGTTGACGACCATCGCGAGCAAGCTCGCTCCTACAGGGGATCTCATTATTTCAAAAGGGACAAACAACAAGGGGGCGAATTTTCATCCGCCCCCTGCTTGCCCACTTATTCCTGTGGTTCTTCGTCAGCGGCGGCATCGAGTTGCTGGTCTTCGGCAACGTCGTCGATCACGACTTCACCGACAAACCCTTCACCCTCTTCACCTTCCAGCTCTTCACCCTCGACTTCCGACGGCTCTTGAACCCGCTCCAGCCCGACCAGCGTTTCGTCGTTGGCCAGTTTGATCAGGGTCACGCCCTGGGTGTTACGACCCAGGCTGGACACTTCGTCGACACGGGTACGCACCAGGGTGCCCTGGTCGGAAATCAGCATGATTTCCTCGCCGTCGAGTACCTGGACCGCACCGACCAGACGGCCGTTACGTTCGTTGCTGACCATGGCGATAACGCCCTGACCGCCACGCTTGTATTCAGGGAACTCGGTGATCGCCGTGCGCTTGCCGTAGCCACGCGCCGAAGCGGTGAGGATCTGGCTGCCTTCTTCCGGAATCAGCATGGAAATCAGCTTCTGACCTTCCGGTAGACGCATGCCGCGCACACCGCGGGCGGTACGGCCCATGGCGCGAACGTCGGATTCCTTGAAGCGCGTCACTTTGCCGCCGTCGGAGAACAGCATGACTTCACGCTCGCCATCGGTGATGGCAGCAGAAATCAGCACGTCGCCTTCGTCCAGTTCCAGTGCGATCAGGCCGACGCTGCGTTGACGGCTGAAGGATTCCAGCGGGGTCTTCTTCACGGTGCCGTTGGCGGTGGCCATGAAGATGTAGTGACCTTCGGTGTATTCCTCGACCGGCAGCATGGTGGTGATGTACTCACCGTCGTCCAGCGGCAGCAGGTTGACCAGCGGACGACCACGGGCAGCGCGGGACGCTTCAGGGATTTCGTAGGTTTTCAGCCAGTACACCTTGCCCTTGCTGGAGAACAGCAGCAGCGTGGTGTGGCTGTTGGCAACCAGCAGGTGAGCGATGTAGTCCTCATCCTTGACGCCGGTCGCCGACTTGCCTTTACCGCCACGACGCTGGGCCTGGTACGCAGCCAGCGGCTGGGTCTTGGCGTAGCCACCGTGGGAAATGGTCACGACGCGCTCTTCTTCCGGGATCATGTCACCCAGGGTCAGGTCGAGACGGGCATCGAGGATCTCGGTGCGACGCACGTCGCCGTACTCGGCGCGAATCACTTCCAGCTCTTCGCGAATCACTTCCATCAGGCGCGTGGCGCTGTTGAGGATGCGGATCAGCTCGCCGATCTGGTTGAGGATCTCTTGATACTCGGCCAGCAGCTTTTCGTGTTCCAGGCCGGTCAGGCGGTGCAGACGCAGTTCCAGAATGGCTTGCGCCTGCTCTGGCGACAGGAAGTACTTGCCGTCGCGCAGACCGTATTGCGGATCGAGGTTTTCCGGACGGCACGAATCGGCGCCGGCACGTTCGACCATTGCCACCACGGCCGAGGACTCCCAAGGGGTGCTGACCAGCGCTTCCTTGGCTTCCGACGGCGTTGGCGATGCCTTGATCAGGGCGATGACCGGGTCGATGTTCGACAGGGCAACCGCTTGACCTTCAAGGATGTGACCACGCTCGCGCGCCTTGCGCAGTTCGAACACGGTACGACGGGTCACCACTTCGCGACGGTGGCGGACGAAGGCTTCCAGCAGATCCTTGAGGTTCAGGATCCGCGGACGGCCGTCGATCAGCGCGACGATGTTGATACCGAACACCGCTTGCAGCTGGGTCTGGGCGTAGAGGTTGTTGAGGATGACCTCAGGCACTTCGCCGCGACGCAGTTCGATCACGACGCGCATACCGTCCTTGTCGGACTCGTCGCGCAGCTCGGTGATGCCTTCGAGCTTCTTCTCTTTTACCAGTTCGGCGATCTTCTCGATCAGACGCGCCTTGTTCAGCTGGTAAGGGAGTTCGGTGATGACGATCTGCTGGCGGCCACCGACTTTGTCGATGTCTTCGATCATCGAGCGGGCGCGCATGTAAATGCGCCCGCGACCGGTGCGGTAGGCTTCGATGATGCCGGCACGACCGTTGATGATCGCGGCGGTCGGGAAGTCCGGACCGGGGATGTATTGCATCAGCTCGTCGACAGTCAGCTCTGGATTGTCGATGAGCGCCAGGCAACCGTCGATGACTTCACCGAGGTTGTGCGGCGGAATGTTGGTCGCCATGCCCACGGCGATACCGCTGGAGCCGTTGACCAGCAGGTTGGGAATACGGGTCGGCATGACCGCCGGGATCATTTCGGTGCCGTCGTAGTTCGGCACCCAGTCCACGGTTTCTTTATGCAGGTCAGCCAGCAGCTCGTGCGCCAGCTTGGTCATGCGCACTTCGGTGTATCGCATGGCCGCGGCGTTGTCGCCGTCCACCGAACCGAAGTTGCCCTGGCCGTCTACCAGCAGGTAGCGCAGGGAGAATGGCTGCGCCATCCGAACGATGGTGTCGTACACCGCGGTATCACCGTGCGGGTGATACTTACCGATCACGTCACCGACAACACGGGCAGATTTCTTGTACGGCTTGTTGAAGTCGTTGCCCAGCTCGCTCATCGCGAACAGCACGCGCCGGTGCACGGGCTTCAAGCCATCGCGCGCATCCGGCAGTGCCCGCCCGACAATTACGCTCATCGCGTAGTCGAGGTAGGACTGCTTCAGCTCGTCTTCGATATTGACCGGGAGGATTTCTTTGGCCAGTTCGCCCATGAGAAGCCTGATTCCTTTTTCTGGTGAAACTTCGTCACATCCATATGGGACCAACGAAGCTCGCCGATACAGGCTGAGTGCCATGCACCGACTTACGACAAATCAACGAGTTATGCCATGGATCTGCGCAGTACGGGTCGCCACTTCGGGCAACCCTGGAAACCGCCGGATGTTATCACAAGAGCCGCCACGCACCTATCCCCCAGATGCGCATGGAGAGTAGTTAGTTGACCGGTGACAGGCTTGAAGGGGACGAGAGGGGCTTAGAGCCGTTTTGAATAGGGAATTCAGGGCAGGATCTGGCTGATTCGTGGGCTTTGAGAGCCTCTTCGCGAGCAGGCTCGCTCCCACAGCGGTTCTTTATTGTGTCGACAATTGCGGTCACACCTCGATCAACTGTGGGAGCGAGCCTGCTCGCGATGGCGATTCGTCAGACGCCGGCGATGATCAATGCAGACGCTTGCGGCACATCAACTGCGCCATCTTCGCCGTATCCGGGCGCTCGACGATGCCTTTTTCGGTGACGATCGCATCGATCAGGTCCGCCGGAGTCACATCGAACACCGGATTGAACGCTTCGACATCCGCGCCCACCCGCTTGCCACCGACCTCCAGCAACTCGCGGCCATCACGTTCCTCAATCGGAATGTCATCGCCGCTGGCCAGGTGCATGTCGATGGTCGAACTCGGCGCCACCACCATGAAGCGCACGCCGTGGTGCATGGCGTTGACGGCCAGTTGATAGGTGCCGATCTTGTTGGCCACGTCGCCATTGGCGGTGATCCGGTCAGCACCGACGATGACCCAGGTAGGGCCTTTGGTCTTCATGATATGCGCGGCGGCGGAATCGACATTGAGGGTCACTGGAATGCCTTCATTGGCCAGTTCCCACGCGGTCAGCCGCGAGCCCTGCAGCCACGGGCGGGTTTCGTCGACATACACCCGCTCGACCATGCCCTCGATGAAAGCCCCACGAATCACCCCCAGCGCCGTGCCAAAGCCGCCCGTGGCCAGCGCGCCGGTGTTGCAGTGGGTCAGGATCGCCTGGGCGTTGCCCTGATGCTTGCGGATCAGGTCCACACCCAGTTGCGCCATGGTCAGGTTGGCTTCGCGATCGCTTTCGTGAATGGCGATGGCCTCTGCCTCCAGCACCTCCAGCGGATCGGCATTGTCTTTCAGGCGATCAAGCCGGTCGTGCATGCGGCCCAGCGCCCAGAACAGGTTGACCGCAGTGGGACGGGAATCGGCCAGCAGCGCGAAATCCTCTTCCAGCGCCGCGTACCAGTCGCCACCTTCGGCAATCCGGGCACGGGCCGCGAGCACGATGCCATAAGCGGCACTGATACCAATCGCCGGCGCACCGCGCACCACCATCGAGCGAATGGCCTCGGCCACACCGGCTGCACTGGTGTAGGCGATCCAGGTTTCCTCGAACGGCAAAATGCGCTGATCCAGCAGATGGAGAGCGCCATCACGCCAATCGATGGCCTTTACCTTTTCCGCAGCCAACAGTCGATCGCGCATCCCTCACCCCGCACTCATGAACAAAAGCCGCCGATTATAGCGATCCCCCCGCGAAGACGCTCGGGTATACTTCGCCATCCTTTACAAAAGCACTGGAACCGACCCTCGATGCCGAACACTGCCGCTGCGCTCGACCTGTTATTGCTGCCGACCTGGCTGGTACCCGTCGAACCCGCTGGTGTTGTCCTCAAGGAACATGGCGTGGGCATTCGTGATGGACGCATCGTGTTTATCGGCCCACGTTCCGCCGCACTGAAGCTTAACGCAACCGAAACCCGCGAGTTGCCCGACATGTTGCTCAGCCCCGGCCTGATCAATGCCCACGGGCACGCGGCGATGACGCTGTTTCGTGGCCTGGCCGATGACCTGCCATTGATGACCTGGCTGGAAAACCACATCTGGCCCGCCGAAACCAAGTGGGTCGACGAGGACTTCGTGCGCGACGGCACGGATCTGGCCATCGCCGAGCAAATCAAAGGTGGCATCACCTGTTTCTCTGACATGTACTTCTTCCCGAAGGTTGCCAGCGAGCGCGTGCACAACAGCGGCATTCGCGCGCAGATCGCGATTCCGATCCTCGACTTCCCCATTCCGGGCGCCGCTACAGCGGACGAAGCCATTCGTCAGGGCGTCGAGCTGTTTGGCGATCTCAAGCACCACGAGCGCATCAAAATCACCTTTGGCCCCCATGCACCCTACACCGTGGGCGACGAAAACCTGGAAAAAATCCGGGTGATCGCCGAAGAACTGGACGCCTCGATCCACATGCACGTGCATGAAACGGCGTTTGAAGTGCAGCAATCGGTCGAGCAGCGCGGCGAACGACCGCTGGCCCGACTGGCGCGCCTGGGCTTGCTGGGGCCACGCTTCCAGGCGGTTCACATGACCCAGATCAGCGAAGAAGACATGACGCTGCTGGTAGAAAGCAACAGCAATGTGATTCATTGCCCGGAATCGAACCTGAAACTGGCCAGCGGGTTCTGCCCGGTAGAGCGTTTGTGGCAGGCCGGGGTCAATGTCGCGGTCGGCACCGATGGCGCGGCCAGCAACAACGACCTGGACCTGCTCGGCGAAACCCGCACCGCGGCCCTGCTGGCCAAGGCTGTCGCTGGCTCGGCCACCGCACTGGATGCCCATCGTGCCTTGCGCATGGCCACCCTCAACGGTGCCCGGGCACTGGGTATCGAGGCCGAAGTCGGTTCGCTGGAAATCGGCAAGGCCGCGGACATGGTGGCTTTCGATCTCTCGGGCCTGGCCCAGCAGCCGGTCTACGACCCGGTTTCGCAGCTTATATACGCCACCGGCCGGGACTGCGTGAAACACCTTTGGGTTGCCGGCAAGCAGTTGCTCGACGACCGTCGCCTGACACGCCTGGATGAACAACAGCTAAGTACTGTCGCGAAGGCCTGGGGCCGGCGCATCAGTGGCCGCACCGAATCGTAAGCACCCTGGAGCACAATCCGGGGCAACAGGATTTTTCAAGTTTTAGAGGACTTAAACCATGAGCAACGTCGACTACGCCGAAATCGCCAAATTCGAGGCCCTGGCCCATCGCTGGTGGGACCGCGAAAGCGAATTCAAACCGCTGCACGACATCAACCCGCTGCGGGTGAACTGGATTGACGAGCGGGTCAACCTGGCGGGCAAGAAGGTCCTCGACATCGGTTGCGGCGGTGGCATCCTCAGCGAAGCCATGGCTCAGCGCGGCGCGACCGTGATGGGTATCGACATGGGCGAAGCGCCGCTGGCGGTTGCCCAGCTTCATCAGCTGGAGTCGGGCGTGAGCGTCGAATACCGGCAGATCACCGCCGAAGCCCTGGCCGAGGAAATGCCCGAGCAGTTCGACGTGGTCACCTGCCTGGAAATGCTTGAGCACGTGCCAGACCCGTCGTCGGTCATCCGTGCCTGCTTCCGCATGGTCAAGCCCGGCGGCCAGGTGTTCTTCTCGACCATCAACCGCAATCCGAAGGCGTACCTGTTCGCCATCGTCGGTGCCGAATACATCATGAAGCTGTTGCCGCGCGGCACCCACGACTTCAAGAAATTCATCCGCCCTTCCGAACTTGGCGCCTGGAGCCGCATGGCCGGCCTGACCGTCAAGGACATCATCGGCCTGACCTACAACCCGCTGACCAAGCACTACAAACTGGCCTCCGACGTGGACGTCAACTACATGATCCAGACCCTGCGCGAGGAATAAGCCGATGCCAATCAGAGCAGTTCTTTTCGACATGGACGGCACCCTGCTCGACACCGCGCCGGACTTCATTGCGATCTGCCAGGCGATGCGTGCCGACCGTGGCTTGCCACCGATGAACGACAAGCACATTCGCGACGAGATTTCCGGCGGCGCCAAGGCGATGGTTGCAGTGACCTTCTCCATGGACCCGGAATCGCCGGGATTCGAGGAATTGCGCCTGGAGTTCCTGGAGCGCTACCTCGTGGGTTGTGCCGTCCATAGCAAGCTATTCGACGGCATGGGCGAACTGCTGGCGGACATCGAGAAGGCCCACCTGATCTGGGGCGTGGTCACCAACAAGCCGCTGCGCTTCGCCGAGCCGATCATGCAACAGCTGGGACTGGCCGAGCGTTCGGCGCTGCTGATCTGCCCGGATCATGTGAAAAACAGCAAACCGGATCCCGAGCCGCTGATCCTCGCCTGCAAGATGCTCGACCTGGACCCGGCCAGCGTGCTGTTCGTCGGCGATGACCTGCGCGACATCGAGTCGGGCCGCGATGCCGGCACCAAGACTGCCGCCGTCACCTTCGGCTATATCCACCCGGATGACAACCCGCGGCATTGGGGAGCGGACGTGGTGGTCGATCATCCGTTGGAGCTGCGCAAGGTTTTGGATAGCGCCCTCTGTAGCTGCTGAGACTGTCGTTGACCTCTGTAGGAGCGAGCTTGCTCGCGAAGAACCTGAGAGCGCCACGGGGTGCCAGACTTCTCGCGTCATCGTTTACGCCCATCGTCGGAACGCCGCCCGGAGCAAGCTCGCTCCTACAGGGATAGCGCTTGACCTGAAGAATTTTTGTAGAGGTTTTTTATGTTTGATTATTCCGCCCGCCCCGAACTGCTCAAGGATCGGGTCATTCTGGTCACCGGCGCAGGACGCGGCATCGGTGCCGCAGCGGCAAAAACCTACGCGGCACACGGCGCAACCGTGCTGCTGCTGGGCAAGACCGAAGCCAACCTGACCCAGGTCTACGACGAAATCGAAGCCGCCGGCCATCCACAACCGGCAGTCATCCCCTTCAACCTCGAAACCGCCCTGCCCCATCAATACGATGAGCTGGCAGCGATGATCGAAAGCGAATTCGGGCATCTCGACGGTCTTCTGCACAATGCCTCGATCATCGGCCCGCGCACGCCGATCGAGCAGCTTTCCGGCGAAAATTTCATGCGGGTCATGCAAGTCAACGTCAATGCCATGTTCATGCTCACCAGCACCCTGCTGCCGCTGCTCAAGTTGTCGCAGGATGCCTCGGTGGTGTTCACTTCCAGCAGCGTCGGCCGCAAGGGGCGTGCGTATTGGGGCGCTTACGGCGTCTCCAAATTCGCCACTGAAGGCTTGATGCAAACCCTGGCTGACGAAGTCGATACCGTGGCCCCGGTGCGCTCCAACAGCATCAACCCGGGCGCCACCCGCACCAGCATGCGCGCCCAGGCTTACCCGGGTGAAAACCCACTGAACAACCCGACGCCCGAGGAGATCATGCCGGTCTACCTTTACCTGATGGGCCCGGACAGCACCGGTATCAATGGCCAGGCGTTCAACGCCCAGTAACGACCGTACGTCGCTTTTTAGTGCCGCGCCAGCTTCCTGTCGCGGCACTTGAAGGCTCTCGGGTTCGAGCCAGGCACCTGTCAAACAAACGTCACACGCCGCGCTACACAGGTAGCAGACAAACAACAACCAATTGATTTAATACGACTTTTATTCGGATGAACCGAATGGCACGACTTTCGCTCTAAGTTTGCTCAGACACGTAAAGTGAAAGCAGACGGGGGTGAAGCTTGAGCGCAGAGATTACTCATCTTCTACAAAGCGGATTAAACTTGTACGAAATGTCCTACGGGACTGACGGACCAGTACGACGCGCAGCCCTAAGCCGCTCTCACCCTGCTTGTAAGACAGCCTTACTGCTTAGGGGCGCATGCCTTATGAAACCACCTTCCCAGACCAACGCAATTGACTTCGATAGCGCCAAATTGCAGCGCCTGGGCTTTGGTCAGCAGCCGCCCCTCCTGGAAAGACCTGTCAGTCTTGCGCAATTGCGCCAGCAACTGAGCCTGCAGTTGCAAACCAGTCTGGAGCCGCAACGCATTCTTGGGACGTTCTATCGCGAGATTCAGCGGTTGGTGCCATTGGACGCCTTGTGCTACCAGCACAAGAGCAGTGACCTGCGCCTGGAGTTCGGCCAACGCGGCCACCACTCCATCAGTTACAGCCTCAGCCACGAAGGCGAACACCTGGGTGAGCTGATCTTCCGTCGCAATCAGCGTTTCAGCGAACAGGATCAGGGCAATCTCGAATCACTGCTAGCCGCACTGCTTTTCCCGATGCGCAATGCGCTGCTGTACCGTACCGCCACCCAAAGCGCACTGCGCGACCCGCTGACGGGTGCCGGTAACCGCATCGCCATGGACCAGACGCTGCAAAGGGAAATCGAACTGTCCCGGCGCCATCTGCAACCGTTGTCAGTACTGATGCTGGACATCGATCATTTCAAGCTAGTCAATGATACCCATGGCCACAGCACAGGCGATGACGTGCTCAAGGCGGTCGCCGCCACGATCAAAAACCAGCTGCGCAACGTGGACATGGTGTTCCGCTATGGCGGCGAGGAGTTCCTGATCCTGCTGTCGAATACCTGTCGCGAGGCCGCAGCCATGGTCGGTGAGCGGCTGCGGTTTGCAGCCCAGTCTGAAGAGTACCTGGCCGATGGTCACAGGATCCTGCTGACGGTCAGCCTCGGCTGTTCGACCCTGTTGCCCGGCGAGTCTGCCGAAAGCCTGTTGCGACGGGCAGACAGCGCGTTGTATGTGGCCAAGCGCGAAGGTCGTAACCGGCTGGAGATGGCGGGCTGATTTTTCAGCCACGACACAAACCAAAGTGGGAGCGGGCTTGCTCGCGAATGGGATCTGACTTTCAACGATGATGTTGACTGACAGTCCGTATTCGCGAGCAGGCTCGCTCCCACAGTTGTTTTTCAAGCAGCGATTGAATCAGCCTTCGGCCAACGCCATCCGCTCACGCACGACCGGTACCCGCTCTGCGTGCTCCATTTGCATGCAACGTTCGAGAAACAGGTACATATAGTCGTAGCTCTTGCAAACGGCCTGACGCAACTCCACCTGCAGGGATTTGCCGGGGTTGGTGCCCGCCAATGTGCAGATGATCTCCAGGGCTTCCCATGGATGGGCATCGTCGTACTGAGCATGCATCTTCAGCCACTTCATCGCCCGCTTGCGATCTTCCTCGGGGAACGACGCGGCGTAGACACCGTTGGAACACACTACCGCCGACCACTCCCCGGTCGCCCCTTCGATGGCGTAGTTGGTAGCGGCAATCGCAACGATCAGCGAGTCGGCTGAACTGGTGTGCCAGCACCAATGGCTCAGGGCGTGAAGCTCGGGGGGAACCTGCTGAGCCTGCAGCTCCTCCAGGCTGACACCGTGCGCGCGACTCCAGTTCACCCAGTAATCGGCGTGGTTCAGTTCGACGCGGATGTTACGCATCAGCCAGCGACGGGCCATGTCTTCGCCGGGATGACGGGCAAAGCGGGTCTTGGTCAGGTTTTGTGCCATATACAACGCGAACTGTTCGACCACCGGCCAGCCACCGATCAGGTACTGGCGCATGGTCTTCGCACTGAGTTTGTTGTCTCGCATGCGTTGGTACAGTTCGTGTTCGACAACCCGGCGCTTGCTCTCGCTGCAATCCTGGATCAGGCGCTGGGCCCAGGCAGGGTAACTTGCAGCTTCCATGAGCGGTCCGGTTCGGTTGAATGTATCGATCACTGTCGAGCTCCTTTTGATTGTGATTGTAAGACCGACAGGAGTCTCAACGGAACGTGCCAGGCGCCTTGAACAACAGCGGTTGAGGCCTGGCGGGACGACTTAACAGACTATCACTGGTAAACAACTGCGGGCGTTCAATCACATACCCTTGAGCGTAATCCACCCCGATCTCCAGCAATGCCTGCTCGATCTGGGGCGTTTCGACAAACTCGGCAATCGTGCGCTTACCCATCACATGGCCAATGTGATTGATCACTTCGACCATGGCGCGGTTAATCGGGTCGTCCAGCATATCCTTTACGAAACTCCCGTCGATCTTCAGGAAGTCTACAGGCAAATGTTTCAGGTACGCGAATGAGGACATTCCGGCGCAAAAGTCATCCAGCGAAAAATGGCAGCCTAAGCCTTTGAGTTCATTAATGAATCGAATGGCGCTGCCAAGATTTGAAATGGCACTGGTTTCAGTAATTTCAAAACAAATCATTTCAGGCGGAATCGAATACGTCACAAACTGTTCGCGCAAGAAGTCCAGAAACGCCTCATCCCCGATCGTCGTGCCTGACAGATTGATCGCACACATGGCCAGCGGTCCGTGGCCTTGCTCGGCCCGGCATTGGGCGATGATCTTGAACACGTTCTGCACCACCCAACGATCAAGCGAGCTCATCAGGCCATAGCGTTCAGCTGCCGGAATGAAACTGTCGGGCAAGATCATTCGCCCGGCTTCATCATGTAATCGCAGCAGGATTTCAATGTGCCCGCCGTCCTGATCGACATGACCCAAGGGGGCAATTTCCTGGGCGTACAGGCAGAAGCGGTCTTCCTCCAGCGCCATGTGCAAACGCTGCACCCAGGCCATCTCGCCGAAGCGCAGGGACAATTCCGAGTCATCCGGATGATAGACCTGGACCCGGTTCCGACCCTTTTCCTTGGCCATGTAGCACGCCATGTCGGCAGCACGCAGCGAGGCTTCGAGCGTCGTCGGGTTCTGCGCGACATGGACCAGCCCGATACTGACAGTGGTCACGAAAGGCCGGCCTTTCCAGACAAAATGCAGATTCTGCACCGTCTGGCGCAGGCTTTCGGCAATTTTCTCCGCTGCTTCCGGTGCGCAGTTTTCCAGCAGGATGCCGAACTCGTCGCCGCCAAGGCGCGCCAGGGTGTCGCCTTCGCGCAGCCCCGATTGCAACAGCGCGCAGATGTGCCGCAGCAGTTCGTCCCCCGCCGCGTGGCCGCAGGTATCGTTGACCAGCTTGAACTGGTCCAGATCGAGGAACATCAGAGCATGGCGACCCGAATGGCGGGTCAGGTTGTGCAGCGCCTGTTCCAGGCGATATTCGAACTCGCGACGGTTGGCAAGGCCGGTCAAGGCATCGTGGGTCGCCTGCCACGACAGATTGGCGATGTACTGCCGCTCCTGGGTCATGTCATGCAGCACCAGCACCGTCCCGCTGACTTTTCCGGCATTGCGGATGGGCGCGCCCACCAGAGTGACCGACACCGTGCTGCCGTCCAGGCGTTGAATCAACTTGGAGTGTTCACTGCCGCCACTGAGCTGGCCGCTCAGAATATGCTCGATCAGGGTGAAACCATCGGTCTGGGCATTTTCGTCCAACAGGTTGAACAGCGCCGCCAGCGGCAATCCCGTCGCCTGCTCGGCCTTCCAGTGGGTCATCGCTTCGGCCGCCGGATTCATGTAGGCGATTGCACCGGAAACATCCGTGGTGATCACCCCATCACCAATTGATTGCAGGGTGATCTGCGCCCGTTCTTTTTCCAGTTGCAGCGCATCGGCGAACGCATGGCGCTGCTTGAGCAGTTTATGGGTGCGCATCAGCGCCAGCGCAATCAATCCAAGAGCAGTGGCGAGGTTAGTCAGCAGCAGCAAACGAAGAATGACCCGCGAACCTTCACCCAAGGCATCGCTGAACGCCTTTGCCGCCGGCGTCACGCCGTCGTTGATGGCGAAAATCTGCTCCTTCCAGCGCTGTACATCCGCACCGGAGGCCGGGCCGGCAGTGATGTGCTGATGCATGTCCCGCGCAACGTCATCGAGCTGGACCAGATAGGCATCCCCCACGGTCCAAAGGTTGATGGCTTTTTCGAGGTAACTGAAGTGACGAAAGTTGAGGTACAGCCAGATCAGGCTGGAAACGTCTTCCGGGTGGTTGCCACCCTTGAGAATCGCCACACGTGCCGCCTCTATATTCGGCGGTTGATGATCCAGCGCCACGCGCAACTCATGCCCGCCCTGAGGCACGGAAATGGCGTGCTGGTATTTACGAAAAATCGCTTCGTCGCCGCTGTCGGCATAGAGGTTGAGGTAATAGATTGCGTCCTTCTGGCCCTTGGACCAGAGGCTTTCGCCAGCAACATAGCCGCGAACCGCCGACAGTACGTAAAGGCTAACGCCGCCCAACAAGGCTTGAAACACCACAACGGCGATAAATGGCCAGACGATGCCCAACAGCCGTGGCGTTCCGAGAGTCCGCGTTTGATTCATGAGGTCCCTTGCATTGGCACTGCTTGCTCGTCTTCCGGACGAAATCGCTATAGCTAGACTAGGTTGCGATTCCGATCCCGGCAAGCGACAAGCTATGCCCGGAGGGAATATCGCGGCCACTGAATTCGGTCGCGATGATGTTTTTTTATCGTATTGAAGTGACGCCCTGCAACCTTGATATCATTTCGCTACAACCGCTGCAAATGCCCATACAGCTTGGCGTACAGGCCACCGTCGGCAATCAGTTGCTGATGATCGCCATCCTCGGCAATTTGCCCGCCGTCGAACACCAGCACACGGTCGGCCTGTTTTACCGCCGAAAGGCGGTGGGCAATGATCAACGTGGTGCGGTTGCTCAGAAACCGCGCCAAGGCCTGGTGCAGGTTGTATTCGGTGGCGGCATCCAGCGCAGAGGTGGCTTCGTCGAGGATCACCACCTTGGGCTCGGCCAGTACCATCCGGGCGATGGCCAGGCGTTGACGTTGCCCGCCGGACAACCGCACCCCGGAGCGCCCGACGATGCTGTCCAGGCCCTTGGGCAAATCCCGGACCGTACCGTGCAACTGGGCGATTTCCAGCGCCTGCCAGCAGGCCTCGTCACTGCGCTCGCGGCCCATGGTCAGGTTGGCCCGGATGGTATCGTTGAACAGCGCCGGATGTTGCAGGACCACGGCAACATTTTCCCGCACGGTTTCCAGGCCGATCTCCTGCTGGGTCGAACCGCCGAAGCGAATGGTTCCGGCCAACGGCGTGTACAAGCCCAGCAGCAGTTGCACCAGCGTGCTCTTGCCGCCACCACTGGCGCCGACGATCGCGACCTTTTCGCCAGGGGCGATGGACAGATTCATCTGGTTCAGGACCAGTTCATCACCGTAACCGAAGCTCAACCCTTGTACTTCCAGCCCGACCGTCTCGCGACCGACGAAAGGGTCGATGCCGCCCGGGTATTGGGGCTCATCGGCTCGGGACAGCAACTCGTTGATCCGCGACAGCGCACCGCCGGCAGCGTAGTAGGCATATTGCAGGTTCAGCAACTGTTCGACCGGGCCGATCATGAACCACAGGTAGCTGAACACCGCGAGCATCTGGCCGATTGAAAGGTCGGAAAACAGCACGGTGAGCATCGCCGCGGCCCGGAAAATATCGATGCCGAACTGGAACAGCAAACCGCTGGCCCGGTTCGATGCATCGGTTTTCCATTGCGAATTCACCGCATAGTCACGCACGTCCCGGGCGCGCTGGCCCAAGCGACCGAGGAAAAACCCCTGGCGGTTGCCGGCGCGAACTTCCTGGATGGCATCCAGCGTTTCGGTCAGCGCCTGGGTAAAGCGCGAAGTGCTGTCGTTCTCGAGTTTCTTCAGGTGCTTGACCCGCTTGCCCAACTGCACCGTGGCATAGATCACCAGCGGGTTGAACAGCAGAATCAGCAACGCCAGTTTCCAGTGCATCCACATCAGAATGCCCGCCGTACCGACCAGGGTCAGCATGGCCACGAGGAAACGACTGAGGGTTTCGCCGACGAATTTGTCCAGCGTGTCCAGGTCGGTGACCAGGTGCGTAGTCACCGTTCCGCTGCCCAGGCTTTCGTATTCGCCCAGGGAGATACCCTTGAGACGCTCGATCAAGCGTATGCGAATGCGGTAGACGATGTCCTTGGCCAACCCGGCGAACAATTTCGCCTGCACCACGTTGAACAGCAGAGCCGTGCAACGCAGGGTCAAGGTCACCACCAGCATCAGGCCGATGTAGCCAGCGGCCTTCTGCCAGCCTTCGGGCAGCACGTGGTTCATGATCTTCAGCGCGGCATCACCATGCCCCAGCAACACCTCGTCCACCAGCAACGGCAGGAGCAAGGGAATCGGCACGCTGCACAAGGTCGCCAGCACGGCTACGCCGTTGGCGATCCACAGGGATTTCTTGTGATGCAGGGCCAGGCGGCGGATTTCCGCCCAGCTCAGACGGTCGACACGTTTAGCGGGTGCGACATCATCAGGCAGGTCATGCACAGGCAGCACGCTCCAGCCAGCGGCCGAGCAGCGGGGACAACTCGCTCAACGGCTGATAGCCATTGGTCAACAACGCCAGTTGGCCGTTACGCTCGGCCAGCAGGGTGGGGAAACCGGCAATGCCCAGGTCCTGGACCCAGGTGAAATCGGCTTCAGTCGCAGTGTGCATGTCGGCACGGTCGAAAGCGGCGGCGAACTCGATGCGCGGCACGCCGGCCTGCTCGGCCAGTTCCACCAGCACGCTGGCGCGGGTGACGTCCCGACCTTCGACATAAAACGCATGCTGAATCAGCCCGAGCAGCTTCCAGGCACAATCCGGCGCCAGTCCGCGCGCCGTCACCAGTGCCCGGCAGGCAGGCTCGGTATCGTAGACAAAGCCATCGGGTAACGCGCCCTCAAACTTGAAGGGCTGGCCGGTGGCCTCGGTGACCGCCTGCCAGTGTTCAAGAATGTAGCGTCGGGTGGTCGGCTCCAGCGCCGCACCGCTACCGGTGCGCAAACCACCCACGATCAAGTGCACATCCACACCCGCGGCTTGCGCCTGCTCCACCAGTGACTTGGCCACGGGGGCAAACCCCCAGCACCAGGAACACATCGGGTCCATCACATAGAGCAGGCGCGCAGACATGGTTCAGGCCTCGGAAGATGCTTGCTTGTAGTTGAAGCCGATCGGGTGAGGCTGGTTACGAGCCTTGGCCAGTTCGATCTGCTTCTGCCGGTCGATCGCACTGCGACGGGTCTTCTCGCTCAGCTTATCCCAGCAATGCGGGCAACTGATGCCGGCCACGTAATGCTCGGACGCGCGGTCTTCCACGCTCACCGGCGTGCGGCAGGCATGACATTGATCGTAGTCGCCTTCGCTCAGGTCGTGACGAACGGTCACGCGGTTGTCGAACACGAAGCAGTCGCCCTGCCACTTGGTTTCTTCCTGCGGCACCTCTTCGAGGTACTTCAGGATGCCGCCCTTGAGGTGAAAAACCTCACCGTAGCCCTCGCTGAGCATGTAGCTCGACGCCTTCTCGCAGCGGATGCCACCGGTGCAGAACATGGCGACCTTCTTGTGCACGGCCGGGTCGAAGTTGGCTTTGATGTAATCGGGAAATTCGCGAAAACTGGTGGTTTTCGGGTCGATGGCGCCTTCGAAGGTACCGATCGAGACTTCGTAGTCGTTACGGGTGTCGATCAACAACACTTCCGGGTCGCTGATCAGCGCGTTCCAGTCCTGTGGATCGACGTAGGTGCCGACCTTTTTGTTCGGGTCCACGCCTTCCACGCCGAGGGTGACGATTTCTTTCTTGAGTTTGACCTTGGTGCGGTAGAACGGCTGCTCGTCGCAGTACGACTCTTTGTGGTCGATGTCATCCATGCGCGGGTCGTTCTTGAGCCAGGCCATCAGCCCGTCAATGCCTTCGCGGCTGCCGGACACAGTGCCGTTGATGCCTTCTTCGGCAATCAGCAGGGTGCCTTTGATGCCGTTGTCGACCATCGCTTGCAGCAGGGGCTCGCGCAGGGCGACGTAATCTTCCAGGGTGACGAACTTATACAGTGCCGCCACGACAATCTTTTGTGTCATGGGTAAATCTCCAGGTGGCTACCCTCGTAAGGGGTGAACCGGATGCGAAAAAAAACGCGCCGGGTTAGCGGCGCGTTGGGCATTCTAACAAAAAACCGGTGTTTAGTGCTTGCTGCCGCCGGCACAGGTCGGCGAGGCCGGAGCCGCGTCAATCTGTGCCCATTCCTCTGGCGTGTAGGTATGCAGCGCCAACGCATGGAACTCTCCCATCAGCTCGCCGAGCGTGCCGTAGACCTTCTGGTGGCGCTTGACCCGGTTCAGGCCTTCGAACTGCGCACTGACCACAACAGCCTTGAAATGGGTTTGCAGCCCACGGCTGTGCATATGGCTCTCATCCAGCACTTGCAGATGTTCGGGCTGAAGCAGGGCCAGCGTCGATTCGATGCGTTGTTGCATGGTCATACCGAACTCCGCTTAAGGCTTTTTCTTGGCTGGGGCGGCTGCGTCTTTCGGCGTCAGCTCGGCGGTCATATCAGCCAGCAGCTTGTTGACCACAGGCACCGCGCTTTCCAGCTTGGCCTGGGTCATCTGGGCCGATTGCTGGGTCAGCTGAGGCATTTTTTCCAGGACTTTCTTGCCCAGTGGCGACTGGTAGAACGCAACCAGGTCCTTGAGCTCGGATTCGGTGAAGTTGGTGGTGTAGAGCTTGACCATGTCCGGTTTCAGCTTGTTCCAGCCAATGGCCTGGTCCAGAGCGGCGTTGGCCTTGGCCTGGTAGGTTTCCAGCACGGCCTTTTTCGACTCAGGGGCTTTGGTCTGTTCGAAACGCTGGGCAAACATCTGCTGTACTTGCATGTACACCGGGGTGCCCAGTTTGTCAGCGTGCGCCATGGTCAGGAAAGCCTCGGCACTGGCGTTATGGCTGGCGGTGTCGGCAAGAACCTGGCCGCTGGCGCAGACCAAAGCAACGGCGGTACAGATGGCACGAAGACGAGTCATCGAGTTTCCTTTTCTAGCTGGCGAGGTAAGACCCCAAGGGCGTCCATTCTGCGCCTAAAAAAGTGTGTCGCTCAACCCCAAGCCTTGTCGCACCTGATTTAGAGGGGTTGAATGGTCAATTTCAGACTGATGGAACCACGGCCGTCGATCACGGCCTAAACTGCGCAATCGGACCTACAGGAGTGAGCAAGATGAGCCGTATCGAAACCGACAGCCTCGGCCAGGTTGAAGTCCCGGATGAAGCCTATTGGGGCGCTCAGACGCAACGCTCGCTGATCAACTTCGCCATCGGCAACGAACGCATGCCGCTGGCCGTGTTGCATGCCCTGGCGCTGATCAAGAAAGCCGCGGCACGGGTCAATGATCGCAATGGCGATGTGCCCGCCGATATCGCCCGCCTGATCGAGCAGGCGGCCGACGAAGTGCTCGCCGGCGACCACGACGACCAGTTTCCGCTGGTGGTCTGGCAAACCGGCAGCGGTACCCAGAGCAACATGAACGTCAATGAAGTGATCGCCGGTCGCGCCAACGAGCTGGCCGGCAACCCCCGTGGCGGCAAGTCCCCGGTGCACCCCAACGATCACGTCAATCGCTCCCAGAGCTCCAACGACTGCTTCCCCACCGCCATGCATATCGCGGCCGTCCAGGCGGTGCAACAGCACTTGCTGCCGGCGATCAGCGAACTGTCTGGCGGGCTGGCCGAACTGGCCGCACGCCACATGAAACTGGTCAAGACCGGCCGCACCCACATGATGGATGCGACACCGATCAGCTTCGGCCAGGAAATCTCGGCCTTCATCGCGCAACTCGATTACGCCGAGCGGGCGATCCGCAGCGCACTGCCCTCGGTCTGCGAGCTGGCCCAAGGCGGAACGGCCGTCGGCACCGGGCTCAATTCACCCCACGGCTTCGGTGAGGCCATCGCCGCAGAATTGGCCGCCCTCTCCGGTTTGCCGTTTATCACAGCGCCGAACAAGTTTGCCGCACTGGCCGGTCATGAGCCGCTGACCACGCTGTCCGGCGCGCTGAAAACCCTCGCCGTAACACTGATGAAAATCGCCAACGATCTGCGCCTGCTGGGTTCCGGCCCGCGCGCCGGCTTCGCCGAAGTCAGGCTGCCGGCCAATGAACCGGGCAGTTCGATCATGCCGGGCAAGGTCAACCCGACCCAATGCGAAGCGCTGTCGATGCTGGCCTGCCAGGTATTGGGCAACGATGTCGCCATTGGCTTTGCCGCCAGTCAGGGCCACTTGCAGCTCAACGTGTTCAAACCGGTGATCATCCACAACCTGCTGCAATCGATCCGCTTACTGGCTGATGGCTGCAGCAACTTCCAGCAGCACTGCGTGGCCGGGCTGGAGCCGGATGCGGAAAAAATGGCTGAGCACCTGGAGCGTGGCTTGATGCTGGTGACGGCACTCAACCCGCACATCGGCTATGACAAATCGGCGGAGATCGCCAAGAAAGCCTACAGCGAAGGCCTGACCTTGCGCGAGGCGGCGTTGCAGCTCGGGTATCTGACAGACGAAGAGTTCGATGCGTGGGTGAGGCCGGAGAACATGCTGGAGGCTGGGGCCAAGGGCTGAATCGGTAGCGCCTGATCGTCCGTCATCGCGGGCAAGCCACGCTCCCACAGGTTCTGAGTCGTTCATTGATATTGTGGACGACGCAAACCCTGTGGGAGCGTGGCTTGCCCGCGAAGAACGATAACGCGGTCTAACTGGCTGCCATCCGCACCTTCCGCGCCTTCAGCCCGGCAATCAGCGAAGGCCCCAACGCCACCAGCGCCGACCCCAGCACCACCAGCACCGCACCGCCATATCCCAGGCCATTGATCGTCTCGGCATGCACATAGTCGGGCCACAGCCACGCAGCCATGGCAACCGCGGCAAAGGTCACCAACGGCGTGATGGCCAGCGTCGCGCTGACCCGGGAGGCTTCCCAATGGGCCAGGGCCTCGGCAAACGCGCCATAGGCAATCAGGGTGTTAAGGCAGCACGCCAGCAGCAACCAACCCTGCAAGGGGCTTAATTGCAACGCTTCGAGCGGATGCACCCACGGCGTCAACAGCGCTGCGCAGAACAGGTAGATCACCATCATCACCTGCAGCGAATTCCACACCGTCAGCAATTGCTTCTGCCCCAGGGCATAGAAGGTCCAGACCGTGGACGCCAGCAACACAAGCAGCACACCGGCGGTGTAGTCGGTCAGAGACGTGAGCAACTCACTCAAGCGCTGGTTGAAAAACAGCGCAAAGCCAATCAGCAGCACCAGCAGGCCAATCCCCTGCCCCAGGCTGAAACGCTCCTTGAACACAAACAGACTGGCGATCAGCAGCATGATCGGCCCCATCTGCACTACCAGTTGCGCCGTACCGGGGCTGAGCAGGTTCAGGCCCATCAGATACAACACATAGTTACCGACCAGGCCGAGCACCGCCATCAGCACCAACCAGCCACCACGAGGACCGAGCACCTTGCGGCTGGGCAGACGCCTGGTGGCCGCCAGGTAAATGAACAGGCAGCCGCCGGATACCATCAGGCGAAACCAGGTCACCGTCACCGGGTCCATTACCAACAACACTTGTTTGAGCTTGATCGGCAGGATTCCCCACAACAACGCGGTCAACAAGGCCAGGAACAGACCGTAACCCCAGCGACCCGATGAAATGTGCATGTGAACCCCAACGCCAACTGACAGGAGTCGTCATTCTAGGCCTGGAGCCTTGGCGTACACAGGCACAGTTTCGGTCTGGCCGCGAATGAAACTGTGCGGGTCGTAAAGTGAAAGACCGCGGCGCCTGCATTCGCGAGCAAGCCCGCTCCCACAGTTGACCGCGTACACCGTTCAATGTGGGAGCGGGCTTGCTCGCGAAAGCTATCTGGCAGACAACGCAAAAAACCAGGGTTTACCTCACCGCCTCAAACAACCCCGTAGCCCCCATCCCGCCACCCACGCACATGGTGACGATGCCGTACCGCAGATTGCGTCGCTGCAATTCACGAACCAGATGCCCGACCTGGCGCGAGCCGGTCATGCCGAACGGGTGACCGATGGAAATCGAGCCGCCGTTGACGTTGTACCGGGCGTTGTCGATTTCCAGGCGGTTGCGGCTGTACAGGCACTGCGAGGCGAACGCTTCGTTGAGTTCCCACAGGTCGATGTCGTCAATCCGCAAGCCTTTGGCCTTGAGCAGTTTCGGTACCGAAAACACCGGGCCGATACCCATCTCGTCCGGCGCGCAACCGGCCACGGTAAAGCCGCGGAAGAACGCTTTCGGCTTGAGCCCCAGTTCCAGCGCTTTCTCCAGGCTCATCACCAGGGTCATGGACGCGCCGTCAGACAGCTGCGAAGAGTTGCCCGCCGTGACCGAGCCATCTTCGGCGAACACCGGCTTCAACCCGGCCAGGCTTTCCAGGGTGGTGTCCGGGCGGTTGCAGTCATCGCGGTCGACGATGCCGTCGAGGATCTGTGCCTGACCTGTGGCCTTGTCTTCGACGCGATACTTCACCGACATCGGCACGATTTCATCAGTGAACAGCCCGGCGGCCTGAGCTTCTGCGGTGCGCTGCTGGCTTTGCAACGCATACAGGTCCTGCTCTTGGCGGCTGACGTTGTACCGACGCGCGACGATTTCAGCAGTCTGGCCCATCGGGAAGTAGATGCCCGGCACCTGTTCCTTGAGCAGCGGATTGATCAGGTTGTCGGTGTTGACGCTCTTCATGGTCAGGCTGATGGACTCGACGCCGCCGGCGACGATGATATCGCTGCAACCCGAAGCGATCTGATTGGCGGCAATGGCGATCGCCTGCAGGCCCGAGGAACAGAACCGGTTGAGGGTCATGCCGGCCGTGCCGATGCCCAGGCGCGAGAGCACCGCGACATTGCGACCGATATTGAAACCCTGGGCGCCTTCGTTGGAGCCGGCGCCAACGATGCAGTCCTCGACGCTCGCCGGATCGATACCGGTGCGCGCCAACAGTGCATCGACACAGTGTGCCGCCATGTCGTCCGGGCGGGTCATGTTGAATTTACCGCGAAAGGATTTGGCCAGGCCGGTCCGCACGCTGTCGACGATCACCACTTCACGCATGACATACCTCATTGTTGTTATCGGTTGAGAGTGGACCGAGCATAAGTCCAGCTCTTCACCGACCGCGACGATCATTCACCCCGCGTATGCGGAACCATGGCCTCAATCCTTGTCCTTACGCTTGCGTTCATGCCGGGCGGATTTTTCGAAAGCCTCCTCCAGTGCCCGGTTGATGGTGCGCAAGACTTTGACCCGCGCCCAGCGTTTGTCGTTGGCTTCCACCAGGGTCCATGGCGCAATCTCGGTGCTGGTACGGTCGACCATGTCGCCGACGGCCGCGCGATAGTCATCCCATTTTTCACGGTTGCGCCAGTCATCTTCAGTGATCTTGAAGCGCTTGAAGGGAATCTTTTCACGCTCCTCGAAGCGCTCCAGTTGCGTCTGTTTGTCGATGGACAGCCAGAACTTGACCACGATCACACCGGCGTCGGTGAGCTGCTCTTCGAAATCGTTGATTTCACCATAGGCACGCAGCCAGTCTGCCGGGCTGCAAAAACCTTCGATGCGCTCCACCAACACCCGGCCATACCAGGAGCGGTCGAACACGGTGAACTTGCCCCGGGCCGGCAGGTGCCGCCAGAAGCGCCACAGATACGGTTGCGCCCGTTCTTCCTCGGTGGGCGCGGCAATCGGCACGATGCTGTACTGGCGCGGATCAAGCGCTGCCGCTACCCGGCGGATCGCCCCGCCCTTGCCGGCCGCGTCGTTGCCTTCGAACACCGCCACCAGCGCGTGGCGGCGCATGCGTTTGTCTCGCATCAACCCGGAAAACCGCGCCTGCTCGGTGATCAGTTGTTCTTCGTAATCTTCTTTGTCCAACTGCAGGGTCAGGTCCAGGCTGTCGATCAGGTTCACTTGATCGACACTGGGGAACACTGGCGCGGCGCTGACCTTTTCCGGATGGATCTTCGGTCGCTTCAATGCGCCCTGCAGGCCCGCCAGCAGAATCCGCCCCACGGCCAGGCTGCGATAATGGGCATCCGCCCCGGCGATCACATGCCAGGGTGCATAAACGCGGCTGGTGCGGCGCAGCGCCCGTTCACCATACTTCACGAACCTGTCGTAGGTTTGCGACTGCTGCCAGTCCAGCGGGCTGATGCGCCAGCTGTGCAGCGGGTCGTCGGCCAGTGCCTTGAGGCGTGCCTTCATTTGCTTCTTTGAAAGGTGAAACCAGAACTTGAAGATCAGCGCACCTTCATCGCAGAGCATCTTTTCCAGGCGCTCGGCGGCATTGATCGCCTGGTCCAGGCGCGGATCCTTGAACTCGCCATGGACCCGCCCCTGCAGCATCTGGCTGTACCAGTTGCCGAAGAAAATCCCCATGCGCCCCTTGGCCGGGAGCATCCGCCAGTACCGCCAGGCCGGTGGCCGCGCCAGTTCTTCGTCGGTTTGCTGATCGAACGTGCGGACCTCGATCAGGCGCGGGTCCATCCACTCGTTGAGCACCTTGATCGTCTCACCCTTGCCGGCACCTTCGATGCCATTGATCAAAATGATCACCGGGAAGCGGCGTTGCTGCTGCAATTCGAATTGCGCTTCGAGCAACGCTTCGCGCAGGGCCGGGATTTCGGCGTCGTAGGTTTCTTTGTCGATGGCGTGATCGATTTCGGCGGATTCAAACATGGGCGGCTCCCTTCCAGATGTGAGCAAGACTAGCGGATGGACCTGAAGGTCAGTGGAGATTTTCCGGATGGTTGCGGATTCCTGTGGCGAGGGGGCTTGCCCCCGTTCGGCTGCGAAGCAGTCGTCAAATCGGCAGACTCGGGCTACCTGACACAAAGTAGTCGCCTCGTTTGGGGCTGCTTCGCAACCCAACGGGGGCAAGCCCCCTCGCCACAAAAGCCCATCGCCCTTCGCCCTTCGCCCGACCTGGAAGTTTCGCTGATCCAGAAATTGCAAGCTTGCCCTGGATCAAGCACCACACCTTCAATCAGCTAGAATGGCGCCCTTGCCGTTGCAGAGCCTGCCATGAAACCTGTATTGCCCCACGCCCAGCTCGACTGGGACGACCAAGGTCGCCCGTATTCGCGAGTGTTCGACGATGTGTACTTCTCCGACAAGTCAGGGCTGGATGAAACCCGCTATGTATTCATCGAGCAGAATCGACTGGCCGAACGCTTTGCCGCCTTGCCCGAGGGTGGGCGGCTGGTCATCGGTGAGACGGGGTTCGGCACCGGGCTGAATTTTTTGTGCGCCTGGCAGGTGTTCGAGCAACACGCAGCGGCCGGAGCGCGGCTGCATTTTGTCAGCGTAGAGAAATACCCGTTGAGCCCGGCCGACCTGCAACGTGCCCTGGCGCTGTGGCCGGAACTCAAGGTATTTGCCGATCAATTGCTTGGGCAATACGTGGCCATCCATCAGGGTTTTCAGCGCCTGACGCTGGACCACGGCCGCGTCACCCTGACGCTGCTGATCGGCGATGCATTGGAGCAACTGCCGCAACTCGATGCCCGAATCGACGCCTGGTTCCTCGACGGTTTCGCCCCGGCGAAAAACCCCGACATGTGGACCGCCGAACTGTTTGCCGAGCTGGCTCGCCTGGCCGCTCCCGGTGCATCCATCAGCACCTTCACCAGCACCGGCTGGGTGCGGCGTCTGCTCAACGCCGCCGGCTTCAAGATGAAACGCACCCCCGGCATCGGCCACAAATGGGAGATCATGCGCGGCGAGTTCCTCGGCTGGCCCCGGGAAACGCCGGCCCCGGCCCTGGATAAACCCTGGTTCGCCCGCCCGGCCCCGCTGACCAGCGAGCGCCAGGCACTGGTGATCGGTGCCGGCCTGGCCGGTTGTGCCAGCGCCGCCAGCCTCGCCGCGCGGGGCTGGCAAGTGACATTGCTGGAGCGCCACGACGCCATCGCCCGGGAAGCCTCGGGCAACCCGCAGGGTGTGCTCTACCTGAAGCTATCCGCCCATGGCACGGCGCTGTCGCAAATGATCGTCAGTGGATTCGGCTACACCCGACGTCTGCTCGAACACTTGCAACGGGGCCGCGACTGGGACGATTGCGGCGTATTGCAACTGGCCTTCAATGCCAAGGAAGCCGAACGCCAGGCGCAATTGGCCGCGGCGTTTCCAGCGGACTTGCTGCACCTGCTGGATCAACCCGAAGCACAGGCCGTGGCCGGTATCGGACTGGCACACGGCGGCCTGTTCTATCCCGAAGGCGGCTGGGTCCACCCACCGGCGCTGTGCCAGTGGCAGGCTGCGCAGCCACTGATTCAATTGCTCACCCATCACGATGCGCTGGAACTGCGCAAGGTTGAAGGCCGTTGGCAAGCCTGGGACGGCGAGCGGTTGCTTGCCGATGCTCCCGTGGTGGTGCTCGCCGGGGCCGCTGAAATCCAGCGTTTCCCCGAGAGCGCCGAGTTGCCGCTCAAGCGCATTCGCGGGCAAATCACCCGCTTGGCGCAAACCCCGCAAAGCCAGGCCCTGAGCACCGTGGTGTGTGCCGAAGGCTATGTCGCCCCAGCCCGTTTGGGCGAACACACCCTGGGGGCCAGTTTCGATTTCAAGAGCGATGACCTGACACCGACCACGGCAGAACACTTGGGCAACCTGGCCATGCTCGAAGAGATTTCCCACGATCTGGTCGAGCGTTTACAGGCCGATAAACTTGCGCCTGAAAGTCTCCAGGGGCGCGCCGCTTTTCGCTGCACCAGCCCCGACTACTTGCCAATCGTCGGCCCCTTGGCCGACACCCAGGCGTTCACTCAGGCGTATGCGGCGCTGGGCAAGGATGCCCGGCAGGTGCCGGACGTCGAATGCCCATGGCTTGACGGTTTGTACGTCAACAGCGGTCACGGCTCGCGCGGCCTGATCACCGCGCCGCTGTCCGCTGAACTGCTGGCAGCCTGGCTGGATAACGAACCCCTGCCGTTGCCCAGAAGCGTGGCCGAAGCCTGTCATCCCAACCGATTTGCCCTGCGACGCCTGATCCGGGGCAAGTAGTCGATACAGCAGCCGAAGTCGCCCTCACGGGGCGATTCGGCCGTGGTCAGTCGCGCATATAACTCATCGATCTAAAACTCCCCTTACCGAGGAGGGTCACTTTCTGAGTACCCGCCGTTTGGGCGTGGTATCGATTGACCCTCCCCAACGGAAAAACCGGTAAGGAATTTATGTGCGGATTAGCTGGCGAGTTACGTTTTGATCATCAACCTGCAGACCTTGCAGCCATTGAACGAATCACCCATCACCTGGCCCCCCGCGGCCCCGACGCCTGGGGATTTCATAGCCAGGGGCCGGTTGCCCTGGGCCATCGGCGCCTGAAGATCATGGACCTGTCGGACGGCTCGGCGCAGCCGATGATCGACCCGCAACTGGGCTTGTCCCTGGCCTTCAACGGGGCGATCTACAACTTTCCGGAACTGCGCGCGGAACTTGAAAGCCTGGGTTACGCCTTCTATTCCGGTGGCGACACCGAAGTGTTGCTCAAGGGTTATCACGCCTGGGGCGAAGCCTTGCTGCCAAAACTCAACGGCATGTTTGCCTTTGCCGTTTGGGAGCGCGATGCCCAACGCCTGTTCATCGCCCGCGACCGTCTCGGCGTGAAACCGCTGTACCTGTCGCGCACCGGCCAGCGCCTGCGCTTCGCCTCGGCGCTGCCGGCATTGCTCAAGGGTGGCGACATCAACCCGATCCTCGATCCCGTGGCGCTCAATCACTATCTGAATTTCCACGCTGTGGTCCCGGCACCGCGCACCTTGCTGGCGGGCATTGAAAAACTGCCGCCAGCCACCTGGATGCGCATTGAAGCCGATGGCCGCACCGAGCAGAAAACCTGGTGGACCCTACCCTACGGCCCTCACGCCGATGAGACGAATCTGACCCTCGAGGACTGGCGCGACCGTGTGCTCGACAGCACCCGCGAAGCGGTAGCGATTCGTCAGCGTGCGGCGGTGGATGTCGGCGTGCTGCTGTCCGGCGGTGTCGATTCAAGCCTGCTGGTGGGGCTGTTGCGGGAAGTCGGCGTGGACAATCTGTCGACCTTCTCCATCGGCTTCCAGGATGCCGGCGGCGAGCGTGGAGACGAGTTCCAGTATTCGGACCTGATCGCCCGACACTACGGCACGCAGCACCATCAACTGCGCATCGACGAAAAGGAAATCATCGAACAACTGCCCGCCGCGTTCCGCGCCATGAGCGAGCCGATGGTCAGCCATGACTGCATCGCCTTCTACCTGTTGTCACGGGAGGTGGCCAAACACTGCAAAGTCGTCCAGAGCGGCCAGGGCGCCGATGAACTGTTCGCCGGTTACCACTGGTATCCGCAAGTGGACGGCGCGAGTGATCCGTATGCCGCGTACCGCGAAGCTTTTTTCGACCGCAGTTACGACGACTACGCCGCCACCGTGCAACCGAAATGGCTGACCGCGAATGACGCCGCCGGTGACTTCGTCAAAGCCCATTTCGCCCAGACCGGTGCCGATGCGGCGGTGGACAAGGCCTTGCGTCTGGACAGCACGGTGATGCTGGTGGACGACCCGGTCAAACGGGTCGACAACATGACCATGGCCTGGGGCCTGGAAGCGCGCACGCCGTTTCTCGATTACCGCCTGGTGGAGCTGTCGGCACGGATTCCGGGACGTTTCAAACTGCCGGACGGCGGCAAGCAAGTCTTGAAAGAAGCCGCGCGACAAGTGATTCCCAGTGAAGTGATCGACCGCAAAAAAGGTTACTTCCCGGTGCCGGGCCTCAAGCATTTGCAGGGCGATACGCTGGAATGGGTGCGCGAACTGCTGCTCGATCCCAGCCAGGATCGCGGCCTGTTCAACCCCGCGATGCTCGACCGTCTGCTGACTGATCCCCAGGGGCAATTGACACCGTTGCGCGGCTCGAAGATGTGGCAACTGGCGGCCCTCAACCTGTGGCTCAGCGAACAAGGAATCTGACCGATGAAACCTCACGCCACGGCTTTCAGCCAACGCCTGTTGCGCGGCCAGTCGCCCTCCTACGAACGCTTGCAGGCACGTCTGGCCGAGGATGGCAGTGAACTCGGCGGGGCGCCGATTGCCGTGCATTGCGGCTGGGGACGCTTGCTGATCGGCCACACCTTTGCCGATGCCGCGAGCCTGGCCGGGGAGTTGCTCAACGAGCAGCCCGGCGAGCGGGACATTGCCCTGTACGTCGCCGCGCCCCAGCAAGTACTGGGGCTGGAGCCGACGCAGCTGTTCCTCGACCCGTCCGATACCTTGCGCCTGTGGTTCAGCGACTACCGTCAGGCGACCCGGGTGTTTCGCGGTTTCCGCATTCGACGCGCGCAAAGCGATGCCGACTGGCAGGCGATCAATCAGCTGTATCAGGCCCGCGGCATGTTGCCGATCGATGCCACCCTGCTGACGCCGCGCCATCTGGGCGGCCCGGTGTACTGGCTGGCCGAAGACGAGGACAGCGGCGCGGTCATCGGCAGCGTCATGGGCCTCAACCACCACAAGGCCTTCAACGACCCGGAAAACGGCAGCAGCCTGTGGTGCCTGGCGGTCGACCCGCATTGTGCGCGGCCGGGTGTCGGTGAAGTGCTGGTGCGGCATTTGATCGAACACTTCATGAGTCGCGGGCTCGCCTGCCTCGACCTGTCGGTGCTGCACGACAACCGCCAGGCGAAAAACCTTTACGCCAAGCTCGGGTTTCGCAACCTGACGACCTTCGCCATCAAGCGCAAGAACGGCATCAATCAGCCACTGTTTCTCGGGCCCGGCCCGGAAGCCGCGTTCAACCCCTACGCGCGGATCATTGTCGAAGAAGCACACCGTCGTGGCATCGATGTGCACGTCGATGACGCCGACGCCGGGATGTTCACCCTCAGCCATGGCGGGCGCCGGGTACGCTGCCGTGAATCCCTGAGCGACCTGACCAGCGCCGTCAGCATGACCCTGTGCCAGGACAAAAGCCTGACCCACAAAGTGCTCAAGGCAGCAGGGTTGAACCTGCCGGCGCAGCAACTGGCGGGTAACGCCGATGACAATCTGGCCTTCCTCGATGAACACCAGCGCGTGGTGGTCAAGCCACTGGATGGTGAACAGGGCCAAGGGGTGGCGGTGGATTTGCGCACCATAGAGGAAGTGCAGCAAGCCATAGAAGCCGCTCGCCACTTCGACAGCCGCGTGCTGCTGGAAAGTTTCCACGAGGGCCTGGACCTGCGCATTGTGGTGATCGGTTTTGAAGTGGTCGCCGCCGCCATTCGCCGGCCAGCCGAAGTGGTCGGCGACGGCCAACACTCCATCGGTGCATTGATCGAAGCCCAGAGCCGACGGCGACACGCGGCCACGGGCGGCGAAAGCAAGATCCCGCAGGACCAGGAAACCCTGCGCACCTTGCGTGCCGCCGGATACGACTACAACAGCATTCTGCCGGCCGGTGAGCACCTGTTCGTACGGCGCACGGCGAATCTTCATACCGGCGGCGTGCTTGAGGATGTCACGGCGATCCTGCACCCGACGCTGGTGGACGCCGCCGTCCGCGCGGCTCGGGCGCTGGACATTCCCATGGTCGGCCTCGACTTGATGGTGTCCGCCGCTGACCAGCCGGACTATGTGTTTATCGAAGCCAACGAACGGGCCGGGCTGGCCAACCACGAACCGCAGCCGACGGCGGAGCGGTTTGTGGATCTGTTGTTTCCGTACAGTCAGCCGGTGGTCTCTTAGCCATGTGTTGGCTGGGCTGATGCCATCGCGAGCAAGCTCGCTCCCACCTTTGATCGCGTTCCCCCTGTAGGAGCGAGCCTGCTCGCGAAGGCGGCCGTACAGGCGATAACCAATCAGGAGTTTCCATGACCAGCAAAATCCCCGAACCGGACCTCGGCTATCTGCAAAAAGTGCTGCTGGAAATGCTCGCCATTCCCAGCCCCACCGGGTTCACCGACACCATCGTGCGCTACGTCGCCGAACGTCTTGAAGAACTGGGCATTCCCTTCGAGCTGACCCGTCGCGGCACCATCCGCGCCACGCTCAAGGGCAAGAAGAACAGCCCCGACCGCGCCGTTTCCGCCCATCTGGACACCATCGGCGCGGCGGTGCGTGCAGTAAAGGACAACGGCCGTCTGACCCTCGCGCCCGTCGGCTGCTGGTCCAGCCGCTTTGCCGAGGGCAGCCGGGTCAGCCTGTTTACCGACAATGGCGTGATCCGCGGCAGCGTCTTGCCGCTGATGGCTTCCGGGCACGCATTCAATACCGCCGTGGATGAGATGCCGATCAGTTGGGATCACATCGAATTGCGTCTGGACGCCTACTGCGCCACCCGTGCCGACTGCGAGTCGCTGGGCATCAGCGTCGGCGATTTCGTCGCCTTCGACCCGCTGCCGGAGTTCACCGAAAGCGGCCACATCAGCGCCCGTCACCTCGACGACAAGGCCGGGGTGGCCGCACTGCTGGCGGCGCTCAAGGCCATTGTCGACAGTGGTGAAGAGCTGATGATCGACTGCCATCCACTGTTCACCATCACCGAAGAAACCGGCAGCGGCGCGGCGGCGGCGTTGCCCTGGGACGTCAGTGAGTTCGTCGGCATCGACATCGCACCGGTCGCGCCTGGCCAACATTCCAGCGAGCACGCAGTGAGCATCGCTATGCAGGATTCCGGCGGGCCGTATGACTATCACCTGTCGCGCCACCTCCTGCGCTTGGCCAGCGACAACGAGTTGCCGGCACGCCGGGACCTGTTCCGCTACTACTTCAGCGACGCCCATTCAGCGGTGACCGCCGGCCACGACATTCGCACCGCCCTGCTCGCCTTCGGCTGCGATGCCACCCACGGTTACGAGCGCACCCACATCGACAGCCTCGCCGCCCTGAGCCGCCTGCTCGGTGCGTACATCCTCAGCCCGCCCGTGTTTGCCAGCGATGCACAACCGGCCAAGGGCTCACTGGACCGCTTCAGCCATCAGCTCGAACATGACACACAGATGGAAAGCGATACACGGGTGCCGTCGGTGGACAGCCTGGTGGGGCAGCGGTCGGAGAGCTGATCCAGGATCTTCATTGCCTGGTAAACCGCTATCGTGAGCAAGCTCGCTCCCACACTCGACCGCATTCCCATGAAAGAACCCGGTCCCCTGTGGGAGCGAGCTTGCTCGCGATGGCGTCAGAGCAGACGACATCAAACCCCAGGCTAGCCGATACCGGTCATTCGCCGTAGCATCGCGCCATTGATCCAACCGAGGTGCCTATGCTGATCCCCCACGACCAACTTCAAGTCGACACCCTCACCCGCCTGATCGAGGATTTCGTGACCCGCGACGGCACGGACAATGGTGACGACACCCCCCTGGAAACCCGCGTATTGCGCGTGCGCCAGGCCTTGACCAAGGGTCAGGCACTGATTGTCTTCGACCCGGAAAGCGAGCAGTGCCAACTGATGCTCAAGCACGATGTGCCCAAGCATCTGTTCGACTGAAGTCTTCAGCGTCCCTTGGTTTTCGCCAGTTTGTTCTGGATGCGTTCGTAGATTTCACAGCGGTGCACATTGACGTCCTGAGGCGCCTCAACGCCAAAGCGGATGTTGTTTCCGTTGATCGCGAGAACGCGCACGGAAATGTTGTCACCGATGGAAATGGTTTCGCCCACAACGCGAGTGAGTACGAGCATGAGGAGTGTCCTTCAGGGGTTTCTGGCCCTTGAAGATGCCCGGCCCGCGGTACGCCTACAATGCTCCGACAGCAAACCAGACCGGACTGACAGCCCTTGACGCACACCACTTACGGAAAGGTCTGACAGATCGGTTGATTGTAGGGCCGATCTGTCAGGACGCGGAGAATCGCGGCCCGAACAGGATGATGCTCGCGCCGATCACGCACAGCGCCACGCCGAGCCAGTCCGAACCCAGCGGACGAATCCGCTCGACCACGGCCAGCCAGCCGATTGAGGCAACGATGTAGATGCCACCGTAAGCGGCGTAGGCGCGGCCGGCGTAGGTGGCTTCGATCCGGGTCAGCAGCAGGGCGAACAGGGTCAGACTCAGGAGCGCCGGCACCACCCACCATATGCTTTTACCCTGGCGCAGCCACATCCAGAAAGCAAAGCAACCGGCAATTTCGAACAGTGCGGCGACGAAAAACCACAGGTAATTAAGCATGCAAGCGTCTCGCGAGGATGGCCGATGGCGGCCACCCTAACCACAGCGTTGCCTGCGGGCAAGATCAGCTTGCGGATTGCCTGGCCTTGGCGCGCATTTTGTCGGCCATGGCGGTCATTTCGTTGTAGAGCAATTGCGGGTTCTTCTGCTTGATCGCCCAGGCCATGCGGCCCTGTTCGTGGGGCAGAATCATGAACTCGCCGGCGGCGACCTGCTGATAGATGTAGTCGGCGATGTCGGCGGCGCTGATGGGCGAGCTTTCCAGCAACTTGCCGACCTGGGCTTTCATGGCCGGGGTCGGGCCACGGAAGGAGTCCAGCAGGTTGGTCTGGAAGAACGACGGACACACCACATGCACGCCGACTTCCTGATGCGCCAGCTCGATCAGCAGGCTTTCGGACAACGCCACCACGCCCGCCTTGGCCACGTTGTAGTTGCTCATCGCCGGGCCTTGCATCAGCGCGGCCATGGACGCGATGTTGATGATCTTGCCTTTGCTTTTTTCCAGCAGTGGCAGGAAAGCCTTGCAGCCCTTGACCACGCCCATCAGGTTGATCGCGATCTGCCAGTCCCAGTCCTCCAGGGACAACTCACTGAAGAACCCGCCAGACGCTACACCCGCGTTATTGACGATGACATCGATGCCGCCGAGTTTGACCTCGCAGGCCTGGGCGAACGCTGTCAACTGGCTGTAATCGCGTACGTCGCAGCGCTGGATGAAACCATCGCCGCCCGCTTCGCGGACCAGCTTGAGGGTTTCCTGCAAGCCGGGCTCGCTGACGTCCGACAAAGCCAGTTGCCAGCCTTCACGCGCCCAGCGCAGCGCGATTTCGCGACCCAGGCCAGAGCCTGCACCAGTGATCATCATGCGATTTTGCATAGCAGACAGCCTTGTTGTTCTTGGAAGATGCACCGAGTGTAGCGAAGGAAATTGCCCGACCCACGCTCCATCAGATTGCTGAATGGCCCGAGCAAACTGCGGGAGCGTCTGACGCAATCAAGGCAACTACAAAAAATAAGAACCCGTGCGAAATACTTCAAAAAAACTTGGAATTTTCCTGCAAGCGCAAGAGTCCGAATTTTTAAGCAGCTCGAATTTACTTCATTCCCGCTGACCTTGATTGGCATGGTCAATCCACTGCATTTTCGACAAGGAAATAGACATGGGCACAATACTGATCATCATTCTGATCCTGTTACTGATCGGTGGTTTACCGGTCTTCCCGCACTCCAGAAGTTGGGGTTACGGCCCGTCCGGTATCATCGGCGTCGTATTGGTGGTGCTGTTGATCCTGCTCTTGCTTGGCCGAATATAAATATCCACCAGGCAAAAAAAAGAGGCCCTTGAAGGGCCTCTTTTCTTGCGTCACAACTTAGTCCGGCTTGCCATCAACAACACCGGCGGTGTTGTCCAGCAGGCTCTTGGTCGCTGTTTGCAGGAACGCTTCGAGCTTGAGTTTCAACTCGGCGGTACGCGGCGCATCAGCAATGACTTCGGCGCGAGGGTTGGCACCCAATTCATACTGATACAACTTCGGCGCCATGTCCTTGTCCTTCGGCAGGACCAGAATCTGGTCCGCGGTGAGGACGGCCGTGGTCTGCTCGCTGCCCGACGGCTTGATCACACCAATACCGGCGTCGCCTTCCGGCAGGTTGAGCAGGTCGCGTCCCCAGCACTGATGACGTACTTCGCCACCGATGCGGCCCATGATGGTCGGCACGATGTCGATCTGAGTGCCCACGGTGTGGTCACGCTGGCCGAACTTTTCCTGGATGCCCGGCGCGATCATCAGCATCGGCACGTTGAAGCGGCCCAGGTCCATTTCGGTGATCTGCCGTTCGTTACCAAAACCGTGGTCACCGACGACGACAAACAGGGTTTCCTTGAAGTACGGCTCCTTGCGGGCCTTTTCAAAGAACTGGCCCAGTGCCCAGTCCGAGTAACGCATGGCGGTCAGGTGTTCGTTCAGGTTGCCACGATCGGTCACGCGCTCGACCGGCAATGGCGTCGGCAAGGCGTAAGGCGTGTGGTTGGACAGGGTTTGCAGCAAGGCATAGAACGGCTTGCCGTTTTCCCGCGCCTTGAGCTCGACCAGGCCACGGTCGAACATGTCCTGGTCGGACACGCCCCAGGTCGGATCAGAGAACACCGGATTCACGAAATCGTTACGGCCGATGAAGTTGGTCATGCCCTGGTTGCTGAAGAAACCCGACTGGTTGTCCCAGGCGAAATCGCCGTTGTAGACATACACGTCGTCGAAGTCACGGGCGCTGAGCAACTGCGGCAGACCGGACAGCTTGTGGCTGCCTTCCGGAGTCTGCATCAGGTATTCGAAGCCAGGCAGGTTCGGGAAACAGGCCATGGTGGCGAACATGCCCTGGTGGGTATGGGTACCGTTGGAGAAGAAGCGGTCGAACAGCAAGCCTTCCTTCGACAGTTTGTCGAGGTAAGGTGTGATGTTGCCCGGCCCACCCAGCGCACCCACCGAGTGACCGGCCATGCTTTCCATCAGGATCACGACGACGTTCTTGATCGGCAAGGTCTTGTCGGCTGGCGGGGTGTAATCGCGACGTACCGCCGCGGTCTCGCCATCCACCAGTTTGTCATCCGCCATCACCAGCATGTCACGCACCACTTGCTGGGCTTGTGGCTGTGGCAGCGTGGCTTTCCAGATATTGTCGCGATCCTCGGACATCCGGCTCTTGGCGGCGGCGACCAGAGAAAGCGTACCGTTGAGACCCAACTGGTTGGCGAAGTTGGAATCTGTGGTGTAGACATCACCCCAGCGCATCGGCGGGCCTTGGCGCAAGGTGCCACGGGCCGCGACGACGCAGATCAGCAGGCAAACCACGAACACGCCAATGCGTGCATACCACGGCGCGACCTTGCGTGTGCCGATGCTGCCGCCACTGAACGGGCCACGAGGGCGGGTCGCACGGTCGGCGCCCTTGAATGCCATGCTCAGGATCACGGTACCCAGAGCCCACGCCAGCAGATAGCGGACCACCGGAAAACCATACCAGAGCATGCTGGCCACGGTTTTCGGGTCTTCCTTGACGTACTGGAAGACCAGGCCGTTGAGGCGCTGGTGGAATTCACGATAGAAGTCCATCTCCATCAGGCCCAGGAACAGCGCGATGCTGGAGACCACTGTCAGCCAGAGTCGGAACAGCCCGCGTGCCGCCATGGCCCGGGCGCTGAACAAGGCCAGCAGCAACGGAATACTGAGATAGACCACCAGGCGCAGGTCGAAACGCAGACCGTTGGCGAATGCCTCGAGGAAGGTCGAGGCCGGTGTGTCGAGGATCATCGAGCTGTTGTAAGCCAGCAGCGCGACGCGCAGCAGGCTGAACATGACCATCATGACCAGGGCACACAACAGCGTGTAGGCCAGATGCGATTTGACGGTCGGTTGCAGCAGGCGACTAGAAGCTCGCTGCTGACTCAGGGCGTCCGGGATTGCCATGTCGTTTTAGGACCCATTGGAAGTTGAAGTTTCAAAAATACAGCTGCGCCTTGCCCTCTTTTCGGCCCGTACCAGGCCTGGGGGTTTGCGCGGTGCGCAAATGTTGCACGATCAACGGCAGCATTGCCATTGATAACTACCCTCATCCCGAGTCTTTCATCCTGCATTCAGCCATACGCTGCGCGTTACGGGAGAGCTGGCGAATTGTCTTGGAGAGTGGGTGAAAATTTCGTGCAACGCATATCCGGAAACAAATTAAAACCTGAGCAGCGTTCAAAAAAGCAAACGCCCCGATCGAGTCGGGGCGTCACGAAGTCACCTCAAAAGAGTGACACATTTACTTCTCGGCGCGTTCCTTGAGGGCTTTCAAGGTATTGAACGGGGCGTCCACCACGAACTTGTTGGCCACCATCGACGGCACGCTGCCGCCCGGCTCGGTGTGCACCTGATAGGTCACTTCGATCTGGTCGCCCTTGGGTACGAACTTCCAGAAACCGTCGACCTTGGCGACCCGGACGAAGCCTTTTTCTTCAGGAATGTATTTCGGCACGCCTTCGAGCTTGCGGGTCAGGCTGCCATCGGCCCCTTCGATGGTGGTGATGTGCAACACCGAATCACGGGGAGTAACCGGCCACGGGGTGTTGAACTGAGTGTAGGTCCAGCTTTGCTCACCTTCGTGCTTGAGCAGCTTCTGGGTTTTGCATTCGTGAATCCAGGCGCAGGCTCCGGACACGTCTTCCTGCAATGCACGCAGCTTGGCCATGGTGGTCTTCATCAACGTGACACCCTGGTAGGCCTTGTAGTCGGAGCCGGCCACTTCACTCAGGGAGATCTTGATGCCGTCTTCGTCTTTCTTGACCTTCCAGTCTTCGGCCTGGGCCGTCGAGGTAGCCAGCACAACCGTCAAACCACACAGCACAGCCATACGATGCAGCGAACCCATAGTCTTATTCCTTATTGTTGAAGTTCCGTTCGTTGGGCTTGCACCTCCGATCACCTTCAGGTTTTTCGGAGGTGATCGCAGGTGCAAGCCCACACATCACGCCGCCGTCATTTGCTCCCACCAGCCAATCAACCGGATGGCTTCTTCGCTGCTGTTTCCGCACACCTCGGGGTCGGCCTCGAAGGCAGAACACACCGCCGGCCGTTCCGGCTGGCCGAAAATACTGCACAGGTTATCGGAGGAAAGTTGCAGGCAACGCTGCCCCGCGGCCTTGCCATTGGGCATACCGGGAATCGGCGAACTGATGGAAGGGGCAATGCAACAAGCGCCACAGCCCTCACGGCATTTCATGACGACAAGCTCCTCGCGACGAGCAATGTGTTAATGGACGGGGCACAGAGTACCCGTTAAAACAGTTGTTTTAAATTACCTGCGAGCGGGTTTTTCAACGCAAACGAGCATGACCGGCCAGTCTCCGACAAAGCGTCTGGCCTGCGGCTCGCCGATCCTGACGGGGTTACTGCTTGAACTCGAAATCCAGCGCCGCGCCTTCGACCTCGTGGCGTTCTTCATTTCGCAGTTGCAGCTGCATTTCGTTGCTGAGCAGGCGGCCGTTGAGCTGGAACTCGCTGTTGCCGCTTTTTTCACCGAACATCTGGGGTAACAACGGTTCACGCCTGACCAACGGCACCGTTCCGACCGGCTTGAGCTCTTGAACCATATCCTTGGGCAAGCTCAGATCCAGTTTGGTAGATGGAAGCTCGGTCTTTGCCACCTCGCTGGCCGGTTTCGATTTGGAGGCAATGGGCGGACGCTTTTTCACGGGCGTCGCCTGCTTATCGGCCACCGAGGCTTTTTTGACAGGTGCGGCTTCTATCGGTGCGACGTGGAAACTGCCGGTAGTCTGATCCTGCTCGGTAGCAGCCACGACGGATGCCGGCTGAATACTCGCAATCAGGCAGAGCAAAAGCCAGGCGGCAGGAAAAGTCGGTTTCATGTATCCAACGGTGGGTGCAAACGGCAGAGATGCATATGCTCGCCTGTTGCAGCCCACAAGACAAGCGCAGTCGCAGCCTGTTACAAACCGCCAGCCATCTCCTGGCAGAGTTGGGTGGCCAGCATGCCCAGGGTCATCAATGCACGCTCGGCCTCGCGGTTCCACGGGGTGCCGCAATTGAGCCGGATGCAGTGATTGAATTGCTCGGTATTACTGAAGATCAGTCCCGGCGCGATACTGATGCCCTGCTGCAATGCTCGCACGTGCAACTCTTGCGTGTTGACCCGCCCCGGCAGACTGACCCACAGAATGAAGCCGCCGGTAGGTCGGGTCATCTGCGTGCCTTCAGGGAAATACTGTTGCACGGCCAATTGGAAGGCACTGAGGTTTTTCCGGTACTCCTGACGGATGAAGCGCAAATGCCGGTCGTACCCGCCATTTTCCAGGTACGCGGCAATGCCCATCTGGGTCACGCTGCACGCAGAATGCGTACTGAAGGTCTGCAAGCGCTGGATTTCCTGCTGATACTTGCCGGCGATCATCCAGCCGATCCGCACGCCAGGCGACAGGGTCTTGGAGAAACTCGAGCAATAGATCACCCGGTCCAGCCGATCATAGGCCTTGAGAGACTTGGTGCGCCCCTGCTCGAACATCAGCTCACCGTAGATATCGTCTTCGACAATCTGGATATCGAAGTCCGACGCCAGGCGCAGCAATTGTTTCTGCCGCTCCTCCGGCATGGTGCCGCCCAACGGATTGCTCAGGCGGGTGGTCAGCACCAACGCCTTGATCGACCATTGGTTGGCCGCCAGTTGCAGGGCTTCCAGGCTCATGCCCGTGGCTGGATCACTGGGGATCTCGATGACCTTGAGCCCCAACAGGTCGGCCAGTTGCAGCAACCCGTAATAGGTCGGCGACTCGGCCGCAATCAGATCGCCCGGACGGGTCAGCACACGCAAGGACATCTGCAGCGCATCGACGCAACCGTGGGTGATCACCACTTCCGATGGATCGACCACCACGCCGGCATCGCGCATGCGGATCGCCACCTGTCGGCGCAACGGCTCGAAACCAGGGCTGAACATGTAGCTGAAGGCCCGCGGGCTATGGAAACGGGTGACTTTGGCCAATTGCTGATGCAGTGCCCGCACCGGCAAATAGTCGACACTCGGCACCGCAGCGCCCAGCGGGAAGACACCTTCACGACGGGACTCGACCAGGACTTGCTGAATGATGCTGCTGCGGGTGACCAGGCCGGGGCGCTCGACCCGGGCGATGTCCGGCGTCGGCGCGGTGAGTGCCGGCGTCTGGTGCACGTAGTAACCCGACTGCGGCCGGGCGCGGATCAGCCCCTGATCCTCGAGATTGGCATACGCCTGCAATACCGTCGCATGGCTGACATTGAGCTGCGAGCTCATCTTGCGCACCGAAGGCACGCGCTCCCCCGGCTGATAGACCCCACGGCGGATGTCTTCGGCCAGTTGTTGAGCAATACGTTGATAGAGCAAAAGATTGGTCATGACGCAGCACTCGATTTCACGGGCATTTTATTCTTGTGTGAAACAATACCGGAACAGTTTAGAAGTGTACGGGGACAGTTGCCACAATAGTCGACCGTACAGTGCAGTGTCAGCAAAATCTGTACTGTTTTGTGCGGTAATCGGCAGGCATAAAAAAACCCGGCACTGCATGGCAGGCCGGGCTTTCCAGCGACGCAACCCTTAGCGGGCAGCGCCGAGCTGGCCCTTTTCGTCGGAAAACACAATTTCCACCCGACGATTCTGCGCCCGGCCCCGTTCCGACGCGTTCGCGTCCACCGGATACTCGTCGCCATAACCCTCGACCTGGATGCGCTTGTCATCGATACCCAGGTCCATCAGCACGTCAGCCACCGATTGCGCGCGGTCGCGGGACAGCTTGAGGTTTTCCTGCTTGCCCCCGGTACTGTCCGTATAACCTTCGATCCGCACCACTCGCTTGGGGTTGAGTTGCAGGAACTGCACGATCTTCAACACCACACGGTTGGCCGACGGTTTCAATTCCGCTTCGCCGGTGTCGAACAGCATGTCGCCCAAGGTCATCACCAGACCGCGGTCAGTCTGGCTGGTCGTCAATGCCAGGATCTGCTCCTCGAGCCATTTGCCTTGCTGCTGCACGCTGAACAGTTTGGACTCACGCAATGCCAGTTGCAGACGCTGCCGTTCCAGTTCGAGTTTCGCCGCTTGCTCTTCGTTGAGCACCTGATTGGTGTGCTCCCGGGCAATGGCGCTGTAGCGCTGGCTCAGGTAGGCGTAATGCACCACGTCCGAACCGCTGCCCCAATAGCTGGACAGGCGATCGGCACGGGCCAGGGACTCACCGGCGCGAATCACGTCCTTGGGGGCGATTCGCAGCACATTGGAGTCTTCCTTGACCTTCTGAAAGTCGGCACCGGCCTGCTGCAACGCGGACTCGCTGTGCTGGCTGGCGCAGCCAAAGAGGCTCGCGCAGCCTGCCAGGATCAAACCGCCGAGGGCTTTGCTCTTGAGGTTCATTGGGCATCTCCCAGTTGCTTGCGCAGGCGGGCGATGCGGGTGTTGAGCACGTTCAACTGTTCCTCGCTCTTGGCCGTCAACACCTTGGCTTCAGCCAGGCGCGCATCGAGTTCGGCCTGTTCGGCCCGCATGCGTGCGTTTTTGAAGGATTGATCGGTCATGTTGCCCTTGGCGCGGTTGAACTTGTCTTCGGCCAGTTTCATTTCCGGCACATCGTCGGCGGTGGCGCCTACGGCCTTGGCCTGTTCGAGTGCCTGTTCGGTCAGGCGAATCTGTTCATTCGGCGCAGGATCGGTTGCACAACCCGCCAGGGCGGCAAAGGCCACGGCAGCGAAAAGAGGTCGAATACTCACTGAAAATCCTTACTGTTTTGGGGTACTGACGGGTTGTTGCGGGGGGCTTGGCTGTGGTTGTGAGCGTTGTGCTTTCCATCGCTCGATATTGCGCATCAGCACGGCCTCCGTCAGTCCGGACGCGGGCAATTCTGTCATCTTTTTGGCCAACTGTCCGCGCAACCACGGATCGTTGCACGCCGAGTCATGGGAAATCGCCAGGTACAGGCCAGGTTTGTCGACCGGTTGCGAGCGCGCGACCAGGTCAGCGGCCATGCCCAGTGTCTGTGCGGTCGCCATGCCCGAGTAACGCCCTGCCAGTACAAACTCGACCTCGCCCAACAGCAGTTTCTGAAAGGCCTGGGTCAGGTTGGACGTGCGAGTGAGGGTCAGTTGCTGTTCGGCAAAGGTGCTGAATTGCGGGGTCATTCGGGCCTTTTCCGACACGGCACCGGGATGGCCGTGCAGGTCCTGTGCTTCGTTGTAGACCAGTGTCGAGTCCTTGCGAGTCCAGACCAGATAGTCGTTTTCCAGCAAGGCTGGATGGATGTAGTCCAGGGTCTCCAGCTCGCTGACGGTCAACGTCGCGTCCGCCAGCATGTCCATGCGCCCGCTGCGCACTTCGTCCAGGGCCTGGGCGCGCTTGCCGGCATAAAGCAGTTCGACCTTGAGCCCCAACTCCCCCGCCACTTGCTGCAGCAAATCGGCGCTGGCACCGATCAGGTATTTGGGATTGTGCGGGTCTTGCCACAGGTACGGCGGTGCGTCCGGGCTGCCGGTTACCACAAGGCGCTCGCATTTGCCTGCGGCGACAGACAGCGCCGGCAATAGCGTCAATCCCAGCAAGCTCCACACACAGCGCAGATCCATGGCTTCACACTCCACTCATACCTGGTTATGCCCCCTGTAGGAGCGAGCTTGCTCGCGATGGATTCAAAGGCACCGCGTTTATCCAGGATCAACGCGTCATCGTTAACGTCCATCGCGAGCAAGCTCGCTCCTACAGAATGAAGAGCAAAAAAAAGCCCGACCAAAAGGCCGGGCTCTTTATAAGTGAAGCAGCCGGATTAGACCAGCTTCTCCAACTCAGGGATGGCTTCGAACAGGTCCGCCACCAGGCCGTAATCGGCCACCTGGAAGATCGGCGCTTCTTCGTCCTTGTTGATCGCAACGATCACTTTGGAGTCTTTCATGCCGGCCAGGTGCTGGATCGCGCCGGAGATACCGACGGCGATGTACAGCTGTGGAGCAACGATCTTGCCAGTCTGACCGACCTGCATGTCGTTGGGTACAAAACCTGCGTCGACCGCGGCGCGCGATGCACCGACGGCAGCGCCCAGCTTGTCGGCCAGGGCGTACAGGTGTTTGAAGTTGTCGCCGTTCTGCATGCCGCGACCGCCGGAAACGACGATCTTGGCAGCGGTCAGTTCCGGACGATCGGACTTGGCCAGCTCTTCGCCAACGAAGCTGGAGATGCCAGCGTCGTGGGCAGCGCCAACAGCTTCAACGGCAGCGGAGCCACCTTCGGCTGCAACCGGGTCGAAACCGGTGGCACGCACGGTGATCACCTTGACCGCAGCGTTCGACTGAACGGTAGCGATGGCGTTACCGGCGTAGATCGGGCGCTTGAAGGTGTCAGCGCTTTCTACCGAGATGATCTCGGAGATCTGGTCAACGTCCAGTGCAGCGGCAACGCGCGGCAGGATGTTTTTGCCGTTGGAAGTGGCGGCAGCCAGGATGTGGCTGTAGCCCTTGCCCAGCTCTGCAACCAGAGGAGCGACGTTTTCCGGCAGCTGGTGAGCGTAGGCAGCGTTATCGGCTACCAGCACTTTAGCCACGCCAGCGACTTTCGCAGCGGCTTCAGCCACGGCGCCAGCGCCCTGGCCAGCGACCAGAACGTGGATGTCACCACCGATTTTGGCGGCAGCAGCAACGGTGTTCAGCGTGGCCGGAGCCAGCACTTTGTTGTCGTGTTCAGCAATAACCAAGATAGTCATTTAGATTACCTTCGCTTCGTTTTTCAGTTTCTCGACCAGTTCAGCCACCGACTTGACCTTGATACCCGCGCTGCGTGCAGCCGGCGCTTCGACTTTCAAAGTCTTGTTGGTGGAGGCGGTGGAAACGCCCAAAGCATCCGGAGTCAGCACTTCGAGAGGCTTCTTCTTGGCTTTCATGATGTTTGGCAGAGACGCATAGCGCGGCTCGTTCAAACGCAGGTCGGTGGTGACGATCGCCGGCAGTTTCAGGGAAACTGTCTGCGCGCCGCCGTCGATTTCACGGGTCACAGCTACGCTGTCGCCGCTGATTTCGACTTTCGAAGCGAACGTGCCCTGACCGTAGCCGCTCAATGCAGCGAGCATCTGGCCAGTCTGGTTGTTGTCGCTGTCGATGGCCTGTTTGCCAAGGATCACCAGCTGAGGCTGTTCCTTGTCGACAACAGCTTTCAACAGTTTGGCAACAGCCAGGGAAGTCAGGTCTTCGGCGGACTCGACGAGGATGGCGCGGTCGGCACCCAGAGCCAGCGCAGTGCGCAGTTGCTCTTGAGCGGTGGACGGGCCTACGGAGACGACGACGATTTCAGTCGCAACACCCTTCTCTTTCAGGCGTACGGCTTCTTCCACGGCGATTTCGCAGAACGGGTTCATCGACATCTTGACGTTGGCAAGATCGACGCCGGAATTGTCCGCCTTGACGCGAACCTTGACGTTGTAATCCACAACGCGTTTGACAGCTACAAGAACCTTCATGGATTCCTCGTTACTCTCCGGTGAAAAGAAAGTCGCCTAGGCGAACCTGGCGGTTGATGCTCATCGGGCGCAAGGGCACCTCCAAAAACGCCGGCAAAGCTGTCAAGTGACCATCGCTCATGATCTGGATGACCGTTGGTCAGTGGTGACTGACGAGTCATTCAACATCGCGGCGTGTAAACTGCACATCAAACCCGCGCAGCGCATCACTCTCTACTGCCATCGCCCTGTCTTTAGAGGTGCTCTTGAAACCAACAGCCAGCCTACGGCGAGCGCAAAACCGCCCGTATCTTGACCGGAACGCCTATTCCGGTCAATACGCCAAAATGGCCGTTCATAAGGCGCGTGACTTTGATTTCTCTGGCTTTGAGCCAATTCAAACAAACGTTTGTATTGGACGCTGAGAGTGGTGTAGATATAATGCGCCACCAAAAGAGAAAGGTGGTCAATCGATTGTCCTCTTCCGGCGTTGCGCCGGGATTCATGGATGCGACACCCGACTTCCAAATTAGAAAAAAAACTGTTGAGCCTTGAGTAGGAGATAACCTGTGGAACGCGAATACATGGAATTCGACGTGGTCATCGTCGGTGCCGGCCCCGCTGGTCTTTCCGCCGCCTGCCGCTTGAAGCAGAAGGCCGCCGAAGCCGGTAAGGAAATCAGCGTCTGCGTGGTCGAAAAAGGCTCCGAAGTCGGTGCTCACATTCTGTCCGGCGCCGTGTTCGAACCACGGGCCCTGAACGAACTGTTCCCGAACTGGAAAGAACTCGGCGCGCCGCTGAACACGCCTGTCACCCGCGACGACATCTTCGTGCTCAAGAACGCTGAAAGCGCGCAGAAAATTCCAGACTTCTTTGTGCCCAAGACCATGCACAACGAAGGCAACTACATCATCTCCCTGGGCAACCTGTGCCGCTGGCTGGCCCAGCAGGCCGAGAACCTGGGCGTGGAAATCTACCCTGGCTTCGCCGCTCAGGAAGCGCTGATCGACGAAAACGGCGTGGTTCGCGGGATCATCACCGGCGACCTGGGCGTTGACCGCGAAGGCAACCCGAAGGAAGGCCTGTACACCCCGGGCATGGAACTGCGTGGCAAGTACACGCTGTTCGCCGAAGGTTGCCGTGGCCACATCGGCAAGCAACTGATCAAGCGCTTCAACCTGGACACTGACGCTGATGCCCAGCACTACGGCATCGGCCTGAAGGAAATCTGGGAAGTCGACCCGGCCAAGCATCAGCCAGGCCTGGTAGTGCACACCGCCGGTTGGCCGATGGACATCATGGGCACCGAGAACACCGGTGGCTCGTTCCTCTATCACCTGGAAAACAACCAGGTCGTGGTTGGCCTGATCGTCGACCTGTCCTACAGCAACACCTACCTGTCGCCGTTCGACGAGTTCCAGCGTCTCAAGCATCACCCGGTGCTTACTCAGTACCTGGAAGGCGGCAAGCGCATCAGCTACGGCGCACGTGCCATCTGCAAGGGCGGCCTGAACTCGCTGCCGAAAATGGTGTTCAAGGGCGGCGCGCTGATCGGTTGCGACCTCGGTACCCTGAACTTTGCAAAGATCAAAGGCAGCCACACCGCGATGAAGTCCGGCATGCTCGCCGCTGAATCCGTGGCCGAGGCGCTGTTCGCCGAGAAGGACGGCACCGAAGAGCTGACCACTTATGTGGACGCGTTCAAGAAGAGCTGGCTCTACGAAGAGCTGTTCGCCAGCCGCAACTTCGGCCCGGCGATCCACAAGTTCGGCGCCATCGTCGGCGGCGGCTTCAACTGGCTCGACCAGAACATCTTCGGAGGCAAACTGCCGTTCACCCTGCACGACACCAAGCCGGATTACGCTTGCCTCAAGCTCGCGGCCGACTGCAAGAAGATCGACTACCCGAAACCGGACGGCAAGCTCAGCTTCGACAAATTGAGCTCGGTGTTCATCTCCGGTACCAACCACGAAGAAGAACAGCCGTGCCACCTGAAGCTGGCCGACGCGAGCATCCCGATCAGCAAGAACCTGCCGCTGTACGATGAGCCGGCACAGCGTTACTGCCCGGCCGGCGTGTATGAAGTGATCACCAAGGAAGACGGCGAGAAGCGCTTCCAGATCAACGCCCAGAACTGCGTTCACTGCAAGACCTGCGACATCAAGGACCCTGCTCAGAACATCACCTGGGTGGCGCCGGAAGGTGCCGGCGGCCCGACTTACCCGAACATGTAAGCCGAACCGCTGAACATCAAGGCTCCCGAAACGGGGGCCTTTTTGTTGCCTGCAATCCTTGCAGCACCACCGCCCCCTGTGGGATATTCGGTGAGTCAGGCTGCGCGCTCGTCGCCCGGATTACGCTCGAAGTACCGCTTGTACTCACGACTGAACTGCGACGTGCTCTGATACCCCACCCGATGCGCCACCTGCGCCACACCCAGCCCCTCCCCCACCAACAACTGCTGCGCCCGCAGCAGACGCAATCGTTTCAGGTACTGCACCGGTGACAACAAGGTGCTGCGCTTGAAATGCTCGTGAAAGGTCGACGCACTCATGTTGGCGCAACTGGCCAGGGTCTCGACATTCAACGGTTCGGTGTAATGCGCATGCAGATGACTGAGGGATGCCGCGATCCGGGCGAACTGCCCCTGCTGCTCAACCAGTGCCCGCAATACATCGGCTTGCGGACCGCGCAAAGCGACGAACAGCAACTCACGCAAACGCGCTTGCCCCATGATCTGGCATTCCAGCGGATCGTGCAGGCAACGCAGCAGCCGCTCGACACAACCGCGCATGGCGTCATCGAGCACTGCCGAGGTCATGGACTCCGGTGTTTGCGCCGGAATATGCCGCCCCGGCGCCAGGCCCATCGCCAACACCAACTCGCCCAGCATCACCCGGTCGATCGCGACGGAAACACCCAGCATCGGCCCGCCGGGCGCGGCAAAGGTTTCACACTCGAACGGCACCGGCAGCGCCTGAATCAGGTAATGCCCAGCACCATATTCCAGGGTGCGCGGCCCCAGGTACGCCAGTTTGCTGCCCTGGGCGATGATCACCAGGCTCGGCTCATAGATCTGCGGCCCACGGGCCACGTCGCAACTGGCCCGCAGAACCTGTACGCCCGGCAACGCAGTCGGGACGAAACCGTCGCGAGTGGACAGCGGCTCGATCAGCGAAACCAGGGTGGCATTGGCATCAAGGTAACGGGTCAACAGCATCGGGGCTCTTCACAAAAAAGGTCACAAAAAAGGTCACGGATTAAGGGACGAAAGCATCATCGCAGGTCTGATTGCCAATGGGTTCGAACAGAGGCGGATGCCGGAGGAATAGGCATGACACCCGGAGGAATCGCCATGGCCGGTACAGGGGACGACGCCCAGAATGCGCCACCTCACCCGTCAGCGCTTTTTGCGAGGTTCACCATGTACACCGCCATCGGATACGCCGCCCAGTCGGCCACCACTCCCCTCGCCCCCGTGAAATTCGAACGTCGCAGCCCAAGGCCTGACGACGTTGCCATCGAGATTCTCTACTGCGGCGTCTGCCATTCCGACATCCATCAGGCCCGCAACGAGTGGGGCATTGCCGTTTACCCGCTGATGCCTGGCCACGAAATCGTAGGCAAGGTGACCGCCGTGGGTGCGAGTGTCACCCAGCATAAAGTCGGCGATCTGGTCGGTGTCGGCTGCATGGTCGATTCGTGCCGCAGCTGCGAAGCCTGCCAGGCCAACCTCGAGCAATACTGCCTCGAAGGTCCGACCATGACCTACGCCACCCCGGACCGCGTGGATGGCAGCAACACCATGGGCGGCTACTCCGACAGCATCGTGGTCAGCGAGCACTTTGTGGTGCGTATCCCGGAAAAACTGCCCCTGGCCAGCGCCGCGCCGATCCTGTGCGCCGGCATCACCACCTACTCACCGCTCAAGCACTACGGCGTGAAGGCCGGTGACAAGGTCGGGATTCTCGGCATGGGCGGCCTGGGCCACATGGGTATCAAGTTCGCCAAGGCCATGGGCGCCGAGGTGACCTTGTTCACCCGTTCGGCGAGCAAGGCCGAAGAGGCTCGTCGTCAGGGCGCGGACCATGTGATCGTGTCCACCGATGACGCCCAGATGCAGGCTGCGGCCGGGCACTTCGATTTCCTGCTCGACACCATTCCGGTGCAGCACGACCTCAACCCTTACCTCGATACGCTGCGATTCGACGGCGTACATATCCTGGTGGGGTTGATCGAACCGGTGGACCCACCGGTACATGCCGCCAAACTGGTGTTGGGGCGTCGCGTGCTCGCCGGCTCGCTGATCGGCGGCATCGCAGAAACCCAGGAAGTGCTGGATTTCTGCGCCGAACACAACATCACCTGCGACATCGAAATGCTCGACATCCGCCAGATCAACGAGGCTTACGCCCGCATGATCGCCGGTGACGTGAAGTACCGCTTCGTCATCGACATGGCGACCTTGAAAATCTAAACCTTCAAGCCAAGCTCCGCCGACAGCCGGGCCGTGACCCCTTTGATCAGGGGAATCAGCTCGGCCATTTTTTCCAGCGGCATGTAAGGCACGGTACTGGCAATGCTGATGCCGGCGACGATGCGCTTGCTGGCATCACGGATCGGAGCGGCCACACAGCGGATCGACGGTTCGTTGTCTTCCAGGTCGAACGCATAACCGCCGGCCACATACTCGACCATGCGCTGCTGAAACTGCTCCCAGGATTGCTCCGGGTGCTGCGGCCAGAACTGGTTTTTCCCACCCACCGGCAGGCTGACTTCGTACAGGCGCTGCCACTCTTGCGGTGAATCATCGAGCATCAGCGCCTTGCCGATCCCGGTGCGCGCCAACGGCATGCGATGGCCGACCCGCGAACGCATTTCCGGGCCATTGCGCCCCGGATTCTTGTGCAGGTACAGCACTTCGTCGCCTTCACGGATCGCCAGGTGAATGGTGTCGCCGGTCAACGCCGACAACTCATCCAGGTACGGCCCGGCCAGGGTCACCAACGGCAGCTCTTCACGGGCCTGAAAGCCCAGTTCGATCAGTTTCGGCCCCAGCAAATAACCGACTTGCGGCACCACCCGCAGATAACGCTCGTCCACCAGGCAACTGGCCAGGCGATGGGTGGTGCTGCGCGTGGTGCCGATCAGCCGGGCGATTTCCTTGAGATCCCGGGCGCCGCTGGCCACGGCCTGGACCACACCCAACCCGCGAAGCAGGGTCTGGGTGCCGGTCGGCGCGGCGTCCTTGGCGATTTTTTGGGCGTCTTCCTGCATATCCAGCCTTTACCGTTGAGCGAGTGAACGGGCGGCATTATGGTCGCCCGCGTGCCACGACTACAACTTGATACGCTCGACCTTGCCCACCAGCAAGATGTAGGACAGTGCGCCAATCAGTGCCAGCACCGAGATGTAGGTGATCGCCGGGGCAAAAGAATCACCCGTCGCGAGGAAGCCGATCACGATAGGCGTGGCAATCGCCGACAGGTTGCCGATGAAGTTGAACACACCGCCGGTCAGCCCGAGCAAGCGCGCCGGAGCCAAGGTCGATACCAGCGACCAGGTAATCGAAGCCAGGCCATTGCCGAAGAATGCCAGCGCGAGAAAGGCAATCACCAACGGCGTCGACTCGACAAAGTTGGCGCCGATGATCGAGGTGGAAATCAGCAGGCCGCTGATGATCGGCAACTTGCGGGCGAAACCTACCGTGTAACCGCGACGGATCAAAAAGTCCGAGAAGAAACCGGAACACAGCACACCGATAAACGCGGCGAGAAACGGCAGCGATGCCAACAGGCCGGACTTGATGAAGTCCATGCCGCGATACTTCACCAGGTAGGTCGGGAACCAGGTGAGGAAGAACCACAGTGTCGAGTTGAGGCAGAACTGCCCGAGGTAAATGCCCCAGAGCTTGCGCTTGGTCAGGACAATCCCCAGGTCGGTCCAGCTGAATTTGGCTTTGACCCTGGCCTGTTCGGCCTGGATATCCACCAGCCCGCCGCCCTCGCGGATCAAGTCAATTTCCGCGTCATTGGCGCCTTTGAAATCCCGCGGCTCGCGATACACCGCGTACCAGATCACCGCCCACACAATGCCCACAGCGCCGGTGGTGACGAACACCATGTGCCAGCCGAATTCGTGCTGCAGCCAGGCCAGCACCGGCGTCAGGAATGCCAGGCCGACGAATTGCCCGGAGGTGTAGAAACCAATGGCCGTGGCGCGCTCACGCTCGGGGAACCAGGTGGTGACCACGCGACTGTTGATCGGATAGGCCGGCGCTTCCAGGGCACCGACCGCCATGCGCAACACGAACAGCGCGATGAAGCTGGCAGCGAAGCCGAGCATCACCGTGGCCACCGACCACAGCAGCAAGGCAACACTGTAAAGGATGCGCGGTGGCACGCGATCCACCAGCCAGCCGCCGGGGATTTGCATGGCCGCGTAGGTCCAGCCGAACGCGGAGAAGATCAGGCCGACGTGGATCGGGTCGATGCCCAAGTCACTGGTCAATGCCGGGGCAGCGATGGACAGGTTGCTGCGGTCCAGGTAGTTGATCACCACGGTGATGAACAACAGCACCATGATGAAAAAACGCTTGCGGCTGGGCGTCACCAACGATGCCTGCCCGGTGAGGGTTTGCGGTTGCATGAGGGGTGCCTCTTCTTATGGTTATTGAGGTCAATTTGAAACTTCGCGCAGACCCCTTGTAGGAGCGAGCTTGCTCGCGATGGTGTGTCATTCAACCTGATGTCGACTGACACACCATCGCGAGCAGGCTCGCTCCTACAGGGGATAGGTGGTGGATCAGAGATCACTCACCACTCGGCAAAACTGCCATCGGCATGGCGCCAGATCGGGTTGCGCCAGCGGTGGCCGATGGCGGCGCGTTCGATCACGTATTCCTCGTTGATCTCGATGCCCAGGCCCGGGCCGTTCGGGATCTTCACGAAGCCTTTGTCGTAGTCGAACACCCTTGGGTCTTTGACGTAGTCGAGCAGGTCGTTGCTCTCGTTGTAATGGATGCCCAGGCTCTGTTCCTGGATGAACGCGTTATAGCAAGCCGCGTCCAGTTGCAGGCAGGCCGCCAGGGCAATCGGGCCCAGCGGGCAATGCAGCGCCAGCGCCACGTCGTAGGCTTCGGCCATGTTGGCGATCTTGCGGGTCTCGGTGATGCCACCGGCGTGGGAGGCATCCGGCTGGATGATGTCGACATAACCTTCGCTGAGCACGCGCTTGAAATCCCAGCGCGAGAACAGCCGTTCGCCCAGGGCAATCGGCGTACTGGTCAGCGGCGCCAACTCTTTGAGCGCTTCGTAGTTTTCGCTCAGCACCGGCTCTTCGATGAACATCAGCTTGTACGGATCAAGCTCCTTCATCAGCACCTTGGCCATGGGCTTGTGCACCCTGCCATGGAAGTCCACGCCTATGCCGACGTTCGGGCCGACGGCATCGCGCACGGCAGCGACGTTGGCCAGGGCCTGGTCGACCTTGTCGAAGGTATCGAGGAATTGCAGCTCTTCGGTGCCGTTCATTTTCACCGCGGTAAAACCACGCTCGACCGCTTCTTTCGCCGCACGCGCGGTGTCCGCTGGACGGTCACCGCCGATCCACGAGTACACACGAATCTTGTCCCGCACCTGGCCACCCAGCAGATCGCTGACCGACACGCCCAGCGCCTTGCCCTTGATGTCCCACAAGGCCTGATCGATACCGGCCAGAGCGCTCATGTGGATCGCGCCGCCACGGTAGAAGCCGCCGCGATAGAGCACGGTCCAGATGTCTTCGATGTTGCGCGGGTCTTTACCGATCAGGTAGTCGGACAATTCTTCAACGGCAGCGGCAACGGTGTGGGCGCGGCCTTCGACCACGGGCTCACCCCAACCGGTGACGCCCTCGTCGGTTTCGACCTTGAGGAAGCACCAGCGCGGCGGAACGATGAAGGTGGTCAGTTTGGTGATTTTCATCTTTTGGCTCTCTTATTAGATGCAGCGCGCTCGGCGCTCAATGAAGTCTTAGCGAAGGGCTTTCCAGGCAGCGACGTAGGCCTCGGCATTGGCCGCCACCTGCGTAGGCGTCATGCCCGGTTTGAACAGGCCGGAACCGAGGCCGAAACCTTTGACGCCGGCGTCGATGAACGACTGCATGTTGTCCGGCGTGATCCCGCCGACCGGCGCCAGAAGGGTTCCGGCAGGCAATACGGCGAGCCAGGCTTTGACGACTGCCGGCCCCATCTGCTCGGCCGGAAACAGCTTCAGCACATCCGCGCCTTCAGCCAGTGCCGTGAAGGCTTCGGTCGGCGTGGCGACACCCGGCGACAGGTACAGCCCTGCCGCTTTCGCCGCGCGCAAGACCTTCGGATCGCTATGGGGCATGACGATCACCTGGCCGCCCGCTGCTTTCACTTGCTCGACCTGCTCCGGCGTCAACACCGTACCGGCACCGATCAGGCAATCGGCGGGCAAGGTACTGCGCAGGATGCGGATACTTTCGTACGGTTCAGGGGAATTGAGCGGCACTTCGATGACGCGAAATCCGGCGGCGTACAGGACTTCGCCGATGGCCGCCGCTTCCTGCGGGCGCAGGCCACGCAGGATCGCGATCAGGCCATTTTGCGCCAGGGCTTGTTTGAGCATGTCAGGACTCCAGTCAGGTTTAACGGGATGCGGTGCACGTGACCAGGCCGGCAGCCAGCGCCAGTTGCCACAACCCGCGTTCGGTGGCTTGTTCGGCCAGAGTCACCCGGGCAAAACCGCAGGCGTCGAGCGCACGGCTGTAGCGGGCACAGAGTTGGGTGTTGCCGATGAGGATGATCGAAGGCAGATGCACACTGTTGCGTCGGCGCCGCTGGACATTGGCCAAGGCCGTCAACTCGTGGCCGATCAGCAGGCCGGACAGATAGTCCGCCTGGGCGATTGCGCTCAACTCGCCGGTCAGCCCGAGACTGCGGGCGCTGAACATCGTCGACAGCGGACCGATTTCACCGTGCGCCGACAACGCGACCTTCACGCCGCGATCAAACGCATCGCCATCGAAAGACGCGCCACATTGTTGGGTGCGTCCGAGAATGCTGTGTTGACTGAGCACAGCGAAGACTTCGCCGGTCATGAAAGTGTCGAAGTGCACGATGCAGCCGTCGGCCACTTCCACCCATTTCGAATGGCTGCCCGGCAGGCCGATCAGCAGATCAGCGCCCGTCTCGCTCGTCAGGTTTTGCAGCACGCCGAGTACCTGGGTTTCTTCGCCGCGCATCACGTTCGGCAAAGGCGAACGCTCGATGACGCCGGGCACGATGTGCACATCGACGCCGCGCCGGCTGCGCACGGTTTGCAAGGAAGTACCGAGCGTGGCGACGTTCGCCGGCGTGTCCCGGTAGGCCGCTTCACTCCAACCCTGGGCGCTGCCGACCATGCCGCAGGCAATCACCGGCAAATCCGGCTGGGCGTCGAGCCAGTCGCCGCAAGCCTCATCGAAGGCCAGTTCGAAACCATCGGCGCATTCCCGGCCGCCAATGATTCGCGGCGCTTTCGGCAGCTGCATGATCCCCGACGACAGCGAACGCTGTTCGAGCACTTGCCCGCCTTCGGCCAGTTTGTAAGCACGTAATGAGGTTGTCCCCCAGTCGAGCGCGATCAATTGCGCCTGCATCGCTTCACCTGTTTTGGTTTTTGGCAGTGAGTGAGCGGGACTATAAACCTGTGACGGGACAAATCTCAATATATAAATATCAATCCCATATTATGGGACAAGACAAAAAAATCGCAGCCCGAAGGCTGCGATCTTTTGGAAGCGATCAGTTACCCGCTGCAAAATCCCGCAACACCGCCCCATCCATCCGATAGCGCACCCACTCCTCCTGCGGCTGCGCGCCCAGGGATTTGTAGAAATCGATGGCCGGCGTATTCCACTCCAGCACGCTCCACTCGAAACGGCCGCAGTCGTTGGCGCAGGCGATTTTCGCCAGATGCCGCAACAGGGTCTTGCCCGCGCCACCACCGCGTTGTTCCGGGGTGATGTAGAGGTCTTCGAGGTACAGGCAGTTGCTGCCAAGCCAGGTGGAATAGCTGAAGAAGAACACCGCGAAACCGATGGGTGCACCCTCGCGCAGGCAGATCAGGCCATGGGCTGTGGCGCCTTCGCTGAACAGGCTGCGCTCGATATCGGCAACGTTGGCGATAACTTCATGGCGGGCACGTTCGTAGTCGGCCAGTTCAGTGATGAACGCGAGGATTTGCGGTGCATCACTGGGGGTCGCCGGGCGGATTTCGATCGTCATGGACGTGCCTTGTCAAAAGTGGAAAACGCCATACTAAGTCGGCGCGTGGCACTCGTCACATGGGAAATCATTGTGGCGAGGGGGCTCGCCCCCGTTGGGTTGCGTAGCAACCCCAATAAGAACAATTGAGTCTTTCTGGTGGAATGCAGTCTTTAAGGAAGGGCCTGCTTCGCAGGCTAGCGGGGGCAAGCCCCCTCGCCACAAAAGCCCCTTGCCAAAAAATGGATCTTTACTCCGGCCGGCACTAACCCTGGAATCGATAACCTCGGACCTAATATTCGGGGTCTGCGTGGTTAGATAGACGCGCTGCTCATTTATCCGGTCAAGGAACCGCGTCATGTCTACCGCAACACCCCCAGTTTCAAGCAAGCTGTTCGGCCTTTTTTGCCTCGCCAGTTACCTGTTGTCATTGTCCTACGGCTCGACGTTTCTGCTGTCGTTGCTGATTGGTTCTCGCGGCGGTAACGAACACGACGCCGGAAGTGTGATTTCGGCGGCAATGCTCAGCACCTTTGCAGCGGTGATTGTTTCCGGTCATTTGTCCGACCTGCTCGGTGCCGCCCGCTCGGTGGCGCTGTTCGGTGTATTGCTGGTAGCGGCCAGCTTGGGCTTCGCCCTGACCCCGGGCTTCGGTCACCTGTTGTTGTTTTTCGGCCTGCTGCTGGGCTTGGGCTGGGGCGTGTTCTACACCCTGGGGCCGATCATCGTGGCAAGCCTGGTGACACCCGCGCAGCGCGCCAGATACTTCGCCCTGTTGTCCGGCAGCATGATGACCGGGATCGGCAGCGGCCCGTTGCTCGGCCGCGCGGCGAGTGCGCTTGGCTATCCGGTGACCGCGGCGTTTTACCTGGCGGCGCTGGCCAGCCTGATCGGCGTATTGCTGTTCTGGCGCCTGGCTCGACAACTGAAACCGGCGCCCGCGCAATCTGGCAGCGTGTCGCGAATTTCCTGGCGTGCAGCGGGTCAGGTGCTGTCGTCCAGGGCCGTTCTTCCGATCATCATGGTTGGTCTCGGCGGCTGCGTGTTCGGTGGTCTGTCGAGCTTTCAAACCAGTTATGCCGCAGCGCGCTCGCTCGACTATTCGCTGTTCTTCCTCGGCTTCATGAGTGCGGCGATCAGCGGCCGCATGCTGGTTGCCGGTTTCGTGGTCAAGCGCGATCCATTGCGTGCATCGTTCCTGCTTTCGGGGCTGATGCTGGCATCGATCGTGATGTTCGGTTTTGTCGTCGACAACAGCGTCAGCTACGTGCTCGCGGCGGTGATGCTCGGGATCGGTTACGGCCTGACCTACTCGGTGATCAACGGCCTGGCCGCCAATGAAGCGCCGAACGGCACCACCGCACAATCCTTGCTGCTGTTCAGCCTGTCGTACTTCTTCGGCGTGTTCGGATTTCCATTGCTGGCAGGGAAAATCATCGTCGAGCAAGGCATGCCCACGCTGTTGCTCACGGTGTTGGCGGTTGCCTCGCTCAACTGGCTGATCACCGTGGGTCGCTTGATCTGGCGTAGAGCCACAGCGGTCAGGGCACTGGAGGAGGCCTGAGCCGTTCGTCGCTGACAATGCACCCATCCGGGTCGAGGGCGGACTAATCAGGTAAGGACTCTACTCGCTGGAGACACCACCATGACCCTGTCCAGGTTGACCGCCCTCGTTCTCACTGCCCTTTTATCCGCCGCCTCCTTCGCCGGAACCATCGGCTCGAGCACCGGCCCGACCAATCCGGTGGAAAAACCCAGGGCTCCCGCCATCCAGAGTGCCCCCGGCATGAACACCGATGGCACGACGATCGACCATAACCTGCCGCCCGCCACCGGCACCGACCCGCGGATTCAAGGCAACGACGCGGGACGTCAGGGCGGGACGAACCTGCCGGACAAAAAAACACCCGGCAGTGGCGGCCTCGGTTCAAGCACCACCGAGGACGAGGAAAGCCATTTGAGAGAGTAATGAAGCCAGTCCGTCATCGCGAGCAAGCTCGCACACAGGTGTAATGGGGTGTCAGCGCTGTTTCAGGCGGTCAATCACGACGGCCAGAAGCAAAATCGAACCCCGGATCACATACTGATAAAACGTATCGATGTTCTTCAGGTTCATCGCATTTTCGATGATCGCCAGAATCAACACCCCGGCGATCACATGCCGGATCATGCCGATCCCGCCACTCAACGACACCCCGCCCAGTACGCAGGCCGAGATCACCGTCAATTCGAAACCCTGGCCGATCATTGGCTGGCCGGAGGTCATGCGCGAGGCCAGGATCACCCCGGCCAACGCGCCGATCACACCGTGCACGGCGAAGATGATGATCTTGGTCCGGTCGACATTCACACCGGCCAGCAGCGCCGCTTCCTGGTTGCCGCCGATGGCCATGGTGTTGCGCCCGTAGGTGGTGTAGTTCAGCAGCCAGCCGAAGAACAGGAAGCAGACGATGGTGATCAGGATCGGTACCGGCACGCCAAACATCTGGCCGTTACCGAACACAAAGAACGATTCCTGGGACACCCCCACCGCTTTGCCGTTGGCGAAGATGTAGGCCAGACCGCGCACGATCTGCATGGTCGCCAGCGTGGTGATCAGCGCATTGACCCGCAGCTTGGCGATCACTATCCCGTTGATCAACCCGACGATCAGGCCCATCACTAGCGCCGCACAGACACCGAGAAACACGCTGTCGGTGTCGCGCATCACCACCGCCGCGACCACCCCGGCACAGGCAATCACCGAGCCCACCGACAAGTCGAAATGCCCGGACGCCAGGCAATACAACATGGTGCAGGCAGCAATGCCGGTGGTGGAAATCGCCAGGCCCAGGCCACGCATGTTCAGCGGTGAAAGGAAGTTGTCGATCAGCAAGGTGCAGGCGACAAAGATGCCGACCGCCGCCAGCAGCATCACCCAGTCATCAAGGAAGCGCCGCAAGTCCAGCGGTTTGCGCGTGGTCGGCAGGGTGTTGTTTTGGGTTGTCATCATAGTCACCTCTCAGTTCGCCACGCCGTCGGCGCGTTGGCGCGGCAAAGCCAGTTGCAGCAGGTTGGATTCGTTGGCCTGTTCGCGGCTCAGCTCGCCACGCAGGGCGCCTTCGCACAGCACCAGGATGCGGTCGGAAATACCCATGACTTCCATCAAGTCGCTGGACACCACAATCACCGCGATCCCCTTGGCTGCCAGGTTATGGATGATCTGGTAGATCTCGGCCTTGGCACCGATGTCGATGCCGCGTGTGGGTTCGTCGAGCAGCAGCACTTTCATCGGCATCGACAGCCAGCGGCCGAGAATGGCCTTCTGCTGATTGCCACCGGACAGGTACATGATTTTCTGCGCCGCGTTGGGCGTCTTCACTTTCAACGCCTTGATCTGCTGCTCGGCGTTGTCCTTCTCCCACAGGCCACGCAACAGGCAACCAAAGGTGGAGTGGGCGCCTCGGGCGCTGATGTTGATGTTCTCGGCGACGCTGGCCAGCGGAAGGATGCCCTCCTTCTTGCGGTCCTCGGGGCACAACAGGATCCCGGCGGCAATCGCGTCCCGGGGTGAACGCAGCTTCAGTTCATGGCCTCGAAGTTTCAGCTGTCCGGCGCTGTGGCGTGCCAGACCACTGAGCAGGCGCAACAGCTCGGTGCGACCGGCCCCGACCAGCCCGAACAGCCCGAGGATTTCGCCTTTGTGCACCTCGAAACTCACTGGCTCGCGCAACCCCGGCCCGAGCAGTCCGTCGACCTTGAGTGCCACCGCGCCGCGCTGGCGCGGGCGGTAATCGTAGATGTCCTGGATGTCGCGCCCGACCATGCAGGTGACCAGTTGATCGTGGGTCAGTTGGCTCATGTCATCGAACGTGCGCACGTAGCGCCCGTCCTTGAACACCGTCACCGCGTTGCAGATGCGGAACACTTCTTCCATGCGATGGGAGACATAGAGCACCACTTTGCCTTCGTCCCGCAGCCGACCGATGATCGCCATCAAGCGGTCGATCTCCCTTGCCGAAAGGCTGCTGGTGGGTTCGTCGAAGGCAATCACGTGGGCGCCACGGGACAAAGCCTTGGCGATTTCCACCAGTTGCCGCTGGCCGAGGGACAGGCGCCCGACTTTCTCCTGCGGGTCGATTTCATCGGCCAGGCCTTTGAGGCAGGCCAGTGCCTGCTGGCGCAGGGTGCTGCGATTGATCAGGCCGAAACTGGCTGGCAGATGCCCGAGAAACAGGTTCTCGGCCACGGTCATTTCCGGTACCAGATGCAGCTCCTGGTGGATCACCGCGACGCCACTGCCGATGCTGTCGGCGGTGGACTTGAAGTCCATCGTCCGCTCGCCGATCTTTAAGGCACCGCTGCAAGGCGTATAGGCCCCGCCGAGAATTTTCAGCAGCGTCGACTTGCCGGCGCCGTTCTCGCCCATCAAGGCGTGAACCTGCCCCGGATGGGCGACGAAGCTGATGTTGTCCAGCGCCTTCACTCCGGGAAAGGTCTTGCCGATCCCGTTGAAGCGCAAGCTGCCGGTAAGGCTGTGTTCGTGTTGGATTGTTTGCGCGTGCATAACCACCTCTTCACACCGATCAGGCGACCCCGCCGCCGAGGCCGCCGCTGAAGTCAAACGGCCGTCAGTTCCACAGGCCGATCTTTTCCAGTTCCTGCTTGAAGTTGTCGCGGGTGATCAGCGTCACGTCATCCATGGCGGTGTACTTCGCCGGTTCTTTGCCGGTGGTGACCCACTCGTACATCATGCTGGCGGTGTTGTAGCCCTCGATGTGCGGGCTCGGCAGCATCGAGCCGTAGAAGCCGCTGTCGGGTTTCTTCAGCTCACCGATGGCGTCGGTACCGTTGATGCCGATGCCGATCACGTTGGCTGCGGCGAAACCGGCGCTCTCGGTGGCGCGCACCCCGCCGAGCACGGTGTTGTCGTTCATGCCGCCGATGATCAGGTTCTTCGCCGCCCCCGGCAGTTTCACCAGGGCCGAGTTGGTGGCGTCCATGCTGCCCGGCACGTCGAGGGTCTTGAGGGCCGCGAACAGGATGTGGTCTTTCGGCATGCCGGCATCCTGCAGCGCTTTCACCGAACCGTCGGTGCGCTTCTTGCCGGTGTCGAGTTCGTTGTAGGTGTTGATCACCGCATAGGTGTCTTTCCAGTCCCAGCCGCGTTTCTTCGCTTCGGTCGCCATGGCATTACCTTGTTTCTGGCCGACTTCGAAAGCGGCCATGCCAAGGTACGGCACGTCTTCCATGAACTTGCCGCTGGCATCGACGAAACGGTCATCGACGGCGATCACTTTCAACCCGTTGAGTTTGGCCTTGGCCATGATCGCCGGGCCGAGGGACACGTCCGGCGGGCAGATCACGAACCCCTTGGCGCCGTTGGCCGCGAGGCTGTCGATGGCAGAAAGGGTTTTCTCACCGTCGGGCACGGCGATCTTGATCAGGGTGAAGCCCTTCTCTTTCCCGGCCTTTTCGGCAAAGGCCCACTCGGTCTGGAACCAGGGTTCTTCGGCCTGCTTGACCAGGAAACCGATCTTCACTTCCTCGGCTGCCAGCAGCGTGTTGCTCAGGCTGAACGCCGAGACCGCCAACGCGGCACAGCACAGGGAACGGATAGCATGACGACGATTCATAAGCTGACTCCTTGTTATTTTTCTTGAGCACTCGTTGAAAGCGTTCTTTGTTAACCAACGGGCGGTAAAAACATACTGCCAATAGTCATATCGTATGATGATTGGATTTCAGGCGTAGTAACACGCCTGAAAGCCCGATCACTCAGTCGTGGTACATCACCGAGCGACCACCATCGATGGTGATGCACGAAGCATTGATGAACGGCGCTTCATCACTGGCCAGGAACACGGCGGTCATTGCCACTTCGATCGGCTGCCCGATGCGGCGCGGCGGGTGCAGGTCAAACGCGCGCTGGCGTTCGGCGTGGGGATCGGCAAAACCGTTCCAGTAATCGACGTTCAACTGGGTTTCGATGTAGCCCGGCGCGATCGCGTTGACGCGCACCCCCTTGGGCGCATATTCGATGCCCAGCGCGCGGGTCAGGCCGAGCAGGCCATGCTTGGCCACCGGGTACGGGAAGCAGCCTGGGATAATGTGGGTGGAATGGGTGGACGCGATATTGATGATGCTGCCGACGCCCTGCTCGATCATCTGCGGTAGCACCGCCTTGCAACCGTACCAGGCACCATCGAGGTCAATGGCAAAGCAGCGACGCCAGTCTTCCTCGGTCATTTCCAGCGGATCGCGGAATACGTTGACCCCGGCGCAGTTGACCAGCACATCGATCCGGCCGTGCAGGTCGATCGCCAGCCGGGCCATGGCGTGCAGGTCCTGCTGACGCGACACGTCGGCCTTGATCGCCACCACATCGGCGCCCTGGTCTCGCCAATGCGCCGCGACCTTCTCGACTTTCTCGCCCTGAATGTCGCTGATGATCAGCCTGGCCTGCTGGGACGCGAAGGTCGCCACAATCGCTTCGCCAATACCCTGGGCGGCACCGGTCAGCAATACGACCTTGTTTTTCAGGCGTTCGCCCCTGGGCGGTTCGGGCACCGGTGGCAATGACAGTGGTTCAGCCATGGATCAAGACTCCTGTTCGAAAACACGACGAAAACCGGGCATCTGTCGATGTCCGGTCAAAGGGCGCTGGGGAGGAAACAGGTGAGTGCGAAAACGTTTCAGCTCGGAAACGTTCTGAGGCACAGGCTCCGCAAGGGGGCACGGGGGAACTTCGCTGCATCACTTCACCTGTTTTGTTTTTTTAAGTGTGAGTGCATGTAACTGGTGAGGCCGACTATAAACCTGGCCCACGACAAATCTCAATATATATATTTACATCCCATATTTTGGGATTTACCCAGCAAAGCGCGTGCAATGTTTTCCAGGCACATCCACTGCGATCGACAACACAGCCCCATCCAACGGATGGCCCAGCGGACTGGCCGCGCTGGTGATGTACAGGGTTTTGAGGTCTGTACCGCCGAACACGCAACTGGTGGGACGACTGACCGGCAGTTCGATGATCCGATCGACTTTGCCGTCCGGGCTCAACCTGAGCAGGCACTTGCCGTCCCAACGGGCATTCCAGATAAAACCTTCGGCATCCATCGCTGAACCATCCGGGCCGCCACGCCCGTGCGGACCAAACCAGACCTGCGGCGCATCAAGGGCTCCGTCGGTACGGATGAAATGTCGATACAAGGTGCCGTCGAGGCTGTCGCCGAAATACACGCTGGTGGCGTCATCGCTCCACAGCAGCGTGTTAGGAATGCCCAGATTGCGCAGCAACGGCGCAACTCGCCCGGCGCGATCGATGCGGAACAATCCACCGGAACGGTGGACGATGGGCAGGTCTTCGCCGTTTGCGCCGATGTTGTTTTGCATGGTGCCGAGCCAGAGCCGGCCCTGGGCGTCGCAACGGGCTTCATTGGGGCGGTTGCCCGGTTGCGGATCGGCAACGCAAAACAGTGTCAGGCGCGGCGCCAGGCCCGGTGAATCGAGATCGAGCCGATACACGCCGCTGCTCAATGCCACCAGGGCATCGCCGCTTTCGCAGGGAATGAACGCCGACACGTGCTCCGGCATCTGCCAGATCTGCACGTTGGCGCCGATCAGCCGTAGCGCCTGCTTACCGGCGATATCCACCCAGTACAGGGCTTGGGTCGGCGCATCCCAGAACGGGCCTTCGCCCAGTTGTGCCCGATGCCCGGTAACCGCGCTCCACGTCATGAAGCCTCCTGCGTTGTTCTTGTTTTTATTGTGTAGGAGCCAGCTTGCTCGCGAAGGTGTGCCAGTCGACCTGGTGGTAGCTGATACACCATCGCGAGCAAGCTCGCGCCTACAGTGGTTCGAGCTGTCAGCTGGCTTTTTTATCGGCCATGACTTGCGGGTAGTAACGCTTGATCGCAAGGTCCGCGTTATCGATCAGGGTCATGCAGGCCCAGACACCCCGGGCGGTATCCCGGGCCGCGATAGCCTCGGCCAGGTCCCGGTGAATCGACAGGGTGCGACGCAGTTCATCCGGGTCGGCGGCGGACACTTCAAAGGCCACCGCCAGCAACGCGCCGAGGGCGGGAACCATTTGTTCAATGAATTGATTGTGGCTGGCGGCGAGGATGCACTCGTGGAAGAACTGATCGGCGCGGTTGTAATCGATGCCGCTGTCCACTGCCCGTTCCAGCGCGTTGCAGGCCAACAGGATCTCGTTCACCTGTTCGCCGGTTGCGCGCTCGCAGGCCCAGCGCACGGCCATCGGTTCGATGGTGCGGCGCAGGTCGAGCAGATCGTCGACGAAGTTTTCCGGTAAGCCGCTGCGCGACAACCAGCCAACGACTTGTGGATCGAAGAGGTTCCAGCGCCGCACTGGCAATACCCGCGTGCCGACTTTCGGCCCGACCTCGAGCATGCCTTTGGCAACCAGGGTCTTGATGGCTTCACGGATGACCGTGCGGCTCACGCCGAGTTGTTCGCCGAGGTCGGCTTCGACCTTGAGTGACTCACCTGGCTTGACCTGCCCCGTGGCGAGCCAGCAACCCAGCCAGTCAACCGTCGATGCATGAAAGCTGCTGGACATGGACACCTCAATGCCGTTCGCGATGGAGGCCCACGCTAATCATCATATGATTGGATGTCAATTTGATTTTTTAAACGCTCGCAAAGCACTGTGGGAGCGAGCCTGCTCGCGAAGACGGGTCATGTCCGATGCAGATGTCGACTGACCCAGCGCTTTCGCGAGCAGGCTCGCTCCCACAGAGTTGTTATGGGTCAGGGTTCGAGACCGATGGGGAAGAACTCGCCGCCACTCCATACACCGAGCCAGCGCTGGCCGTCGATCTCGCGACTCACCGCCAGCTCCACCAATTGATAGAACACGTTGCGATGGATCAACGCTTCGAGATTGCTGCGCACATGCACGTAAGGGGCAGGCTCCTGCGTTTCCGGGTCGATGACCACACGCAGGAGGTGCTCGGCACCGGCCTCGGCGGTTTCATCGACGTTGGTGGTAAAGCGCAACACCTGCGCCTCGCCCTCGCCTTCCACGTCCACCGCGATCGCCACGAACGGCGCATCGTCGACCTTGATCCCGACCTTTTCCACCGGAGTGATCAGGAAATAATCATCGCCGTCGCGGCGAATGATGGTGGAGAACAGTTTGACCATCGGCTTGCGCCCGATCGGCGTGCCCAGGTAATACCAGGTGCCGTCCCGGGCGATGCGCATGTCGATGTCGCCGCAGAAATCGGGATTCCACAGGTGCACCGGCGGCAAGCCTTTGGTCTTGGGGATTTGCCCCAGCAAGTCGTTGGCTTTTTGCGGGCCACTCATGGCGTTCTCCTTGAAATTACTGGTCGCTGAGCCCCAGCAGGCTGCGCGCGTATTGCTCCAGCGGCGGGCCCATCAGGTCTTCGGGTTTTTTATCGTGGAACGTCAGTAAACCGCCACGACTCTTGATGGTTGCAGTATCAATCAAATACTGGGTGCTGGTCTCGATCAACATGATCTGAATCATACCGCTGTCGATGCCGAGACGATCCAGGGCTTCCTGGTCCAGCCACTCGTCCGAGTTGCCGATACGGTCGTCAGACTTGGCAAACCGGGTGTAGAGCAGATAGTGCGCACCGGCCGCACGGGCTTCGCCCATGGCCTGGTCGAGGCCTTCCGGCGTACGGGCACGGCGGACCATCGGGAAATATTCGACGAAGCCGTCGAACGCGACTTCGGCAATCACGTTGGGCCGCGGATAAACGGCGCTGCCCGGCGGCATGAAAGCGCCCTGGGCGATGTAGACGAACGAGTCCGGCTGAATGCGCAGGTTGTTTACGCGACGGCTGTCACTGTGATCGAGCAGCCCCGCATCGCTCATATGGTAACGAGTCCCTTCGGCCATATCGCTGACGTTCATGCAGCCACCAAGTGCCAAAACGGCCAGCAGCAAAACCAGGCTACGCATCCTATCCTCCAGAGGCCGGTGTCGGAAAACCGGCGAATGGCCGTAGGATGCAGCTTCCGCGCCAGTCCTTAACCTCCTCCACACCTCAAACTTGAGAATGAACACATGTGGCGAGGGGGCTTGCCCCCGTTCGGCTGCGCAGCAGTCGTAATACCGACGCATGCGGTTATCCAGATAATAATGCGGAGGATGGGTTTGGGACCGCTTCGCGATCCAACGGGGCGATGCGGCGTTCCGACAAGCCCCCTCGCCACAAGGACTGCTCAGCCGCCGATGATTTTCATCACGGTCGCGCCGCCAGAGAACGCCACTTCCTGCTTGTCACCCAAGGCTTTCACCAGCAGCCGCTGCAAGGCCGGCAGGGCCTGATGGCGTGGCTTGTCCAGCAGGTCACCGATGTAATGGCGATTGCTCGACGACAGGCAGCCATGCAGCCACCCGGTTGAAGACAAACGAAGTCGCGAACAGGTACGGCAGAAAGGCACGCTCTCGTTGGCGATCACGCCGAAATAACCCTGGCCGGGAATTTCATATCGAACGGCCGTCGCATCGACCGGGGCATCGGCTTGCAGGTATTCGTAGCGTTCGCCGATCAGGCTCAGCAATTGCTGGAGACTGACGAACTGCTGCAGAAAGGCATTGGAGTCGTTGGCCAGGTGGCCCATGCGCATCAGTTCGATGAAGCGCAGTTCATAACCGCGCTCCAGGCAGTAGTCGAGCAGCGGCATCACTTGATCGAGGTTCTGTCCGCGCAGCGGCACCATGTTGACCTTGATCTTCATGCCGGCCGCACTGGCCTCGCTCATGCCGTCGAGCACGGTGGCCAGGTCGCCGCCCCGGGCAATACTGCGGAACGCACCGGCGTCGAGAGTATCGAGGGAGACGTTGAGACGCCGAATGCCGGCGTTCACCAGCAGCGGCAGTTTCTTCGCCAGCAACTGTCCATTGGTGGTCAGGCTGATGTCTTCCAGGCCCATCTGCCCGACCGCCGTCATGAACGCTTCGAGTTTTGGGCTGACCAGCGGCTCGCCGCCGGTAATGCGCAGACGCTCGATGCCCGCCGCTTCAATCAGATAAGCCACGCCGCGCGCCATGGCTTCGGCCGACAATTCATCCTGCGCAGCCACCAGCCGCTTGCCGTTGGGCACGCAGTAGGTACAGGCGTAATTGCAGGCTGAGGTCAGACTGATTCGCAAGTTGCGAAAACGCCTGCCTTGACGATCAACGATCATGGTCACTCCGGCGGAAGAATATCGGGCCGCTAAAACTTGACTCAGAAATCAAGTTTTAGCAAGTCCTCTACCTGAGTATATTCCTGCGCTACTGCGCCATGTAGCGAAATCATGGCGCAATAAGGCAACTGAATGGCTCAGCTGCCGGAAGTGTCGGTGTCACGCTTGCGCTTGTTGCCCATGCGCACGCCGATGTCCATCAGGAACTGGAAGAAACCTTCCTGATCTTCCAGCACATTGCTCCAGAACGGCGAGTGATACAGCGCGACGGCACCGTGCACCAGCGCCCAGGACGCGCAGTAGTGGAAGTAAGGTGGCACGTCTTCCAGCTTGCCTTCGCTGATCCGGCCCTTGATCAGCAAGGTCAGGCGTTCGAAGTTCGAGGCACGGATCTTGTGCAGCTCCTCGATCATCTCCGGCACCTGGTTGCCCTTGACCACTTTCTCTTCGAGGCGGTCGAACAGGCGATAGCGTTGTGGATCGCGCATGCGGAATTCGAAGTAGGCCCGGGACAGGGCTTCCTTGTCCTTGTCGACATCGGCCGAATGCAGCAGAGCGTTCAAATCGCGCTCGTAGTCGAGCATCAGGCGCAGATAGATTTCCGCCTTGGATTTGAAGTGCTTGTAGATCGTGCCTTTGCCGATACCGACGGCATCAGCAATCATCTCGACGGTGACACTGTCTTCACCTTGTTCGAGGAACAGCTTGAGCGCGGTATCGAGAATTTCCTGCTCGCGGCGACGGAATTCACGGACCTTACGAGGTTCTTTATGCATAAGAAAAGGTCTGTCGGGGTCAAAATTCGAAGCCGCGTATTATGCCTAACTTACGCAAAAATGCACGGATCATCCGACCATATCTGCGCTTTCTGGTCATTCCGCGTACGTTTACAGGGTGATGAGAACTCTTCCGAAGCGCACGTATTCCAAATTTGTTTAAAAACCCGGACCGGTAAACTGGACGAGGCGCAATCCTGATCAATACTTGAACTGTCGGCGGGGCATCTCCCCCAAGTGTCACGCCGATATTGGTACCAACGGACCGCGTGCCATTGTTTTACTCCTAATGGTCTTAACCCGGATTCACCCCCCAGAACCCGGGTTTTTTTTTGCCTGCGATTTAACCTTGTGGGAGCGGGCCTGCTCGCGAAAGCGGCTTCGAACCCTAAACTGATTTCACATGCGCCAACGGAAACAACCGCTTGAAGTTCTCAGTGGTTTGCTCGGCAAACCGCTCGTAGGGCTCACCGCGCAACATTGACAGAAATTCCGCAACCTCACGCACGTACTGCGGCAGGTTTGGTTTGCCGCGATAGGGGATCGGTGCCAGGTACGGCGAGTCGGTTTCCACCAGCAATCGGTCGGCCGGCACCTTGCTGGCCACATCACGCAATGCGTCGGCATTGCGAAAAGTGACAATCCCGGACAGGGAAATGTAATAGCCCATGTCCAGCGCGGCCTTCGCCATCTCCCAGTCTTCAGTGAAGCAATGCAACACGCCTGCCTGGGGCAGCGCCGCGTCCCGCAGCAAGTCCAGGGTATCGGTGCGGGCGCCACGGGTATGGATGATCACCGGTTTGCCGGTCTGCTGCGCCGCTTGCAGGTGCAGGCGGAACGATTCCTGCTGCAACTCTGCTGCTTCCGGCTCGTAGTGGTAATCGAGGCCGGTTTCGCCAATCGCCACCACCCGCGGGTGATTGAGTTCCTGCAACAGCCAGTCCAGCGCCGGCGCGGCCCCCGGCTGCACATCCAGAGGGTGCACGCCCACCGAGCAGTCGACATCGTCATAACGTTCGGCCAGGGCCTTGACGTCGGCCGCGTTGTCCGCGCTGACACCAATACACAGAAAGTGCCCTACCCCACGTTGCCGGGCAGCCTCCAGGGCAGCGTCCAGGGAGCCCGCGTGGGCGGTCAGGTCAAGGCGATCAAGGTGACAATGGGAATCTACGAGCATAAAGGGCTGCAACTTGTATGGGTGGGACGGTCGGATGTTCTGATACTCAGAGTCTAGGCGCAGACAGTCATCGTTGGGCAGGCAACGACGCCCATTGCACCAGCAATGCTTCCAGCAACAAGACCGGGTTGAGGTTGGCCTTGCTCAGAACTTTCTGCCGCTGGGCGAGGATCCAGTCCTGAATATCGAGGACTTTGCCCTGGGCGCTTTTCTGCGCCAGGTATTGCACGACCTTGCGCATGTCGGTCAGGCCGAGGCCGGCTTCATCCTGAGTCAATTGATAGCGCAGGATCAGGCTCGACCAATCGCAGAACCAATCGAACAGGCGCAACATCGGAATGTTTTTCCATTCTTCGGCCAGTTGCGTCGGCGACTGCTGTTGCTTGAGGAGTTTTTTCACCCCTTCCACCACTTGCGCGCGCTGTTCACGCACGCCCTGGGCCTGGAGATTGACCGCCGCCAGCGGCGAACCGGCGGCCAGCGTCAGCAGTTCGACGCGCTCATCTTCGGAGCACTCCGGCAACGCCTGGGCCAACCACTCCAAGCTCATGGCCTCGCCCGGCAGCGGACAGGCCTGCTGCACGCAGCGACTCTTGATGGTTGGCAACAAGCGGCTCGGCTGATGGCTGACCAGCAACAGAACGGTATCGCCGGACGGTTCTTCAAGGCTTTTGAGCAAGGCGTTGGCGGCGTTGATGTTCATCGACTCGGCCGGCTCGATCAGCACCACTTTGCGCCCGCCCAACTGTGCGGTCTGCACCGCGAAACCGACCAGGTCGCGAACCTGGTCGACCTTGATCGCCTTGTCGGCTTCTTCCGGCTCCAGGATGTAGTTATCCGGATGGCTGCCAGCCCTGAGCAGCAGGCAGGATTTGCATTCGCCGCAGGCTTGCAGCGCGTTCGGGCGCTGGCACAGCAAGCTGGCCATCAAGCGCTCGGCCAGTGCCCGCTTGCCGATTCCGGCGGGGCCATGCAGCAGGTAGGCGTGCGCATGCTGGGTGCGACCGGCCAGTTGCTGCCAGAGGTTTTCCTGCCACGGATAGGCCTCAGCCACGGCTCAACTCCAGCAGGCGCGGCAGCAAGGCATCCAGCGATTGCTGAACCTGTGCCAATGGCTGGGCAGCATCGACCAGCACATAACGCGCCGGATCCGCCTTGGCCCGCTTGAGGAAGGCACTGCGTACCGCGTCGAAAAAGGTCCGGCCTTCGAGCTCGAAGCGATCCAGACGACCACGAGCGCTGGCGCGGGCCAGGCCGACCTCGACAGGCAGATCGAAAATCAGCGTGAGGTCCGGGCGCAGATCGCCCTGGACGAAGGTTTCCAGGGTCGCGATGCGCTCCAGCGACAAGCCGCGACCGCCGCCTTGATAGGCGTATGTCGAATCGGTAAAACGATCACACAAGACCACGGCACCGCGGGCCAGCGCCGGGCGAATCACCTCGGCCAGATGCTGGGCACGCGCCGCGAACACCAACAGCAACTCGGTATCCGGGTTCATGACTTCATCGACCGGGGCCAGCAGCACTTCACGAATGCGCTCGGCCAACGGCGTGCCACCCGGCTCGCGGGTCAGCACCACCTCGATGCCCGCGGCGCGCAGGCGCTCGGCCAGGTATTCGCGATTGGTGCTCTTGCCGGCGCCTTCCGGGCCTTCCAGAGTAATAAACAAGCCAGTCACAGGCAGTCCTTAATCAGAGTCATTGCGGGCTTTTCGGTGCGCTTGCATCGGGTTCGGGCGTTTCAGGGGCTGGCGCAGGATCTTGCGCCGGCACTTGCGGCAGTACCTCGGGAGCCGTGTTCGGTGAAGCGGCCGGGATCGGCGCCTGCTCCTGCGAAGACCTGGCCTCCTGCATACCGTTTTGCTCAGCCTGGATTGGCGGCATCTCGGGCGTAGTAGCGGGAGCCGGGCTGGAGCGGTAATCGGCGCGGCGCTTGATCTGGAACTCCTTCACGGCATTGTTGTGGGCATCCAGGTCGTCGGAGAACACATGGGTGCCATCGCCACGCGCCACGAAGTAAAGGCTGTTGCCGTCCACCGGATTGAGTGCCGCATGGATGGCTTCGCGACCGACCATCGAAATCGGCGTCGGCGGCAATCCCGCATTCATGTAAGTGTTATACGGCGTCGATTCCCTGAGGTGAGCCCGGGTCAGCTTGCCGCTGTAGCGGTCGCCGAGGCCGTAGATCACCGTCGGGTCGGTCTGCAGCAGCATGCCCATCGCCATGCGTCGTACAAACACGCCGGCAATCTGCCCGCGCTCCTGCGGTACGCCGGTTTCCTTTTCCACCAGCGAAGCCATGATCAGCGCCTGGTAGGGTTCGGTGTACGGTGTATCTGCAGAGCGCTTTTCCCACTCCTTGGCGAGCACTTCATCGAGGCGGTCGTAAGCGGTTTTCAGCACCTCGACATCGGACATGCCCCGCACGTAACGATAGGTGTCAGGGAAGAAGCGCCCTTCCGGAAAAATCCCGGTGTGGCCGAGCTTGTCCATGACCTGGCTATCGCTCAAACCGTCGAGGCTATGTTCGAGCTTCTCTTCCCTGGCCAGCGCTGCGCGGACCTGACGGAAACTCCAGCCTTCGACCAGGGTCAGGCTGTACTGAACCATTTCCCCGCGTTTCCACAGGTCGATCAGGCCTTCGACGGTCATGCCGGGCTGCATGCGGTATTCACCGCTGTGCAGGGGTTGTCTGGCGAGGTTGAAGCGCCAATACACCCGCAGCCAGAATGCGTCCTTGATGACGCCGTTGGCTTCGAGTCGGTAGAGGGTGCGGGTCGGCGTGGTGCCCTTGGGCACATCCAGCAATTGTTCCTGGGTAATGTTCAGCGGCTGTACCAGCGCCGAATGAATCTTCCAGGCTGAAGCACCCATCAGCAGCCCCGCCAGAACCACACCGGTTTCCAGCAGCAGCAAGAGTTTACGTCTCACGTATCAAGCATCCAGTAGCACACGGGCAATGGTTTGGAGTTTACGGGTGAGCGGCCCAACCGGCCAGTGAAGAGCAGCATAGGCGCGCACCGGCCAGACACCATACACGCTGTTGCAGACAAAGACTTCGTCAGCCCATTGCAGCTGTTCGAGGGGGATATCGGTGATTTGCGTGGGGATTCCCAGCGACTTGGCCTGAAACAATATTTCTGCGCGCATCACGCCTGCCACGCCGCAGCGCTTGAGGTCAGCTGTGATGAGCACGCCATCACGCACCAGGAACAAGTTGCTGAACACACCTTCAATTACGCGCCCGGCCTGATCGAGCATCAAGCCTTCGGCATGCTCGGTGTCCTGCCATTCGGCACGGGCGAGGACTTGCTCAAGACGATTGAGGTGCTTGAGGCCGGCCAGTAGTGGCTGCCTGGACAATCGCGTGGCGCAGGGAAACAAACGAACACCCCGCTCACCATGCGCGGCAGGGTAAGCCACAGGTGGACTGCCTTGCACAATGCGTCGGGCCTGGGCCGAAGGATCGGGGGCATAACCGCGCAGACCGTCGCCACGGGTGAGAATGAGCTTGAGCACCCCGTCACCCAGTGCCGCAGCGTAGGCCAGCAGTTCGCTGCGGATCAGCTCCTGCTCGGCTGTTATCGCCAGGCGCGAACAGCCGTCCGCCAGGCGCGACAGATGCCGGTCCAGCAACACGGGCTGGCCGCTGCGCACGGCGATGGTCTCGAACAGACCATCGCCATAAGCCAGGCCGCGATCCTTCAGCGACAAAGCGTCAGCCGGCTGACCGTCGACCCAGCTGTCCATCAGCCTGCGAACCGACGGAACACCAGCGAACCGTTGGTGCCGCCAAAACCGAAGGAGTTGGAAACGACCACATCGATATCCATATTGCGCGCCGTGTGCGGCACAAAATCGAGATCGCAGCCTTCGTCCGGCTCATCGAGGTTGATGGTCGGCGGCGCTACCTGGCTGTTGATTGCCAGCACGCTGAAGATCGCCTCGACCGCGCCCGCCGCACCCAGCAGGTGACCGGTCATGGACTTGGTGGAACTGACGGCCAGCTTGTAGGCGTGCTCGCCGAATACCGACTTGATCGCATTGACTTCGGCCAGGTCGCCTGCAGGAGTCGAGGTGCCGTGGGCGTTGATGTACTGCACTTGATCGCCATTGATTTTGGCATCGCGCAGCGCATTGGTGATGCAGCGCGCAGCACCCGCACCATCGGCTGGCGGCGAGGTCATGTGGTAGGCATCGCCACTGGTGCCGAAGCCGATAAGCTCGGCGTAGATGGTCGCGCCACGCGCCTTGGCGTGCTCGAGTTCTTCCAGTACCAGCGCACCGGCACCATTGGACAATACGAAGCCATCGCGGCCCTTGTCCCATGGACGGCTGGCGCGGGTCGGCTCGTCGTTGCGGGTCGACAGCGCGCGGGAAGCACCGAAGCCGCCCATGCCCAGACCGCAGGCCGCCATCTCGGCGCCGCCGGCAATCATCACGTCAGCTTCGTCGTACATGATGTTGCGGGCCGCCATGCCAATGCAGTGTGTACCGGTGGTACAGGCCGTGGCGATGGCGTAGTTGGGTCCCTGTGCACCGAGGTGGATGGACAGGAAACCGGAAATCATATTGATGATCGAGCCTGGCACGAAGAACGGAGAGATCCGTCGTGGGCCGGTCTCGTGCAGCGTGCGGGCGGTTTCTTCGATATTGGTCAGACCGCCAATACCCGAGCCCATGGCCACGCCGATACGCTCACGGTTGGCGTCAGTGACTTCCAGACCGGCATTGCGTACCGCCTGAAAACCTGCGGCCAGACCGTATTGAATGAACAGGTCGAGCTTGCGGGCTTCCTTGACCGACAGGTATTCCTCGACATTGAAGTCCTTTACCGAGCCGCCAAAACGGGTGGAATAGGCAGAAAGGTCGGCGTGTTCGATCAGACCAATGCCACTGCGGCCAGCCAGAATGCCCTGCCAGCTGCTCGGCACATCCGTGCCCAGTGGCGACAACATACCCATACCGGTGACTACGACGCGTCTACGCGACACAGCACTCTCCTTTTTTCAAATGACGACTTTGCATCAGGCCTAAAGAAAAAACCGCACGCCATGATGGCAGTGCGGTTTTTCCATGACAGCGAGCAACGATTACAAACTATTACGCCTGGTGGCTAGTAACGTAGTCGATTGCAGCTTGTACAGTAGTGATCTTCTCGGCTTCTTCGTCAGGGATTTCGGTCTCGAATTCCTCTTCCAGAGCCATCACCAGCTCAACGGTGTCAAGGGAGTCGGCACCCAGGTCTTCAACGAAGGAAGCAGTGTTGACCACTTCTTCTTCTTTAACGCCCAGTTGCTCAGCAACGATTTTCTTGACGCGCTCTTCGATGGTGCTCATACCTTGTTTTCACTCCTAATGGACAAATTCAGGCAGCTGGCCAGTGGGTAAGTGTATAGAAAGGCTTTTCAGCTTTTCAACTGAAAGCTTCACTCCTCGAACCCGGTGACCCTCTGCCTATAAATAGATTGCAGCTTTATAACGGATTTTAGACAGCTCGTATGACATTTTTTTGAAGCAATCCGTCACATTTGAATTACATGTACATCCCGCCGTTCACCGGGATTGTAGCTCCGGTAACGTAAGCCGCACCGTCCGACGCAAGAAAAGCGACCACGGACGCGATCTCTTGAGCCTGCCCCAGACGACCCAGCGGAATCTGCGTCTGCAAGGCTTCACGCTGTGCCTCGGGCAGTTCACGGGTCATATCGGTATCGATGAACCCAGGAGCCACCGAGTTTACCGTAATCGAACGCGAACCGACTTCGCGCGCCAGAGCACGGCTGAAACCTTCCAGGCCGGCCTTGGCGGCAGCGTAGTTTACTTGGCCTGCGTTGCCCATGGCACCCACAACCGAGCCAATACTGATAATTCGGCCCCAACGAGCTTTGGTCATGCCGCGCAAAACACCCTTGGACAGGCGGAACAGACTGTTCAGATTGGTATCGACAACGTCGTGCCACTCGTCGTCTTTCATGCGCATCATCAGGTTATCGCGGGTGATACCGGCATTATTGACCAGAATCGCCGGCGCACCGAACTGCTCCTGAATGCTCGCCAGAACACTTGCCACGGACTCGTCGCTGGTGACATTGAGTTCCAGGCCAGTGCCCTGAATACCGTTTTCCTTCAGGGTCGCGGCAATGCGCTCAGCACCCGACGCGGAGGTCGCGGTACCAACAACGATGGCGCCCTGACGACCCAGTTCCAGGGCGATAGCCTGGCCGATGCCACGGCTTGCACCGGTGACCAGTGCAACTTTACCTTGCAGACTCATGCAAGCTTCTCCTGATTCAGGCCAACGCTGCACGGGCGGCAGCGAAAGCGTCTGGGGTATTGAGGTTGGATGTCGACACGCCTTCGGCGCAACGCTTGTTCAGACCGGCCAGCACTTTACCCGGACCACACTCGACCAGGTTGGTCGCGCCCTTGGCGGCCAGTGCCTGGACCGATTCAACCCAGCGTACTGGCTTGTACAGTTGCTCGAGCAGATCGCGCTTGAGGGTTTCCAGATCGGCCGGCACCTGGGCACTGACGTTCTGCACCACGGGAATCTGCGGTGCCTGCCAGTCGATCGCCGCGATCGATTCGGCGAAACGCTCGGCAGCCGGGCGCATCAGCTCGCAGTGCGACGGCACGCTGACCGGCAACGGCATGGCGCGCTTGGCACCACGCGCCTTGCAGCCTTCGATGGCGCGCTCGACGGCAGCCTTGGCGCCAGCGATGACCACCTGGCCCGGCGAGTTGAAATTGACCGCGCTGACCACTTCACCTTGCGCTGCTTCGGCACAGGCTGCCAGTACGTCGGCATCGTCCAGACCCAGGATGGCGGCCATGCCGCCCTGCCCGGCCGGAACGGCTTCCTGCATCAACTGGCCACGACGCTCGACGAGCTTCACCGCATCGCCCAGGCTCAGACTGCCTGCCGCGACCAGCGCGCTGTATTCACCCAGGCTGTGCCCGGCAACGTAAGCCGGGCGCGCACCACCTTCGGCCAGCCACAAACGCCACAGGGCGATAGAGGCGGTCAGAATGGCTGGCTGGGTTTTATCGGTTTGATTGAGTTGCTCTTCCGGCCCTTGCTGGGTCAGTGCCCACAGGTCGTAACCCAGTGCATCGGAAGCTTCTTTGAATGTTTCAAGGACAACCGGATGTTGCGCGCCCAGCTCGGCCAGCATGCCGAGGGACTGCGAACCCTGTCCTGGAAAGACGAATGCGAGGGAAGCAGACATGTAACAAGCCCCTAATGATCTTGTCGTCGGAGAGTTGGCGCCCCGCTTTGGGGACGCAAGAAACTGACAGTTGGATGGCCCATCGAACCAAGCGGTCACATTTAAGCATTGTCCGACGAAAACGCCTAAAGCAACAAATCCTCCAGACGACCGTGCAGGCGCTCGGGAAGATTCTCCTGAATCTCGATCAAGGCGCGCTGAATGGCACTCTGAAACCCCTGGACCCCAGCAGAACCGTGGCTTTTCACCACAATGCCCTGCAAGCCGAGAAAGCTCGCACCGTTGTGCCGGGCAGGTGCCAGATCGGCCTGCAGGCGCTTCATCAACGGTAGTGCAAGCGCACCGACCACGCGAGAGGCCAGGCTCTTCCTGAACAACGCTTCGATGCGCCCGGCAATCATGGTCGCCAGACCTTCGCTGGATTTGAGCAAAATGTTGCCGACAAAACCGTCACACACCACCACATCCGCTTCGCCACGGTACAAACCGTCGCCCTCGATAAAGCCGATGTAATTGATGCCACGGGCGCCTTGCAACAATGTCGCTGCCAGCTTGACCTGTTGATTGCCCTTGATGTCTTCGGTGCCGATGTTCAGCAACGCCACCCGAGGACGCGCTATGCCCAAGGTCTCGGCCGCCACCGAGCCCATGACCGCAAACTGCAACAGATGCTCGGCACTGCAATCGACGTTGGCGCCCAGGTCGAGCAATTGGCAATAACCCTTTTGTGTCGGAATCGCCGCTACCATGGCCGGACGGTCAATGCCGGGCAAGGTCTTGAGCACGAACCGCGACAACGCCATCAACGCACCGGTATTACCGGCACTGACACAAGCCTGGACCTTGCCGTCACGCAACAACTCAAGCGCCACGCGCATCGACGAGTCGGGCTTGCCGCGCAAGGCCTGGGCAGGCTTTTCGTCCATGGTGATGACTTCGGACGCCGGCGTAATCGACAGGCGCGCGCGATCCACAGCCGGATGGCCAGCGATCAATTCTTCAAGAAGGGAGGGTTGACCGACGAGGGTCAGGTGCAGCGAGGGCGTGGCAGACAGGCAAGCAAGGCTGGCCTGGACAATGCTGCGGGGACCGAAGTCCCCGCCCATTGCGTCAATCGCGATGACTTGAGCGGACAAGTGATTACTCGTCAGCGCCCTTGTCGATCACTTTACGGCCACGGTATACGCCTTCTGGCGATACGTGGTGACGCAGGTGAACTTCACCGGTGGTTTTTTCTACAGACAGGGTGCTAGCCTCGAGAGCGTCGTGCGAACGGCGCATGTCACGGGCAGAGCGGGATTTTTTGTTCTGCTGAACAGCCATAATTGATTAACTCCTAAACGTTTGGGTCACGCTTTAACTGCGCCAATACACTGAACGGGTTGGACCGCGTTACCTCGTCCTCGCTCGGTTCGGGCTCATCGAGACCCGCCGGCTGCTGGCATTCTTCCGGATGATGAGCAGGCACAATGGGCAAGGCGAGCAGAAGCTCCTCCTCGATCAGTGACTGCAGATCCAAAGGATCTTCGCCCAGTTCCAGCACGTCATAACCTTTCGGCAACGACTGGGTATTCGCACCCTCCTTCACCACAGCGTAACTGCATTCGCTATGGATCGGCAGGGTGACCAGCTCAAGACAACGCTGGCAAACCATTTTGACTTCAGTGTCGATAAAGCTGTGGATGACCACAGATTTACGTTCATCTCGTTCAAAAACGAATTTAGCCTGCACCGTACCGACATTGTCGGAAAGCGGGTCGCAGAGTCTCTCCAAATCGGCCAGCAGCATTTCACCTTGAAGGGTGGTGCCACGATCAGCCAATTTGCGCGGGTCAACGTGAGGTGGAATCGGGTCATTCAACATAGGCGCAGCATTATAGGGATGCACCCGCCCATGTCAAAGGAAATTCAGCCCTGTCCGTCACTTGGAAGCCTCGCTAGAATTCGCACACGCCTTATGGAGTTGTGCATGCTGCCTTTATTACTCGCTTCCAGCTCGGCCTATCGCCGGGAATTGCTGACCCGCCTGCAGCTGCCTTTCACTTGCAGCTCGCCGGATATCGACGAAAGCCATCGCCCGGGCGAGTCCGCCATCGAGCTGGTCAAGCGCCTCGCCGAAGAGAAAGCGCGCGCCCTGGCCGACAGCCATACCGCTCATCTGATAATCGGCTCCGACCAGATCGCAGTGCTGGGAGAGCGGATTATCGGCAAACCCCACACATTCGAAAAAGCCCGGGAACAACTGCTGGCCGCCAGCGGTGCCAGCGTGACGTTCCTCACCGGCCTGGCCCTGCTCAACAGCCAGACAGGGCACTGCCAGGTCGATTGCGTGCCGTTCACCGTACACATGCGCACACTCGACGCACCTCGCATCGAACGCTACCTGCGCGCCGAACAACCCTACGACTGCGCAGGCAGCTTCAAGGCCGAAGGCCTGGGGGTCAGCCTGTTTCGCAGCACCGAAGGACCTGACGCCACCAGCCTGATCGGCCTGCCGCTGATTCGCCTGATCGACATGCTGCTGACTGAAGGCGTACAGGTTCCCTGAATCCCGATACTAAAAAACCGGCCACGCAGGCCGGTTTTTCATGTCACGTCAGAATCAGCGCAGCGACGGACCGTTAAAACCCATCCACATCGCCAAATGCTCAGCCACGCTGGCGCCGAGCTTTTTCGAAAAGCGATCGAATGGCGATTCCTGAACGGTGAAGTCCACCAGTTCTTTCTCACCGATCACATCCCGCGCAACCGAACTGGCATTACCCAGCCCATCGATCAATCCCAATGGCAGCGCCTGCTCGCCGGACCAGACCAGGCCAGAGAACAGCTCCGGATGCTCCTTGTCTTTCAGGCGGTCGCCACGACCCTGCTTGACGCTATTGATGAACTGCTTGTGGGTCGTATCGAGCACGCCCTGCCAGAAGGCGGTTTCTTCCGGCTTCTGTGGCTGGAATGGATCGAGGAACGACTTGTGCTCGCCAGAGGTGTAGGTACGACGTTCGACACCCAGCTTCTCCATGGTGCCGACAAAGCCATAACCGGCTGCCGTCACACCGATGGAGCCGACCAGGCTCGCCTTGTCGGCGTAGATCTGATCCGCCGCACTGGCGATGTAGTAAGCGCCGGAAGCCCCCAGATCGGAAATGACCGCATAGAGCTTGATGTCCGGGTGCAGACCGCGCAGACGCTTGATCTCGTCATAGACATAACCCGACTGCACCGGACTGCCGCCCGGGCTGTTGATGCGCAGGATGACGCCCTTGACCTTCTTGTCCTCGAAAGCCGCACGCAAGCTGCCAACGATATTGTCTGCACTGGCCGACTCCCTGTCGGCAATCATGCCTCTCACATCGATCAACGCCGTGTAATTGGCACTAAGGGTGCCGGCCTTTTCCATATCCATCAGAGGCGAAAACAGGGCAATGGCGCCGAACAGATACACAAAAATCAGAAACTTGAAGAATATCCCCCAGCGACGGGACCGGCGCTGCTCCTGTATGCCGGCCAGCAGGGTCTTTTCCAGCAGTTTCCAGCTTTTGTCGTCACCGCTCTCTGCGCTCGCCTTGGCGGGCGCCTTCCATTCGTCGGTCATGCCATCCACCCCAAAAACAACCGGTTAAGCCCGCTGATTCAGCCAGGCATGCAATTCTGAAAAACGGTCGATGGCCAGTCGCGGCTCATACAACCTCAACGCATCGATCGATTGAGCGCCATAACTGACGGCCACCGAACCCATGCCGGCGTTGCGCGCCATCTGCAAATCAAAGGACGAATCACCCACCATCAACGCCTGTTCCGGGCGAACCTCGCAATGGGCGAGAATTTGTTCGAGCATCAGCGGATGGGGCTTGCTCGCGGTTTCGTCGGCGGCGCGAGTGATATCGAAGTAATTCTCCCAGCCATGGGACTTCAACACCCGATCCAGCCCGCGACGGGCCTTGCCGGTCGCCACAGCCAGATGATAGCCCTCGGCACGAAATGCCTCGAGCGACTCGACCACACCCTCGAACAGCGGCGAAGGCACAGCCTCCGACGCGATGTAATGCTCAGCATAGTGCTCGCGGAACGCGATCAGCTCGGCATCGCCGATTTCGGGGTACAGGGTGCGGATCGCTTCCGGCAAGCCCAGGCCGATGATGCCCTTGACGGCCAGATCATCGCGCAGCTCAAAACCGGAACGCTGCGAGGCAACGTGCATCGCCTCGACAATCCGACCAATGGAATCGGCCAGAGTGCCGTCCCAATCAAAGATCAGCAGCTTGTAATCAGATGGGCGCACTCAATCGCTCCACGGTTTTGGCCCACATCTCGTCGACCGGCGCTTGCAGCTTCAGCTCACCACCATCGGGGAGCGGCACCGTCAGCATGTAGGCGTGCAGGAACAGGCGTTTGCCGCCCAGATCGCGGATTTCCTTGCTGAAACCTTCGTCGCCATACTTGGTGTCGCCAGCGATGCAATGCCCGGCGTGCAAGGTATGGACGCGGATCTGGTGAGTCCGGCCGGTAATCGGCTTGGCTTCGATCAGGGTGGCAAAGTCGCCGAAGCGGCGCAGGACCTTGAACACGGTCACGGACTCCTTCCCCTCCTCCTCGTCGACCTCGACCATGCGCTCGCCGGAGCGCAGATTGCTCTTGCCCAGCGACGCACGGACTTGCTTGATCGAGCTCGCCCAGTTACCGCGGACCAGCGCCATGTAGCGCTTGTCGACGCCATCACCGCGCAATGCGGTGTGCAAGTGGCGCAACATGCTGCGCTTCTTGGCGATCATCAACAGGCCGGACGTATCACGGTCGAGACGGTGAACCAGTTCGAGCTCTTTGCAATCGGGGCGCAACTGACGAAAGGCTTCGATCACCCCGAAAGTCAGGCCGCTGCCACCATGAACAGCAATGCCCGCGGGCTTGTTGATCACGATCAGCGCCTTGTCTTCGAAGACAATCGAGGCCTCGAGCCGCTGCAACAGGCCTTGTGCCAGTGGCACCGGTTCGTCGCGCTCAGGCACCCGAACCGGCGGCACGCGCACGATATCGCCCGCCTGCAGCTTGTACTCGGGCTTGATCCGACCTTTGTTCACGCGCACTTCGCCCTTGCGCAAAATGCGGTAAATCAAGGTCTTGGGCACGCCTTTGAGTCGGGCGAGAAGGAAATTATCAATGCGTTGGCCGGCATATTCCGGCGAGACCTCAAGCAGTTGTACGCCTGGAGTCGGGGGGGTAGTCGTCGTCATGGCGCGGATGATAACAATTTTTTATGGAATTGAAGCACTTAATCATTGCTGCTATAGTCGCGAACGTCGCCAAAAGCGGCCTGGACAGCGGACCAACGGTCAAAAACCGGCCCTGACCAACGCAATTCACCAGGACGCGAGGCCGTCCTACGGGGCTTTCGCTACGTAACGGTGGAGTTTGCAGGTGTAACGAGCGCAGGTGACATGAGGCCTGAATCACGCCACAAAGCAGAGTTTTCCACTCGTTTTGCGAGCCATATTCACGGCCAGTTCACAAAGTGCAGTCAGCTGCGAATGACCCCGAGCGAAGGCATCGGAAACAACGCCTAAATTAGCCATGATGCGTGACCTCCCCTTTCGGAGCTCACGGTAAATGCCAACCCGCTGCGGATTCTGCGCGCGGCAGCACCCGAATTATCAGGGATACGTGTAGGGTGGAGATGCACAACCGCCGGACTGTGTAGCAACAGGCTTTCTCAAGACGCTTCATCTCGTCCACAGCCGCTGGTTGATTCCTCCTCCTGACTGAGTGCTTAAGTAGCCACAGCAAGCAGGACGCGTACGTCGCGATGAAGGCCCACATTGGCCGGACTTCGCTGGACACGGGAAATGGCCAACCACTCCCGACGCACCTGACACCGACCGTGAGAAGTCGTGTGTGCCGAACGCCGTTTCCGGCAGCCCGGAAACCGACGGTACTACATGAAAAGAATGCTGATTAACGCAACTCAACCCGAAGAGTTGCGTGTTGCACTGGTAGATGGCCAGCGCCTCTACGACCTGGACATCGAATCCGGTGCACGCGAGCAGAAGAAGGCCAACATCTATAAAGGCCGGATTACTCGCATCGAACCAAGCCTCGAGGCTGCCTTTGTCGATTTCGGCTCTGAGCGCCACGGCTTCCTGCCCCTCAAAGAAATCTCCCGCGAATACTTCAAGAAAGCCCCGGAAGGTCGCGTCAACATCAAGGACGTCCTGAGCGAAGGCCAGGAAGTCATCGTTCAGGTCGAAAAAGAAGAACGTGGCAACAAGGGCGCAGCCCTGACCACCTTCATCAGCCTGGCCGGTCGTTACCTGGTGCTGATGCCGAACAACCCGCGTGCCGGCGGTATCTCCCGTCGCATCGAAGGCGAAGAGCGCAACGAACTGCGTGAAGCCCTGAACGGTCTGGTTGCCCCGGCCGACATGGGCCTGATCGTGCGCACTGCAGGCCTTGGCCGCAGCAGCGAAGAAATGCAGTGGGACCTCGACTACCTGCTGCAACTGTGGACCGCCATCAAGGAAGCTTCGCTGGACCGCGCCGCGCCATTCCTGATCTACCAGGAAAGCAACGTGATCATCCGCGCGATCCGCGACTACCTGCGCCAGGACATCGGCGAAGTGCTGATCGACAGCGTTGAAGCCCAGGACGAAGCCCTGACCTTCATCCGCCAGGTAATGCCGCAGTACGCCAGCAAGATCAAGCTGTACGAAGACAGCGTTCCGCTGTTCAACCGTTTCCAGATCGAAAGCCAGATCGAAACCGCTTTCCAGCGCGTTGTCGAACTGCCTTCCGGCGGTTCCATCGTGATCGATCCGACCGAAGCCCTGGTGTCCATCGACATCAACTCGGCGCGCGCCACCAAAGGCAGCGACATCGAAGAAACCGCGCTGCAAACCAACCTTGAAGCGGCCGAGGAAATCGCCCGTCAGTTGCGCCTGCGCGACATCGGCGGCCTGATCGTCATCGACTTCATCGACATGACCCCTGCCAAGAACCAGCGCGCCGTGGAAGAAAAAGTCCGCGAATGCCTGGAAGCCGACCGCGCTCGCGTGCAAGTCGGTCGCATTTCGCGCTTCGGCCTGCTGGAAATGTCCCGTCAGCGCCTGCGTCCATCCCTGGGTGAAAGCAGCGGCATCGTCTGCCCGCGTTGCAACGGCACCGGCATCATCCGTGACGTTGAATCGCTGTCCCTGGCGATCCTGCGCCTGATCGAAGAAGAAGCCCTGAAAGACCGTACCGCCGAAGTTCGTGCACAAGTGCCGATCCCGGTGGCGGCGTTCCTGCTCAACGAAAAACGCAACTCGATCACCAAGATCGAACTGCGCACCCGTGCCCGCATCGTCATCCTGCCGAACGATCACCTCGAAACGCCGCACTTCGAAGTACAGCGCCTGCGTGACGACAGCCCGGAAGCCGCGACCAACCAGTCCAGCTACGAAATCGCCGCTGCCGCTGCCGAAGTCGAAGAAGTCCAGCCAGCCGCTGCGACCCGCACCCTGGTTCGCCAGGAAGCTGCGGTCAAAACGGCCCCGGCCCGCGCCAACGCTCCGGTGCCGACCGAAGTGGCCGCTCCAGCCCCTGCCCCGGCCGCCGTACCGGAGCCAAGCCTGTTCAAAGGCCTGGTGAAGTCGCTGGTGAGCCTGTTCGCCACCAAGGAAGAGCCTGCCGCACCGGTTGTGGTTGAAAAACCTGCCGCCGAGCGTCCGGCCCGCAACGAAGAGCGTCGCAACGGCCGCCAGCAGAGCCGCAACCGTAACGGTCGCCGCGATGAAGAGCGCAAGCCTCGCGAAGAGCGTGCACCGCGTGAAGAACGCGCACCACGTGAGCCGCGTGAAGAGCGCCAGCCACGGGAAGTGCGTGAACCTCGCGAAACCCGCGAAGAAACGCCAGCGGTAGCCCGCGAAGAACGCGCACCACGCGCGCCTCGTGAAGAACGTGCACCGCGCGCTCCGCGTGAAGATCGCAAGCCACGTGGCGAGCGTGAAGAACGCGTTCGTGAACTGCGCGAGCCTCTGGATGCCGCTCCGGCTGCTCCGGCCGCCGCTGCTACCGCTACGGCTGCTACCGCTGAAGAACGCCCGGCTCGTCAGCCACGTGAAGAACGCGCGCCACGCCCACCGCGTGAAGAACGTCAGCCACGTGCCGAACAAGCTGCCGCAGCCGCAACTGAAGAAGAACTGACCACCAACGAAGAGCAACTGTCGGAAGACGGTCAGGAAAGCGCCGAAGGCGACCGTCCACGCCGCCGCTCCCGTGGTCAGCGTCGTCGCAGCAACCGTCGCGAGCGTCAGCGTGACGCCAACGGCAACGTGATCGAAGGTTCGGAAGAGTCCGAGTCCGGCGAAAACGCTGAAGCGCCAAGCACTGCCGATCTGGCCGCCGGCCTGGCTGTCACCGCAGCTGTTGCCAGCAGCGTGATCAGCGCTCCAGCAGAAGCTGAAGCCAATGTGCAAGCCGAACGCGCCACTGCCGCGACCCTGGAAGCAGCTCCGGTTGAAGCGCCAGTCGTTGAAGCGACCACACCGGTCGAAGTCACCGCCTCGCCGGAAATCGAAGTGGCGCCAGCGCCAGAAGCTCAGCCTGCTGTTGAAGCGGCTGCCGAGCCAGCGCCAGTGGTAGAAGCACCTGCCCAGGATGCAGAAGCGGTTGTTGAAACCGTGACGGACACCGTGCGTGAAGTTCGCGAAGAGCAAACCGCATTCAACTGGGTTGCCGAGCCAGCGGTCGCTGAAACCGCTGCACCAGCCGCTGAAACCCAAGTGGCAGAAGCCATGGTTTCCGAGCCGGTGGTTGCCGCTGCCGAACCGGCCCCGGCGCCGGTGGTTGAAGCGCCAGCCGTTGAAGCACCGGTCGTTGCCCAAGCACCGGCACCAGTGGTCGAAGCCGCTCCTGCCAGCGCCCTGACGCCAAGTGGCCGTGCGCCTAACGACCCGCGTGAAGTGCGTCGTCGCAAGCGTGAAGCCGAGCGTCTGCAGAAGGAAGCTGAACTGGCTGCCGCTGCGGCTCCAGCTGAAGCGGTTGTCGCCGCCGAGCCTGCACCGGTTGCTGCTGAAGTGGTTGAGGCAGCTCCTGCCCCGGCTGCCGAAGTGGCTGCCGAGCCGGTTGAGTCGGTGATCCACGAAGCACCGCGCTCCGTTCAGGAAGCGGTAGAGCAACACGAGCAAGCCCAGGAAAAAGAACACGAGCCTAAACCTCTCGTCTGATTCCATCGGCCACTAAAAAGCCCCGCCTGGTGATCCCAGGCGGGGCTTTTTTTATGTCCGGACTTCACAGCAATCCCTTGTAGGAGCGAGCCTGCTCGCGATAGCGGTGGATCAGATTGCATCTCTGTTGGATGCCAGATTGCTATCGCGAGCAGGCTCGCTCCTACAGGGGATCCAGGCTGGCCTGAAGGTCTAGGCAGGCTTGAAGATCAATGCCTGCGGCACATCCACATCCCACACCACACCAGGATCATCCACGCTCACTTCAACCACCCGCCCTTGGGCGAACAGCGGCTTGGCGCCGCGATCCCCCGATAGCGCCATCAACCCCGCCGCGAAGTCCCGTCCGAACCCGACCGGATGCCCGTACCCGCCGTCCTGCACGGGCACGCTGATACTGTCATCGCCAATCCCCGCCACCACTTGCTCGATACTCGATGGCAGGATGAACGGCATATCCCCCAGCACCATCAGCCAGCCATCGAGGTGCTTGCAGGCAGCGACTCCCGCGGCAATGCTGTCGCCCATTCCCGTCGATTCGATCAGCACAATCTCGCAGCCATAGGCCTGAGCCATGCGAATCACTTGCGGGCGGTCAGCAGTGGTCACCAGTACGCGCTTGTCCAGCGTCGCCGGCAGGTTGACCAATGTGTGCTCAATGACGGACCGCACCACGCCGTCACACCCGGTGCAATCGGCCACCAACTTATCCTTTTCGGCACCCGCCACCTGACGAAACCGGCTGCCCTGCCCCGCTGCCAACACGATAACGCCGATGGATTTGCTCATACGCTCTCCCGCAGGACTTTCTTCTGCTTCAGTTCGATGCCGTTTTTGACCGCCACGATTTCCGCCATGAGCGACAAGGCAATTTCCGCTGGATTATGACTGCCGATGTGCAAACCGATCGGGCCATGCAAGCGGTCAATCGCCGATTGCGACAAACCCAGTTGAGCCAGGTTTTCCCGGCGCTTCTGGCTGTTGACCCGCGACCCCAGCGCTCCGACGTAAAAAGCCCTGGAATCCAGGGCCGTGAGCAGCGCCATGTCATCCAGACGCGGATCATGGGTCAAGGCCACGATAGCCGTGCGTTCATCGGTCTGGATATTCAATACCGCCTCATCCGGCATGCCCGAAACGAATCGTCCGTGCTGTTCCTCCCAGCCGTAGACGAACTCGCTACGCGGGTCGCAAATCAGCACCTCGAAATCCAGCAGCCGGGCCATTTGCGCCACATAGCGCGACAGCTGCCCAGCGCCGATCAGCAGCAAGCGCCAGCGCGGGCCATGGATCACCCGCAGGGTCTGCCCGTCGAACGTCAACACGTCATCTTTACTGGCCGGCTGCAAAAGTACTTCGCCGGTGGTCAGGTTCAGTTCACGCGCAACGATTTCATGGGCCTCGCAACGGGCGAGCAATTGCTCGACCCAATCCCCATCGTCGATACGCTCCTCGGTCAAGCGCAAGGTGCCACCGCAGGGCAAGCCGAAACGTGCGGCTTCCTCGCGGGTCACGCCGTAGGTGATCAATTGCACCGGCGGCCCGTCAAGTGCGAGGCGTCCGTCGTGCAGCCGGGCAATCAAGTCATCTTCGACACACCCGCCCGAGACCGAACCAATCACCATGCCGTCTTCGCGCAGGGCCAGCATGGCGCCGGGTGCCCGGGGCGCAGTGCCCCAGGTTTCGACCACGCTGTACAACACCACCCGCTGACCGGCGCGATGCCATTGCAACACGCTGCGCAGGACGTTCAGATCGGCGCTGTCCATCAGGCGCCGGCCTTCTGCCAACCCGACAGCTGATAACGAACCGGCAGATTGCGGATGCGTTTGCCGGTGGCGGCGAAGATCGCGTTGCACAGTGCCGGCGCAATCGGTGGCACGCCCGGTTCACCCACACCACCCAACGGGACATTGCCCGGCGGCGTCACCAGATGCACCGCCACTTCCTTCGGCGCCAAGGACATGCGCGCCACTTCGTACATATGGAAGTTATCCTGCTGGACCTTGCCGTCCTTGAAGCTGATTTCCCCCAGCACCGCATTACCCAGGCCCATGACGCAGGCGCCTTCGAATTGCGCGCGAATCCGCTCGGGGTTGATCTGCGGCCCGCAATCGACGGCGATGTCAGCCTTGTGCACCACCAGCGTACCGTCGTCCTTGACCTCCACCTCGATCACCGCCGCCACATACGTCACGAAGCTGTAATGCACTGCCAGGCCCAGGCCGCGTCCCTTGGGCAACTCACGCCCCCAACCGGCGGCTTTGGCGGCGGTCTCCAGTACCGTGCGCAGGCGCGCGGTGTCGATCGGATAACGCTCAGGGGATTCTCCGTAGTTCCACTCTTCACTCAAGGTACGCGGATCGATCTGACGGTCCGGGCCGAGCAATCTGATCTGGTACTTCAGCGGATCCTGCCCGGCCTTGTGCGCCAGTTCATCGATAAAACTCTGGATCGCGAAACCATGGGGAATGTTCGACACCGAGCGATACCAACCTACCCGGGTATGCACCGTTGCCTCGGGGTTTTCCAGGCGAATGTTGGGAATCGCATACGCCATGTTGGTGAACCCCATGCCCAGTTCGAACGCCGCCTCATGGTTCATGCCCGGCGCAAACAACGCGGTGATGCTCGGTGCCACCGTACGGTGCAACCAGCCGGATGGCAGGCCATCCTTGTTCAGGCTGGCCTTGAGGTATTCGGCCGACACGGTGTGAAAATAGGAACAGTGGATGTCGTCTTCGCGGGTCCATTGCACCCGCACCGCTTTGCCGGGGAATTCCTTGGCGAGGATGGCGGCCTCGATGATGAAGTCAGGCTTGGACTTGCGCCCGAACCCGCCCCCGAGCAGAGTCACGTTGAACGTGACCTTGTCGAATGGCAGCCCCAGGCGCTCACCGATCCGTTCCCGGGTGACCTGCGGCGCCTGGCTTGGCCCCCAGGCTTGGCACGCACCGTCCTTGAACCGCGCAATGGCGACCATCGGTTCCATCGGCGACTGTGACAAATGCGGCAAGTAGTAGGAGGCTTCCAGCGTGCTATCGGCGCTGGCCATGGCCTCATCGAGGTTGCCGGTATTGCGCACCACCTTGCCGGGCTTGAGCGAGGCGGCTTCGAGTTCCTTGCGATAGGCAATCGAGTCGTAGCTGGCGTTGGGGCCGTCGTCCCATTCGATTTTCAGTGCCTCGCGGCCCTTTATCGCCGCCCAGGTATTGCTCGCCACCACGGCGATGCCGCCCAGGGGTTGGAACTCCGAAGGCAACGGACGGCTTTCGATCTGTACCACTTTGACCACGCCAGGGACTTTCATCGCCGCGCTGCCATCGAAGCTTTTGACCTTGCCGCCATACACCGTGGGCCGCGCAATGGTCGCGTACAGCATGCCGTCGAAATGCACGTCGGCGCCGTACACCGCACGACCATTGACGATGTCTTCACCGTCGATGGCCTTGGTGCCTTCCTTACCGATATATCGAAATTCCGAAGGTTGCTTGAGTCTCAGGCTTTCTCGCGCAGGCACGGCCAAAGCGCCAGCGGCGGCGGCCAGCGCGCCATAGCCCAGATCGCGGCCCGACGGTTTATGAATGACTTTATGAAGTTGCGCCTGGCACTCGCCGACTGACACTTTCCATTGGTCAGCGGCGGCTTGTTCCAGCATCGCGCGTGCGGCGGCACCGCAGCGACGCATCGGCTCGTACCAGTGACGCATGCTGCGCGAGCCGTCGGTGTCCTGGTTGCCGAAGCGCACTTCATCGCCGGGGGCCTGCTGTACCTTGACCATCGCCCAGTCGGCTTCCAGTTCATCGGCCACCACCATGGTCAAGCTGGTTCGCACGCCCTGGCCCATCTCCGAGCGGTTGCAGATAACGGTCACCGTGCCATCGGCGGCGATACTCACATAGACTTTCGGATCGTCGACCCAGCCGTGGGGCATGCCGTCGGCGCCGAACTTCTTCTCTTTCTCTTCGGCAAACGCGTCTTGCCAGCCCCAACTCGCGGCGACCACCAGCGCACCGGTCGCCCCCACGCCCTTGAGAAAACCACGGCGACTGAGGTTGCTCAGGGCGAAATCATTCGGTAACCGGCTCATGCCTTGGCCTCCTTCAGGTGAGTGGAAGCCTGACGGATCGCGGTCTTGATACGGTTATAGGTGCCGCAGCGGCAGATGTTGCCGACCATGGCTTCTTCGATCTGCTCGTCGCTCGGGTTCGGATGGGTCTTGAGCAGCGCCGTCGCCGACATGATTTGCCCGCCCTGGCAGAAGCCGCATTGAGCCACTGCCGTGTCGAGCCAGGCTTGCTGCACGACTTTGCCGATCGGATCGGCGTGCAGGTTGTCGATGGTGCTGACATTCTGCCCGACGACTGAACCGATGGGCGTAATGCAACTGCGTGCCGGAGCTCCTTCGATATGAATGGTACAGGCGCCGCACAGGCCCATGCCGCAGCCGAACTTGGTGCCGTTGTAACCGGCCACGTCGCGGATCGCCCAGAGCAGCGGCATGTCCTCGGTGACGTCGAGTTGATGGTCTTGACCATTGAGTTTTAGGGTAATCATGGGCACGCCCGCATAGGTCTTGAGTTATGGGGTCGAGCAATCTGCCGCTGGATCTCGGTGGGTCGCACGCAGATCGACTCAGGCTAATGGGCTCTCTTATGCGGACGCAAACGGTCTGCACCGGGCCTTTGGTGGAGCAAGAGTGTGCATCGTTAGCTGACTAAGTTAACCGAGCATTAACAAAAAAGCCCTGCACAATAAACATTGTGCAGGGCTTTTTGATCCGTCTTGAAAGCTTAGCTCAATACCGGTTCGGCTCCATTTCCAGATCGACATGGAAACGCTCGAGAATGTCTTTCTGGATGCGCTGCGCCAGATTCAGCAGTTGCAGGCCCGTCGCGCCTCCATAGTTGACCAGCACCAGCGCCTGTAATTTATGCACGCCAGCATCAGCTTCACGGAAACCTTTCCACCCTGCCCGCTCGATCAGCCAACCGGCGGCCAGTTTCATCTGCCCGTCGGGTTGCGCATAGGCCACCAGGTCCGGGTATTCACCCTTGAGCCGTGCAGCCAGCGCCGACGACACCAAAGGGTTCTTGAAAAAGCTGCCGGCATTGCCGAGTACGGCCGGGTCCGGGAGTTTTTCGTTGCGGATGCTGCAAATGGCCTGGCTGACATCGCTGGCGGTCGGATGCTCGATGCCTTGTTCGGTCAGGCGCTGGCGCACCGGGCCGTACTCCAGGTGCAAATGCGCGGCGCGGTCGAGGACGAAACGCACACGTAGAATCAACCAACGCCCCGGCTCCTGCTTGAACAGGCTGTCGCGGTAGGCGAAGTTGCACTCTTGCAGGGTAAAGTCGCGCAGTTTGCCGGTCTGGCGATCGAGGGCGGTCAGGCCGGCGAACACATCCTTGATCTCGACGCCATAAGCGCCAATGTTCTGCATCGGTGCCGCACCGACAGTGCCGGGAATCAGGCTGAGATTTTCCAGGCCGGACAGCCCCAGGGACAGTGTGTGTTGCACAAATGGATGCCAGGGCTCGCCCGCCTCGGCCTCGATCACCACTTTGCCGCCCTCATCGCTCAGCACGCGAATCCCGCGCGTGGCCATGCGCAGTACCAGTGATTCGATATCCGCCGTCAGCAACAGGTTGCTGCCGCCGCCGATCACCAGCACCGGGACCTTGTACTCCAGCCCGTAGGCCAGAGCTTCGCGCACATCGGCGTCGCTATGGGCCTCGGCAAACAGCCGGGCCTGGACATCCACGCCAAAGCTGTTGAACGGTTTGAGCGAAACCTGTGATTGAACCTGCAAACTCATAACCGCCCCTTCAATTCGATCACCAGTAAATCACTGGCGTGCTCGATCAGGTCCAGCACCTGCTCGAAGCCTTGTTCGCCGTCGTAGTACGGGTCCGGCACTTCATCGACTGGCGACTGGTAGCGACGCAGGAACAGGTCCAGCTCGGCCTTGCCCTTGGCCGGCTGCAAGGCCTTGAGGTTGCGCAGGTTGCTGTTATCCATCGCCAGGATCAGGTCGTAGGTGGCGAAATCGGCACGGCTGACTTGCCGGGCGCGCTGGGCGGACAAGTCATAACCGCGCAGCTTCGCCGCGGCCTGACTGCGCTTGTCCGGCGCCTTGCCGACATGCCAGTCACCGGTGCCGGCGGAGGCCACTTCAACCTGATCGGCCAAGCCGGCCTCGCGCAGCTTATGCCGCAGCACGCCTTCGGCCGTGGGCGAGCGACAGATGTTGCCCAGGCAGACAAACAGAACCCGCATCACGCCTCCAGCAGGCGACGAACGCGCTCAAGGTCTTCAACGGTGTCGACACCGGGTGGCGGCGCGATCAGTGCATCGGCGACGTGAATTCGTACGCCGTGCCACAGCGCACGCAGCTGTTCCAGACACTCGGTGTTTTCCAGCCAGCATGGACCCCAGCTGACGAAATCCTGCAGGAATCCGGCGCGATAGGCATAAATGCCGATATGGCGGCGGTACGGCACACCTTCGGGCAACTGCTCACGGTTCACGGCGAAGGCATCCCGCGCCCAGGGCAAGGTAGAACGGCTGAACGTCAGCGCCAGGCCATTGAGGTCGCTGACGACCTTGACCACGTTGGGATTGAACAGGGTGTCCACGTCTTCGATCGGCTCGGCCAGGGTGGCCATGCGCGCTTCGGCGTGGGCTGCCAGGTTGGCGGCCACCTGATCGATCACGTTCGGCGGGATCAGCGGCTCGTCGCCCTGGACGTTGACCACGATTGCGTCGGGCGCCAGGCCCAGCTTCATCGCGACTTCGGCCAGGCGATCGGTGCCGGAGTTGTGATCTTCACGGGTCAGCACCACTTCGGCGCCAAAGCCATTGCAGGCCTCGACGATGCGCGCGTCGTCGGTGGCCACCACTACCCGCTCGGCGCTGCTTTTGCTCGCCTGTTCCCAGACGTGCTGGATCATCGGCTTGCCGGCGATCAGCAGCAGCGGCTTGCCGGGCAGGCGTGTGGAGGCGTAACGCGATGGAATGACGACGGTAAAGGCTGTGGTCATTTATCCAGGCGCTCGTCGGTGGTCAGGGTGCGCGCTTCGGATTCGAGCATCACCGGGATGCCGTCGCGAATCGGGTAGGCCAGGCCTGCGCCCTTGCTGATCAGCTCGGTCTTGTCGGCGCTGAGCTTGAGCGGGCCTTTGCAGACCGGGCAAGCGAGGATATCGAGCAATTTGGTGTCCATGAGCATTCCCTGGAAAAAACGGAGTTAAGGCAACAAACGAGCCGGCAGCAGGCGCATCAACTGCGTGTCGAACCAGGCCACGAAGGCCGGCGACGGCACAGCATCGACCGCCAGGTACCACCAGTCGGCGGCGGCAAAGGCACGGCATTTCACCGCGTCCTTTTCCGTCATCACCAACGGCAATGACGGCGTGAAATTCAACGCCTCCACGCTGTATTCGGCGTGGTCGGCAAACGCATGTGGAACCGGCTGCCAGTGTAGCGTTTCGAGGGTCTTGAAGAAACGTTGTGGATTACCGATGCCGGCCACCGCGTGCACGGCCTGGCCTGCGCCAAAGTGGTCGAGGGGACGCCGTTCGCCGCTGAGCAGGTTGACCAGCGCGGTGGGTTGCAACAGGAAGGCAAATCCATCATCGCGGTCGGCCACGGCACCGTTGTAGAGGACCGCGTCGACGCTTTGCAGGCGCTCGACCGGCTCACGCAATGGCCCGGCAGGCAGGCAACGGCGATTGCCCAGGCCACGGGCGGCGTCGATCAGCACCAGTTCCAGGTCACGGGCCATGCGGTAGTGCTGCATGCCGTCGTCGGACAGGATCAGGTCCAGCGGCTCACTGGCCAACAAGGCTTTGACGGCGTTGCTGCGATTGGGGTCGATCATCAGCGGTACGCCCGTGCGCTGGACGATCAGCAACGGCTCGTCACCGGCGACCTCGGCGCCTTGCTCGGCCTCGACTCGCCATGGCAATTGCGGCGGTTTGGCGCCGTAGCCGCGGCTGACCACGCCGACCCGCAGGCCGCTGCGCTGGCAGTGCTCGATCATCCACAGAATCAGCGGTGTCTTGCCGGTGCCACCCACGGTGATGTTGCCGACCACGATCAACGGCACCGGTGGCTGATAGATCTCGCCCTCACCGGCCAGAAAGCGCTTGCGCTTGTTCATGACCACGCGCCGGTACAGCCATTCCAGTGGCTGCAACAGTTTCAGGGCCGGATGACCTGCGTACCACGCGGCGAGCAATCGATCGGACATGGCCATCAGGACGCGGGGGGCGCCGCTTCGACAGTGGTCATGCGCAAATGGCTGAAACCGAGCTTGCCGGCCGCATCCATGGCGGTGATGACGGACTGATGCTGTGTCTTGCCATCAGCGCTGATCGACAGTGGCCGGTTGGTGTCGCCATTGGCTTCCTTCTGCAGCGCGTCCATCAGCGAAGCCAGGTCGCTTTTCGGCAGGATCTGGTTGTTCACCGAGAACACGCCGTCGGCACTGATGGCGATGTCCAGAGGCTTGTTCTGATCGTCGGCCGGCGCGCCGCTGACCGCTTCCGGCAGATCGACGCGCAGCTGGGTTTCACGGGTGAAGGTGGTGGTCACGACAAAAAACAGTAGCAGGATGAACACCACGTCGATCAGCGACGCGAGGTTGATGTCCACCGTTTCCCGTGGTTTGCGGCGGAATTTCACGCTTTGCTCCCGGCCAGGTCCACGTCGCGGTCGCCCTGCACTACCTCGACCAGTTTGATCGCTTCCTGCTCCATCCCTACCACCAGTTCATCGATCCGGCGTTGCAGGAATCGATGGAAGAATACCGCCGGGATACCAACCATCAAACCGGCAGCCGTGGTGATCAGGGCCTTGGAAATACCACCGGCCAGTACCGAGGCGTTGGTGGTCATGCCTGAGCCTGTGAACGCGCTGAAAATATCGATCATGCCCAGCACGGTACCGAGCAAGCCCAGCAACGGGGCCATGGCAGCAATGGTGCCCAGGGCGTTGACGTAGCGTTCGAGCTCATGGATGACCCGTTGAGCGGCCTCTTCGATGCACTCCTTCATGATCTCGCGACCATGCTTGGAGTTGGCCAGGCCGGCCGCCAGGATCTCGCCCAAAGGCGAATTGGTGCGCAGTTCCTTGAGCTTTTCCTTATTGAGCTGTTTGTCCTTGATCCAGACCCATACCTGCCCGAGCAAGTGCTCCGGGGTCACGCGGCTGGCCCGCAGGGTCCACAGACGCTCGGCAACGATCGCCATGGCCGCGATGGAACTCAAAATGATCGGCAGCATCATCCAGCCGCCGGATTTGACCAATTCCCACACAGTGACAGCCCCCTCGAAAAAGTGCGCCACTCTAACATAGGGGGTGGACGCACCGAAGACCGTGATGTCGCATCCGGTCGGGCTTTGATAACGCTCGGTTATGGGTTCAAGGGCGGCGGATCGCGCCAGAAACGCCGTTCCTGGCGCAATGACCACGGCGGCTCGAAGCGTCCCAGTTGCAGACGAATGGCACCCTGTTCGACGCTGTCGTAGATCGCCATTCCACGTTTTTGATAACGCGCGATGACCGTGGGATGCGGATGGCCAAACGAATTGCCCTGCCCGCGGGAGATCAGCGCACCTTTGGGTTGCAGGACATCCAGCAGGGCATTGGACGACGAGCTGCGACTGCCGTGGTGTGGCGCCTGCAGCCAATCGGTGGGCCGGGCCAACGGACTGTCCAGCAGGGCTCTCTCGGCGGCGGCATCGATGTCGCCACTCAACAGCAACCGTTCGCCATTGGCCTCGATCAGCAAGACACAAGAGTTCTGGTTGCTGTCGCCGGCCAATGGCCAGTGCCAAAGCTGGAAATCGACTTCATCCCAGGTCCACCGCCGACCGCTCTCACATCTCCCGGCCTGCAGTTGCGCAGGCAAGTCTGACGGTTCACCACTGACCACCTGTTTCACCGGCAACCCCCTGGCAATCGCCGGGGCACCGCCGGCATGATCGGCGTGGGCGTGGCTGATCAGCATCAGGTCTATGCCCTTCACCCCCAGTTTGCGCAATGCCGGCAGCACCACCCGTTCCCCCTGGTCGAGTTCTCCGAAACGCGGTCCGGCGTCATACAGCAACGTGTGATGCCTAGTGCGCACCAGGATCGCCAGGCCTTGACCGACATCCAGTTGCCAGACTTCCGCCATGCCCTCCTGCAACATCGGCCTGGGCGAAAAAACCAGCATCAACAGCATGGGCCACCCTAACGGGCGCATCGGCAAGCCTCGCGGCAGCAAGAGCAAAAAGGCGCCAAAAGCACCGATTGCCCAGGCCCATAGCGGGACCGCCGCGGGCACCCACGCAGGAACCTGACCGGAGACGAACCCCAAGCCGCTGAACCAACCGTCGATCAGACCGCCCGCCAGCCACAGCAATTTCTCACCCACATAAGGCACCGGCAGCAACAGCGTCCCGAGCAACGCCGGTGGCAGTACCACCAGACTGATCCAGGGCACCGCAAACAAATTGGCCAGCGGCCCGCTCAGACTGATTGGCAACCCCAGTGCCAATAACAACGGGCACAGCCCGATTGCAATCAGCCACTGGGCACGGGTCCAGGTCTGCCACCAACGCCACGGCCCCAAACGTCCGCCGAAGGTCAATATCAAGACTGCCACGGCCGCGAAAGACAGCCAGAAACCAGGCTGGAGACTCGCCAGCGGCGCCAGCAGCAAAATGCCGTTGAGTGCCAACAACAGTGGCCACCACGCACCGAGATGACGGAACCGCAGACGCCACAACAACACCAGACCAATCATCAAGCAGGCCCGTCGCACCGGCACCTCGAAACCGGCCAGCATCCCGTAACCGAGCGCAGCGGCGAATGCCAGGCCACACGCCCAGGGCAACCATGGCAGACGGTTCGGCCATAACCCAAAGCGGGCCAGGCCGGCGATCAGCAGATACACGACGCCCGCCAGCAATCCGATGTGCTGCCCGGAAATCACCAACAGATGAACCGTGCCGGTGTCCTGCAATACCTGCCAGTCTTCGCGACTCAACCCGGCGCCGTCCCCGAGCACCAACGCCGTCAACGCGCCGTTTCGCCCTTGGGCATCCACCGCCAGCAAACGCTGACGGATTGCATCGCGCCAGGCCCACTGGGCTGGCGCAAGGCGTTCGCCCTGCTTGATCGTCCCGGTCGCCCCGATGCGTTGTGCCAGCAACCAGGCCTGGTAGTCGAAGGCCTGCGGATTGAGCAGCCCGACCGGACGCTTCAACTTGACTGCCAGGCGCCAGCGCTCGCCACTGTTCACCGGCGGCCCGCCATACCAGGCCAGACGCATTTGCTGCGGCAGCCGGGTACGTCGGGACTGGATGTCGGTCAACTCGAAACGCACGACACCGTCGTCATGCCGGGGCAAGCCAGTGACCCGCCCTTCGACCCAACGGGTTTCTCCGTCCAGCGCCGGCGGTAACCGGTCATCCAGCGCCCATTGCGCATTCGCGCAGGCCCAACTCAAGCCGAACAAGTAAAACGCCACCGGATAAGTCCTGAACGGCAGCAACATCAAACCCGCCACCGGCATCGCCAGCCATAACCAGACCGGCGGTAATGCCGGTAAAAAACGCAAGGTCAAAAGACCCAACGCCAGCGCCATCATCCCTGTGCGCATAAGCCCGTCCTTGAAAGTCCCCTTCAAGGCTTAGCCCGCTCGTCCCATGGGCGCCGTCAATAATTGTCACAAAATCTGAATAGGCAGTTCATGGAATCCAGACATACTTGCCGCCCTGACCGACCGAGAAGCCTTATGCCCCGGCGCTTATTCAAACGCTACATGCCAGACCCGATGAGCATCAGGGAACACAAGTCCTTACGCTTTCTCGGCACGCTGTTGCATGACCCGAACCTGTGGCACCTCAACCGCCACTCCGTTGCCCGCGCCATGGCGGTGGGGCTGTTCGCCGCGTTCCTGCCGATCCCGCTACAGATGCTGCTGGCGGCAATCCTCGCCATCATCGTGCGCGGCAACATGCCGATTGCCGTGAGCCTGGTCTGGCTGACCAACCCGATCACCATGCCTGCCGTGTTCTTCTGCACTTACCAGACCGGCGCCTGGCTGATGGACGTTCCCGCCCGACAGTTGCCGGACTCACTGAACTGGGAATGGATCACGGGTGAAATCTCGACCTTGTGGCAACCGTTTCTGTTGGGCTCGGTGGTAACTGGGCTGGTACTCGGCGCACTGGCCTACTTTCTGGTGATGATGTATTGGCGCTGGTGGGTGGCCAGGCAGTGGAAGCGGCGCAAGAAGAGCCGGATGTGAGAATGCAAAACGGCCTCCACTTGGGAGGCCGTTTTTTTTGTGGTGTCCGGGCTGACGCTTTCGCGAGCAGGCTCGCTCCCACATTCAATCTACGCGGCGAACAAGATCCCCTGTGGGAGCGAGCCTGCTCGCGATTGAAAGCAACGCGGTATCCCTTAAGTCCGCATCCCGCGCCCGCTGACCAGCAACCTTGCACTACCGAGATACAGCACCGCGGTCGCAACCAGCATGAAGGCGATGGCCACGCTGATGCGGATATCCGATACGCCAAGGATGCCGTAGCGGAACGCGTTGACCATGTGCAGCACCGGGTTGGCCAGGGACACGGTCTGCCAGAACGGTGGCAGCAAGGTGATCGAGTAGAAGACCCCGCCCAGGTAGGTCAGTGGCGTCAGCACGAAAGTCGGGATGATCGAAATGTCATCGAAGTTGCGCGCAAACACGGCGTTGATGAAGCCCAGCAACGAGAAGATGGTCGCGGTCAGCACCACCACCAGAATGGTCACGCCCAGGTGATGCACCTGCAAATGGGTGAAGAACAGCGACAGCAGGGTCACGATGATCCCCACCATCAAGCCGCGTAGCACACCGCCCAGGGTGTAGCCGATCAGGATGGTGTGCGGCGACAACGGCGAGACCATCAATTCTTCAATGGACCGCTGGAACTTGCTGCCGAAGAAACTCGACACCACGTTGCCATAGGAGTTGGTGATCACCGACATCATGATCAGCCCCGGCACGATGTACTCCATGTAAGTGAAGCCACCCATGTCGCCGATCTGCCGACCAATCAGATTACCGAAGATCACGAAGTACAGGACCATGGTGATGGCCGGCGGCAGCAGGGTCTGGGGCCAGATCCGGGTGAAACGCCGGACTTCACGGTAAACGATGGTGTTGAGGGCAACGAGGTTGGGGCGCAGCTCGGAACTCATACCGCCACCTTCGACAGATTTTTCTCCACCAGGGACACGAACAACTCCTCGAGGCGATTGGTTTTGTTACGCAGGCTCAGCACTTCGATGTTCTGCTGCGCCAACTGGGTGAACAGCGCGGTGATACCCATGGACTTTTCCACCTGGACTTCCAGGGTGTGGCTGTCGATCAGCCGGGACGGATAGCCGAGCAACTGCGGCGCAGCTGGCAGGTCGCCCTTGAGGTCCAGCAGGAAGGTTTCGACATGCAGCTGGCTGAGCAACTGCCGCATGCTGGTGTTCTCGACGATGGTGCCGTGGTCGATGATGCCGATGTTGCGGCACAACTGCTCAGCCTCTTCCAGATAGTGGGTCGTGAGGATGATGGTGATGCCTTTCTGGTTCAGCTCGGTGAGGAAGCTCCACATCGAGCGACGCAGCTCGATGTCCACCCCGGCGGTCGGCTCGTCGAGGATCAACAGGCGCGGTTCATGAACCAGCGCGCGGGCGATCATCAGGCGACGCTTCATACCGCCGGACAGCGAGCGCGATGGCACGTCCTTCTTGTCCCACAGGCCGAGCTGGGTCAGGTACTGTTCGGCGCGTTCCTTGGCGATTTTCGCCGGGATGCCGTAGTAGCCGGCCTGGGTCACGACGATGTCGAAGGTCTTTTCGAACTGGTTGAAGTTGAATTCCTGAGGCACCACGCCGATGGAGCGTTTGAGCTGCGCAGGATTCCTGTCCAGGTCGTGACCGAAGATGTTCACCGTGCCGCTGGTCTTGTTCACCAGGGTCGAGAGAATGCCGATGGTCGTGGACTTGCCGGCGCCGTTCGGGCCGAGCAAGGCGAAAAAGTCACCTTCGGCGACATCCAGATCGATACCACTCAGGGCCTGGAAACCGTTGCCGTAGGTTTTGGTTAGCTGCCGGATGGACAGAGCGGAACTCATATCTGATTTACGCACCAAGAAGGGAAGAAAAGGATAAGTATGGGCGGCGGCGAACAATACAACCGCAGCGGAGTGGCACAATGGTGCTTGTCGCCGCCACACAAGTACAGTCAAGCGTGTCGATAGTGAGTATTAAGTCAACGCGGTCATGACCGCCTTTTGATACGCCGGACGCTGTTTCAACCGGCCATACCAGGCCTGCAGATGCGGTTGTGGCGCACGATCGATCGGCATCTCGAACCAGGCATAAATGAAACTGCCCAGGGGAATATCGCCCATGCCGATCTCGTCTCCGGACAGGTAGGGCTTGTTCGCCAACGCCTGATCGGCCATTGCCAGCAGCGTGTCGCACTCCTTGATCGCGGCCTTGATGGCGGGCCAGTCCTGCTGGTCTGCCGGGGTACGCAGCACACCCCAGAACACGGTACGGAACGGGCCGGCAAAGCTTGAGGTGGTCCAGTCCATCCACTTGTCGGCAGTGGCCCGCGCCTTGGGACTATTCGGGTACCAGGCCGTGCCGCCGGCATGCAAGGCCATCAGGTAACGCACGATGGCGTTGGACTCCCACAACACAAAACCGTCGTCTTCAATGACAGGCACGCGACCATTGGGATTCATGGCGCGGTATTCGGGTGTATCGACGACACCAAAGGCGCCACCGGCATCGATCGCCTCGTAGGCCAGTCCCAGTTCTTCGGCGGCCCACAATGGTTTTCTGACATTCGACGAGTTTTTCCGACCCCAGATCTTCAGCATGACCGCCTCTTTTTCGGTAAGTGGGCAGGCAGCATACGCCGGATCAGGCGCGACTCAAATCGCTCTGCATATCGCCCAATAGTGGTTGCTGTTGCTCACCGAACAGGTGCGGATAGCACTTTTCCAGGTGTTCGAAAAAGAACGCTTCAGGTACGTCGGCGAACTGGCCGTGATCGACCAGGTACTCCATCAGCTTCGCGCCATCGCGGTTGAAGGGATGAAAAACGCTGTCGTTGATCCCGTCGAATTCCAGCGGCGCCACATTGAACAGGTCGCAGAGTTTGCGGTTGAACGCGGGTGTCGCCTTGACCCAGCGATCCTGCAAGTAAAACTCGGTGTAGCCGTGCATGGCGAACATGTCGCTCTTGAGCAATTCGAGCAGCCGTGGCGTCGACAAATGATTGCGCACATCCGCCAGGCCGATCCGCGCGGGAATCCCGCAATGCCGCGCTGCACCTGCCAGCAACGTGGCCTTGGGCACGCAGTAACTCTCCCCGGCCGCCAGCGCATAACTGCCGCGCAGGGTCTGCGGGTCGCGACTGAACGTGTACGGGTTGTAGCGCACCGCTTCGCGCACGGCGTAATAGAGACTGATCGCCTGCTCTAGCGGATCGCGACTGGCGCCACGGTGCTTTTCGGCGAACTCCACCACGGACGGATGGTCACTATCGATGAAGCGGCCGGGACTCAGATACTCGCGCATGAAAATAATCTCCTGGGGAAGCTCCGAGTCTAGCGAGAGCTTCAGCACAGAGATAACGACGTTTCGGCCAAACATGGCCGCTTTGCCGCTCGCTCAATGAACGTATTTCCCACGTGTGCGGCCCATTTGTCGCACGAAAATCATCCGGGGTTTCCCACGATTCGAATCACATCGCTCCAACCAGCCTGTTTCGCGGATGCCGTCTAAGCTCTGTGGGCTGGTTCGCCCTGGTTTCACGGAGGAATGAATATGCTGTTGTTGTGGATACTGGTTTTGCTGGTCGGGATTGCTTATTTGGCCCACCGCCGCATCGCCCCGCTGCCCGCCTTGGTCATCGTGGCCATCTATGTCGTGGCCATGGGCGCTTTCAGCCGCGCACCGGGCTGGCTGCTGCTGGTTTTCTGGGTGTTGATCGCCGCCGTCGCCGCGCCTTTGCTGCTGCCCGACCTGCGCCGCAAATTGTTCAGCGCGCCGATGTTCAACTGGTTCCAGAAAACCCTGCCGCCGATGTCGCAAACCGAACGCGATGCCATCGACGCTGGCACGGTCTGGTGGGACGGCGAACTGTTCAGTGGCCGTCCGGACTGGAGCAAGCTGCTGTCCTATCCCAAGGCGCAATTGAATGAAGAGGAACAGGCCTTCATCGACGGGCCGACCGAAACACTCTGCGCCATGGTCAGTGAATGGCAGCTCGGTCAAACCATGGACCTGCCGCCACAAGCATGGACATTCATCAAGGACAACGGCTTTTTCGCCCTGATCATCCCCAAGGAGTTTGGCGGCAAGGGCTTCTCCGCCTATGCCCACTCGCAAGTGGCGATGAAACTGGCGAGCCACAGCGGCGACCTTGCCTCAACCGTGATGGTCCCCAATTCCCTCGGCCCGGCCGAACTGTTGCTGCATTACGGCACCGACGAACAACGCAATCATTACCTGCCTCGCCTGGCGCGCGGCGACGACATCCCGTGTTTTGCCCTGACCGGTCCGCTGGCCGGCTCCGACGCCGGCGGTATGCCGGACTCTGGAGTGATCTGCAAAGGTGAATGGGAGGGCCAGGAAGTCCTCGGCCTGCGCCTGAACTGGGAAAAACGCTACATCACCCTCGGTCCGGTGGCCACCCTCCTCGGCCTGGCCTTCAAGGCCTACGATCCGGATCACCTGCTGGGTGACAAGGAAGACCTGGGCATCAGCCTGGCACTGATTCCGACCGACATCGCCGGTGTCGAGATCGGCCGCCGGCATCTGCCGTTGGGCGCGGCATTCATGAATGGCCCGAACTCGGGCAAGGACGTGTTCGTCCCGCTGGAGTTCCTCATCGGCGGCCAGGAGATGCTCGGCAAAGGCTGGATGATGCTGATGAACTGCCTGTCGGTCGGGCGTTCGATTTCCCTGCCGGCGGTGGGCACCGGCATGGCCAAGTTCACCAGTCTGGTAACGGGCCAATACGCTCAGGTTCGCGAGCAGTTCAATGTGCCGATTGCCTCGTTCGAAGGCATCCAGGAAGCCATGGCCCGCATTGGCGGCAACGCCTGGATGATGGACGCCGCCCGCATGCTGACCGCCAATGCAGTCGATCTGGGCGAGAAACCGTCGGTGCTGTCGGCAATTCTCAAGTACCACCTGACCGAACGCGCCCGCGACTGCATTAGCGACGCCATGGATGTGCACGGCGGCAAGGCGATCATCATGGGGCCGAACAACTACCTCGGTCGCAAATGGAACGGCGCGCCGATTTTCATCACCGTCGAAGGCGCGAACATTCTCTCGCGCAACCTGATGATCTTCGGCCAGGGCGCGATTCGCTGCCATCCGTTCGTGCTCAAGGAAATGGCCCTCGCCGGCCGTGAAGACAAGGATCAGGCGCTCAGAGAATTCGATGACCTGCTGCTCAAGCACATCGGTTTCGCCGTGGGCAACGCCGCCAGTACGCTGGTGCTCAATCTCGGTTTCGGGCATCTGGAACACACCCCGGGCGACAAACTCAGCCAAGGTTATTTCCGCGCACTCAACCGTCAGGCCGCTGCTTTCGCCCTGCTCGCCGACCTCAGCATGATGTTGCTGGGCGGCGCACTGAAACGCCGCGAACGCCTGTCCGCACGGCTAGGCGACGTATTGAGCAACCTTTACCTGGCGTCCGCCGCGCTCAAGCGCTACAACGACCTTGACTCACCGCAGTACATGACACCACTGCTGACCTGGGCCATGGAAGAAAGCCTGGGCCAGGCGGAACGGGCGATGGATGAACTGCTGAGCAACTTCCCGAACAAAGTCGCGGGCTGCCTGTTGCGAGTGATCGTGTTCCCGTTCGGGCGCCGGCACAAAGGGCCATCGGACAAACTCGGGGTCGAAGTCGCAAGGGTGATCGGCCGCGCCAAGGGCGACCCGGCACTGGAGGAAGTGCTCCTGGGGTGCTACCGACCGCAAGCGAGCGACGATCCGGTCGGTGCATTGCAACACGCCTGCAACCTGTTGAGCGCCGCACAGCCGCTGCAGAAAAAACTGCATATGGCACTCAAGAGTGGCCAGGTCAAACCGGTGGCCGGCGAGTCGGTGATCGATGCCGCCCTCGAGGCGGGTGTATTGCAGCCGGTGGAAGCCCAAACCCTGCGAGAAGCCGAGGCGGCCCGGCGCAAGGTGATCGATGTCGATGACTTTGACAAAGAGGCCTTGGCACTGGCGGAGGGAAAAGTCCGCTGATCCCGTCAAGCATGTAAAAACGGGCGCGGGCGCTTTATACTCCCGCGCCCGTTTTGCTCTTGAGGACTTATCTCGTGTCCAACATCGTTGCCGATCATCTCGTTTTACTCGACCACCTGCGCAGCATCCTGGTCGCCGTAGGTGAGGCCGAGCAGGTTCCCGACGAAAGTCATGCCTTGTTCCTTGAGCGCTTCGACGAACTGCTTGCGTTACTGCCTGTCGACCCGATCGAAAGCCAGTACCTGGGCCAGGACATCCTGTGCCAGGTCATCACTCGCTATCCGCAAATCGCTCACCTGGTCCCGCGCGACCTGCTGTGGTATTTCGCCGGCGACTGCCTGCACTACATGCCCGATGATGAAATCGACCTGTATCAGGCACTGGAAGAGCGCCGCTTCGAAGCCGAACAGAACGACGAGCCCTTCGACTGGAACCAGGAAAAGCAGTTGCTGGCGCTGTCGAACCAGGACAGCAAGCACTGATCATCAATCAGTGATGCCAAAGGCCCGCATGCTTGAGCATGCGGGCCTTTTTTTTCCTTCAGCGCACCCCGTCGACTTCAGGCAACCGCACTGTGCTGCGACCTTTTCCGCAGCGTCCGCCTGCCTATCTCCAGCCTTTGCACCAATAGTTTTCTCTCTATCTCATGGCACTTTGGTTTGATTGAACTACCTTCAAACTACAAGAAGTCATAACGGCTTGAGTTTTCACGTTAGCTTCAGTGATCAGATAGCGGATTGGCAAAAGGAGTTACCTCACCATGATCCTGGCAGGCGTTTTCCGGCTCTGTACCTGCATTGCCGATGACTTTCCGGGGGGACCAGGTCGAACCATAGGCGCGAGTTTCGCTCCGACGGGCAGTCCAGGTCACCGGATCACTGAAAACCGTTTCAGCAAAGGTCGCTCGCTATCCAGCCAGATCAGCGAACTGCGCCCGCTCGTGTGTAGCACGCAAGGAATAACGCCGAGGCCGTGGATAAGTGGTCTGGCGCATTGGGGGGGATAGTCCGGTCCCCGTGAAGTGATCCGAGACAACTCAGCCTGACTAAAGATGGCCTATCCAGTGAGGATGTACTTAATGAGCCTTCGTACCGTGCCCGCTTTCAAGCGAATTTTCCATGGCCTGTTCTGGATGGGCCTCAGCGTGGATGCGGCTCAGGCCGCGCCGGCCAATTGCTCGCAACTGGACAATTGGCCGTCTACGTACGAGGTCGGCCAAGGGCTGCAGAATGAACTGCGCAGCCCCGTTCCAGTAACACAACTGGCGGTGGGTGACCCGAAAATTGCCGACGTGCAGCCCAGCGGCAGCAGCGCGTTCATACTCACGGGCATTGCGCCGGGGACCACCAGCCTGATGGTCTGGACCGCCTGTTCGAAAACTCCACGCCAAAGCATGGTGTTCGTCAAGGGTAGAGCCACATCGGCGCTGACCAGTGTGCCGTCGGTGCCCTCCGACGACCCGTTGCTACCGAGCCAGGTGCAGACCGATATCCGCTTCGTTGAAGTCAGCCGGACCAAACTCAAGGAAGCCTCCGCCTCGATTTTCGGCATCCGTGGCAACTGGCTGTTCGGCTCGCCGAGAACCTTGCCCACCATCGGCGGCATTGTCACGCCGTCGATACCGGTGAACAACGACAACTTCAACCTCACGTTTGCTACCGGCAGTACCCTGGTGGCGCTCAATGCGCTGGAGGGCAGCGGCTTCGCCTACACCCTGGCACGGCCAAGCCTGGTAGCGCTCAGCGGGCAGAGTGCGAGCTTCCTGGCCGGCGGTGAAATACCGATTCCGGTGCCCAGTTCAGGCAGCGATAACGTGTCCATCGAGTACAAGGAATTCGGTATCCGCCTGACCCTGACGCCGACCATCGTCGGGAAAAACCGTATCGCGCTGAAGGTGGCGCCGGAAGTCAGTGAACTGGACTTCACCAACGCCGTGAGCATCGCCGGCACGGTCGTCCCGGCCCTGACCGTGCGCCGGACCGATACCAGCATCTCCCTGGCCGACGGCGAAAGTTTCGTCATCAGCGGCCTGATCAGCTCCCGCAACAATTCCCAGGTGAACAAGTTTCCGGGGCTGGGCGATATCCCGGTTCTGGGCGCGTTTTTCCGCGACAACACCATCAACCGTGAAGAGCGCGAACTGCTGATGATCGTCACCCCCCATCTGGTCCAGCCACTGGCGGCCAATGCACAACTACCGTCATTGCCTGGTGAGCAGCTGCGCAATTACGACCCGAACTTCTACCGCATGTTCTTCCTGGAAAATGGCGACTTCGACAGTCTCAGCGGACTCTCGAAATGAACCGGAGCCTGAACCAGACTGGCCTCGCCCTCACTCGTAACGGTGACGTTGAACGCTTGCCGGGCCAGCTGTATTGCCATTGGCCAGGCGCTCAACCTGTTGTCGCCAGAGGACCTTCGATGAAAGCAGTCATTGCAATTGCGGCGACATTAATGCTCGCAGGTTGTGCCAGCAATGGCCTGTCTTCGCGACCGGCCAGCTGTGCCAAGCCCGGTTCGGAGCAAGAACTGGCCCTGAACCTGGCCGACAACATGGCCGACGAAGGCCGTTTGTATGCCAGCCTGGCGAATCTAGAAGGATTGCCCGACAACCTGGTCCAGGTTCGCCTGCGCAAAGCGCGGGTGCTGCGCTTGATGGGGCGTAGCGGCGACGCGCAGCCGTTGTACGAAGGCTTGCTAGGCACCTGTCTGGCGGCTGAAGGGGAACATGGCCTGGGCCAGTTGGCCGCCGCCAGAAATGATAATGCCGCCGCTGCCACTCACCTCGAGCGTGCGGTGAGGATGGCCCCCACCGACGACAGGATGCGCAATGACCTGGGGGTCGTCTACCTCAATCAGCGACGGATCCCCGAAGCACGCTTTGAGTTCATGACCGCCATGGAGCTCAAGCAGGCAAACACACTGGCGGCACTCAACATGGTGACGTTGCTGATCTATCAGGATAACTGGAAGGCGGCAGCCGAACTCGTGACCCGCGCCGACTTGAGCCCCAAGCAAGTCGTAGAGGCTCAAACCCGCGCGGAAAAACTCAAGGCCTCCGCCAAAAAAGTGGTGGCATCCGAGGGGAATCGCAAGACTGAGGTAGCCGATGCCTCAGCCAGTGCGAACAAGTAGAACGTTCGAGGAGTCGAGATGAATACCAAACGGCTGTTGATCGTGTGCACGGCTTGCCTGTCAACCACTGCCTGGGCCATTGAGCCGGGCCCTTCTTCGCCGTATCAACAAGGCACCGAACAGTGGTTGCAGCTGCAGATTCGCGGTGTGGTTGCCTCCCCTAAACTGCAAACCGCCTCGGCCACCGAACGTGACCTGGCCATGCAGCGCTGGCTGAATAGCTTCAACTACCCGATTCCGGAGTTTTATGACCAGGATGCAGCGGGACAAATGACTATCGGCAACTGAGGCATATCGATGGGTGATCAGCCTCTGGCGTCGTCCAGAGTGGCCTGGCTAAAAAGCCGGGCTCAATCACGAGTGCAGGAAAATACAGTCCAGGTACTACAAGGTGGAGCAAGCGATTGGAGTGAATGCACTCCGTTCGCCTGCTCCACCCCGTTCTTATGCAGTACAGCCATCCTGTTCGACAGCAAGCCACTCCTGCTCACTTACCGAATGCCTTGAGTACCCCGATCATGGCGGGGCCAATGGCTATCAGGAAGAAGCTCGGCCACAGACAGAAAATCAGCGGGAATATCATCTTGGTGCCAATTTTCGCCCCCATCTCTTCGGCGGCCTGCGTACGCCGGTCGCGGAACTCATCGGCATAGATGCGCAAGGTGTCGGCCACGCTGGTACCAAAACGGATACTCTGCGCCAACAGGTTGACCAGCCCTTGTACGTCATCCAGGCCAGTGCGCACAGCCAGTTGTTTGAGCGCCTCGGTACTGGAAATGCCCGCGCGGATTTGTGCATTGACCATGGCCAGTTCTTCAGCCAGTTCGACCTGACTGACCGACATCTCCTCAGCCACCCGCTCGATGGTCGTGGGCAAGGCCAGGCCCGACTCCACGCACACCACCATCAGATCCAGCGCATCCGGAAACGCGGCACGCAGCCGGCCTTGTCGCAACTGCTTGCGCTTGGCGACATACAGCGCTGGCACCAACCATCCGATACCAGCCACCATGACCACCAACAGCAGCCCCATGATCAGGGAAACCTTGGGAATCATCGGTAACAACAGCAAGGCAATACCGATCAATAACAGCGGCAACATCAAGCGTACCGCCCAGTACATCTGCACCGCCGACGAGGAGCGGTATCCCGCATGCATCAACAGGGTTTGGGTAACGGACGTCTGAGCCGATTCGGCCGAGGCAAAGCGCTGGCCGACCCGCTCCAGCAACAGTTGCAGGTTACCCGGAGCTTCCTGCCCGGTCGTATTGCCTAAATGACCACGCTTGATCAGCGCCAGACGCCGCTGCACCGGGTCCTGAAGACCCTGCATCAACAAGATCACGGCGACGACCGCAAGCACAGTACTCAAACCGATCGCGCCAAGGAACAACAGGCGCGCCATCTCCTCGTTCCCTGTGACCCGACCGAACAATCCGAGCAAAAAATCCATGACCTGTACTCCCGGTAGCGAATACCGCTTAAACCTGAATCCGGATGATTTTACGAATCCAGAAAATCCCGACCAACATGGAACCAAAAGCCCCGAATATCAGCTTATGGCCCACCGGATCATTGAACAGCAACGGCATGTATCTAGGGGTGGTGAATACGATCACCGCCGCCAGCACGAAGGGAATGGCCACCAGTATCCAGGCCGACATCCTCCCTTCGGCCGATAGGGTCTTGACCTTGCGCTGGAAGCGAAAGCGCCCGCGGATCAGGCGACTCAGACGCTCCAGCACCTCGGTCAAATTGCCGCCGGTCTCGCGATGGATGAGGATCGAGGTCACCAGCATCATCACCGTCATGCTCGGCATGCGCTCCAGCAGGCCGAGCATGGCCCGGCGTACATCGTTGCCATAGTTGATATCGGAGAAGGTCAGGCCAAACTCATGAGCGACCGCACCCTTGTGCTCCTCGGCCACCAGACGCAGGGTTTCGTTGAATGGGTGCCCGGCACGCAGAGCGCGGCACATGGCATCCAGCGCATCCGACAGGCCTTCCTCAAACTCAGCGAAACGCTTGCCACGGTCACGAGAGATTTTCAGTATGGGTAACCAGAAGACCGCGAAGCCCGCGATCAGCGCCATCCACCAGACTGACGAGACCATCCAGATCAAGATGCCCGCCCAGACACCTAGCGCCAGCCCGAGCAGCAATACCCGATAGGCCCGGTATTCGTGCCCGGACTGCTCAATCATCTGCGTCAATGCTTCCATAAAGGGCAGCTGCTCAAGCCTGGCCTCCAGGGGCGACAAGCGCGTCAGGTATTTCTGCCGCAACACCGTCTGCATGTTGGGCAAATTATTGGCTTTCTCCAGTACGTGAAGGCGGCCGCGGATGCGCTTGCGCATCTTGCCGGCCTCGCCAAACACCGGCACCGCCACGCTTTGGGACAGGAGGAAGACGGCAATGAACACCATGCCCAGAAACATCAGAATGAATTCACCAGGAATTTGATTCATGACTGCCGTGCCTCCATCCACTCAGGCCTGAACATTGCCAGCGGCAACTCGATGCCGCGCTTGGCCAGTACATCGCGGAAAGCGGGAATCATGCCGCTGGGCCGATAGTCACCCAGCACTTCGCCGTTTTCGCCCATGCCATGGCGCGCGAAGGAGAAGATTTCGGTCATTGTGATGATCTCGCCTTCCATGCCGTTGATCTCCTGCACGCTGACCAGACGGCGCTTGCCGTCCTCCTGGCGTTCCAACTGGATCACCACATCAATGGCCGATGCGATCTGCTGACGCATGGCCTTGATCGGGAAGGTCGCCCCGGTCATCGACACCATGTTCTCGACCCGCCCCAACGCATCGCGCGCGGTGTTGGCGTGGATCGTGGTCAACGAGCCGTCGTGGCCGGTGTTCATCGCCGTCAGCATGTCCAGCGCCTCGACGCCGCGCACTTCGCCGATCACGATGCGGTCCGGGCGCATCCGCAGGCTGTTGCGCACCAATTCCCGCTGGCTCACCTCGCCACGCCCCTCGATATTCGAAGGCCGGGTTTCCAGGCGAACCACGTGGGGCTGCTGCAGTTGTAGTTCGGCCGAATCCTCGATGGTCACGATCCGCTCGTTGTGCGGAATGAAACTGGACAGGACATTGAGCATGGTGGTCTTGCCGCTGCCGGTACCGCCGGAAATCAGCACGTTCAAGCGCCCACGCACTATCGCCTTGAGCAGCAGGGCAATGGCCGGGGTCAATGTACCCACCTGGATCAGGCTGTCGGTATTGAGCAGGTCCACCGCAAAGCGCCGGATCGACATGCTCGGGCCGTCGATGGCCAGCGGCGGGATAATCGCGTTGACCCGCGAACCGTCCTTGAGCCGGGCATCCACCAACGGCGAAGACTCGTCGATACGCCGCCCCAGGCTGGAAACGATGCGGTCAATAATGTTCAGCAAATGCTGATCATCGCGAAAGCGCACATCGGTGCGTTGCAGTTTGCCAAAGCGCTCGACATAGACCGAGGCATAGCCATTGACCAGAATGTCGGACACGCTGTGATCGGCCAGCAACGGTTCCAGGGGACCAAGGCCGAGCACCTCATCGGTGATCTGCTTGATGATCAACTGGCGGCTGGACGTACTCACCGGTGCCGAATGCTCATCGAGCAGGCGCTGGCAAATATCGCGAATCTGCCGCGTGGCCTCTGCCTGTTCCAGGGAGTCCAGCAAGGACAGGTCCATGACCTTGAGCAACTGCTGATAGATCTTTTCTCGCCACTCGGCTTCCACCGGGGTGACCTGACTTCTGGTTTCGTAAAGAACGTCCGGCGTTGCACGTTCCCACTCCATTATTTCCTCGGCCGAATCCGGCAGGTCGTCACCCGGCTGGTTAGCCAGCGATGAGGCGGGTTTACCGGACTGTTTGCGCAAACGGTTACGAAAGTCGCTGATCATGGGTCACCCCCCGAAAAAACGGTTGAAGGCGCGTTTGAACACGCCTTTCTTTCCAGCCATCTGGTTGCCGAGCAGGTCATCGGCCACGTTGCACAGGGCAACGGTGATCGCCGCCTTCGGCGCATGCAGACCCAATGGCACACCCGTATTCTGACTCTGGCTGACCAGGTTGAAATCATTGGGTAATTTCGACAGGTTCGTGCAGCGCAGCGCCTCGCCGATATCCTTGAGGCTGACCGCTGCCGTCTTGTCATAGCGGTTGATCACTATCTGCAATTGATCCCCACGCACGCCCAGGTCTTCGCGAAGAATCCGCACCAGGGAGCTGGCATCGCGCAGATGGCTGACGCTCTGCTGCACCACCACGTACACCCTATCCACCTGTTCCAGCACGGAACCGGTGAGGTGATCGATTTGCCGTGGCAGATCGATCACCACCCAGTCATAGCTGGCACGGGCCAACTGCATCAGGGTGTCAAGTTGCTCGGGTTGAGCATCCTGCGGCAGACACAGCTCTCCGGCCCGTCCACCCAGCACATGCAAGGTCGGGCTGAAGTGGCTGCAAAAACCCCGTAGCGCAACAGTGTCCATGCCGTCGATCTGATGCAATACCTCCAGATGGCTGTGGGTTTGCGCCACATCCAGGTAATGCGTCACGCTGCCAAATTGCAGGTCCATGTCCAGCAACAGGGTACTGCCACCCTTCAGGCTGAGCTGCTGAGCCAGGTTGCAGGCCAGCATGGTGCCGCCGGATCCGCCCTTGGCGCTGATCACGGCGAGCAATTTCCCTTCTGTCCCGCTGCCGGTCCGAACCTCCATGACCAGCCGATTCAAGGCGGCGACCAGTTCTGTCTCGGCGACAGGCTCGGGCAGCACGTCACGGGCGCCGGCCTGCATCGCCAGGCGCATGCCTTCCTGTTCGCTCAGCAGCCCACACACCAACATCGGCGGACGCTCATGGGCCGGGCGCTGCAACAGTGCCGCCAGCTCCTCGCGCCACAGGTGGCTGACGCGCAACAGCAAAAGATCGGGCATCCGGTCCAGGCCGTAGAGCGGGTCGACATGCCCATTGCTCACAAGGCGAGTGCTCACCTCCAGGCTGGGCATGCGTTGGCAAACGCTCTGCAGGTCGCGCAACGACGTGGCATCCCGGCTGCTGATCAACAACCGTAGCCCGGCTTTACCGGTCGAACTGGAGAGTGGGGTATCCTTGGTATTCAGCATTGAGTGGACTCCCGTCCGAGGCTTTCGCGTGGCAAGGTTGCCCTGAACATAGGCAAGGTAATGGATACGCCGAACCCGGGAATAAACAGATTGAAATCAAAGTCTTGCAGACTCAACTGGACATAACGGATGGCATAGTCGCTGGTAGTGGGGTTGGCCACCTCCGCACCGTTTGCGTCAAGATAGGTCAGCTTCAGGTGGTCGATGTTCAGACCGCCGATCAGCTGGCTCGTATCTGCATCGTTGTCGTCATTGAAGATCGCCCGCTGCCGGATCATCGAATGGTCGATATCACACACCACCGCCAGGCGCGCACCACGGCGCACGACTTCATCCAGCGCATTGACCGTAAAGTACAGGCGACCCATTTCCACTACACCGAACAACAGTGTGAACATAAGCAGACCAATGATGGCGAACTCCACGACATAGGTGCCGCGCATGTATTTTCTGTTCATCACAGTGCCCTCATCACGGTAGTGGCGACCAGTGGAATGCCCAGTGCAATCTGACTTCCAAAAAATCCTGGAATCGCGCCGTCACAATTGTCACCGCTAATCACTGGGCAGAACGTGTAAGTGATGGTGACCCGCACATGGTTGATGCCCACCGCGGCAACGTCCACGTCGCCAAGCTCCAACCTTGGCAATACAGCGTTCCCAGTGTCGACAGGCACGCCATACACCGCAACTTTTTTCGTCTGGTCCACCAATGTGGCCGGAGTGGTCAGATCAATAGTGCCCTTCGTCGAATTCCAAGCCTGGCTGGCGACAAAACGGTCGGCATCACGGCTGGCCTGCAGCAAAACGTTGTACTGATAGAGCATGCGGCCGAACTCACCAAAGGCCAGCAACAGCAACAGCAATACCGGCAGGAAAAGGGTGAATTCGACGATGGCCAGGCCTTGCTGGCGCTGCGGATCTTTAAACGCGTGAAGTCTCATGACGCCTCCTACGAGTCAGTACTCGGTATGGAAGTGTTGTTGACGTTGCGATAGGTTTTGTAGAGCTGAATGATCTGCGGGCCGAAATCGGTTGGCGACGAGGGGCCGGCCACGTTGTCGCCTTCGCACTCCTTCACGAACTGGCCGAAGATCTCCGAGTTCTGGCCGCCGCTACTCATGGGCTGCACCACGAAATAACAGCCAAAACCGAGGACAGGAATCGAGGTTGAACCATTCTGTCTATCGGTGCAGTCACCCACCACGATTTTCAGCATCCGGCGCTCGAACACCCCGTTGGCCTTACAGTCACCACCGGGCGCTGCCACACACGCGGCAACGCTCGCACGCCAGTCGTTGTAGTCCAGCATTGCGTTGCCGTCCGCCGTGAGATCGCCATTGTTCGAAGTGATGGCTTTATTCTGGTACTTCGGACCTGTACCGTCGTCAGTGATTGCTGGGGTACTGGACGTGGTCACCAGGTCCGGCGGATAGGCAGAGGCACTGATCTGGCCGCCGTCGTAGATGCCAAAACGCGTATTCAGGCCTTGAGACGTAGGCCCGGCCTTGTTGCCTGGGGCGGTCTGGACTTCGTCCCCCACATTGCGGCAGACCTTGCCACCTCCGGCCATATCCTCCCTGACCGCATTGCCGCCCGAGCCAAAGTCGAGCAATTGATAGTTGCCTGGACTCATGTTGTCGGACGGTTTGCCGGCCCCCGTCTTCAATACCTGCAAATCACCAAACTGAAAGCCCCAGAACATATCAGCGCTCGGGTCGTATTGGCTCGGGTCGCCACAGACCATCAAGGGTGCGAGATCGCAGGGGCTGGTAGGGCTGGGTCCCGCGGTGGCGGTCGCCGACACCGCTTTGGCCCCCAAACTGCCAAAGCCGGGTGTCTGGACGAAGTTCCAGAAAAAACCCGTCAGGCTATAGGTCTGCACCTCTACCTGAACGTATTTGGCATCCGGCGTCGGCGCGGGATAGTCGAACGTGGTGCCATCGAGTTGGTTTGACAGTTTCACCGTCGCAAATGTGACTTCGTTGCCATCCATCGCCGTTGCCAGTTCGCTATTTCCCGCGGCATTGGCATTTTGCATCAGCGTATTGAGCGCAGCAGTGCGTGTCGCTGTGGAAATGGTGACAATGCTGGCCCCGCCTTCCATCTGGCTCAGGGTTTTGGCGCCACTCAGAGCGGCAGCATCGACAGCGTTCTGCAGGCGCGTCTTGTTCAACAACATGTGGCTCACGTCTAGAGCCAAGCCCGCTACCATGAACATCGCTGCCAATGCGAACGCCATCAATGCACTCACCGATCCTTCCTGGCGCCTTGGCGTCGAAGTGAACGGCTGCTGAATACGAAGATTCATCATCAAGCCCTCGATTGCCGATACTGATCCGGATCGGCGCCGCCAATACCTGGGTGCCCAGGCGCCCCTACCGCCCTGTCAATGCAGGTTCACTACACTGGCCTCGACTCCACGGATAATGGTGACGGATCTGCCACCCTCTCCATTGCCACGCCGCACCACGCGTTTTGGCTCTGTGGCGGTAGCCACCGCCATGACCGGTGCGGCAGGTGCAACGGTCGCGATTTTTCTTTCGGTGTTCAGCGGGTTACGCAAAGTCAATTGCAATTTCCCTTCCGATTGCGCCGTGACCAGGGTTTCAGCCTCTGCGGTCGTCATCTCCAGCGTCACTGCACGCACCACCACCGGTTGGGTTTTGTCGGTACCGGCAGTCTGGTCCACCGCCAACACCCGCAAATTTTCGAGGATGGTCTTGGACTCGGCGTTGTTGCCGCCACTTTCCGTGCGTTTGGTCGCCAGTACATCGACCCGGTTACCCGGCAACAGGAATCCGCCCACGCCGACCACATCGTCCACCCGTACCGATATCGCGCGTTTGTCAGGCGCAATCAAAGAGGCCAAGGTGCTGCCACCCAGGTGTTCGCTCAGACGCGCCCCACGCACGATGTCGCCCCGCAGAATGTCGAACGTTGCAATCTTGCCCACGGCTTTTTCGCTGGAGTCGAAGGCATCGTTCGGGATCGTATCCATGGGCATGCGCACGGTCGTGACCTGCTGGGGCTCGACCTTTTGCCCGAAAGGAATCTCTACCGTGGCGACCACCACGCTACGAAGGTGGTCATCCGGGCTGGCATTGAGCCGCGCGCTCAACCAGGAGTCGGCCATCCATGCAGCCCCAAGGCCCATGGCCAGGGAAACACCTATCAGGGTCAGCGTACGAGAGCTCATGTCAGTATCTCCGTATCAAAGAAAGTCGAGCTGGACGAAGTAGTTGTGCCAGGCCCATTCCAACTCTTTCGGTGACAGTGATCCGGAACCGCCGATATAACGCTGGCGATCGAGTGCCATGTTCAGGAGATCGCGGGGATGGCAAGGCACCAGGGGCATGCCTTCACTTGCATAAAGCCTTTGCAGCACATAACGCACCAGCAGCGGGTCATAGGAAATGCCCAGACGCTCGCTTTCCTGACGCCAGATCTTTTCGTACTGCTCAGGCTTCAGGTAACCGAATTGCAGCTTGTAGCCAATCCGGCGAAGGAAGGCCTCATCGGCCAGTTCCAGGGGATTGAGGTTGGTGGAAAACACCAGAATCAGATCGAACGGCAGCTCGCAATGCCGACCGCCACCCAGGTTGAGAAAGTCGCGTTTCTCTTCCATCGGGACGATCCAGCGATTCAGCAGCTCGGCGGGGGCCATGCGCTGACGCCCCATATCGTCGATAATGAACAGACCATTGCTGGCCTTGAGCTGCAAGGCGGCCTGGTATTGACGGGTGAAGGGGTCATAGCGAACGTCCAGCTGTTCCATGCTCAACTCACCGCCCGTGATGACGATCGGGCGTTTGCAGCACAGCAATCGACGGTCGATGCCTTCGTTGAGCATCAGGGTGTTCTGCTGAGCGTTGTCATCGAGCCGCTGATGCACCTGCGGGTCATAGATCTCGATCACCGACTCGTTGATGACAATGGCATAAGGGACCCAGATGGCCTCGGCGAACAGACGGATCAGCCGGCTGCTGACATAAGTCTTGCCGGTACCCGCCGGGCCATAAATCATGATTGCGCGCCCGGAGTTCATCGCCACACCCAGCTGATCGAGCATCTCCTCCGTGAGCACTACGCCAGCAAGGGCATTGCGCATATCGTTGGCGTTGATGCGACCATGGTGAATGGTCTGTAGCTTGATCAGGGACCGGTAGGTACTCACCGGGAAGGGTGCCGCTCCTATATAACCGCTGCGCGACAGGGCATCACGGGCGGCACTGCGACCACGTTCGGTCAGGCCATAACGCAGCATCTGCCCGCCCGTTTGACTCACCTGGCCAAGCACTTCGACACGGCCATCCTTGCGCAGAAACGCCAGGACTTCTTCAAGTACTGCGCCGGTCAGCGCCAGACGCTCCACCAGCCGTGACATGTCCAGCACACCGGCGTCGTGCAAATGCTTGCACACCAACTCGCCAAGAAAACTGTCGGTCAGGCCAGTTTCTCGGATAGTGCAGGGCTGGGGAGCCAGGCGTTGCACCGCTCCCCGATCGCTGGGGTAGGCATCACTTTCGACGATGACGTGCATGTCTAACCTCCGAATCCACCGGCAGTGAGTTGCCAGTAGATGCTGTTCAACGTCCCCAGCAGGATCGCTACCGAATAAGGAAAGGGTTTGCCGGCTACCTCGTCTGAACTTGGCGCCATATAGGCCCGCGCCCAAAACATCAACCGATAGCGCCCCAGGGTTTGCAACAATTGACCGCGCACCAGAACGATCAGGAAACCGCACAACCCTCCCCATATCAGACTGAAGAACACAGCCCATAAGGCGTAATGGGGGGGTAGAAAACTGCCAACCATGGCCATCAGCTTGACGTCGCCGGCAGCCATGCCGCCCAGGGCATACATGGGCAGGAACAGCGCAAAACCGATAAGGAGGCCTAACAGGCCGTCCCCCATGCCGCTGAGCCCACCTGAGTAAGTCTGGCCGGCCAACCCCAAGGCCAGACCTACCAGGATCAGCAGGTTGGAAATGCGGTGGCGACGTAAGTCGCTCACCACCGCCACGCCCAGCAGTCCTATCAGCACAACGGTAGCTACCAGCTGTTCCATGGACATGTCGCATCCTCCTGCCAGAGTTTTCGTTATGGGGCAGGGGCAGGGGCGCAAGCAGCAGCACTGGAAATAGCGGCACAAAGACTCTGGATCCTGGCGTCCACGGCCCCGCCAAGAGCCGTGAACGACGCGACAACAGCCGCCGTAATCAACCCACCGGCCACCGCGTATTCCACAATGGTCAGGCCATCTTCGTCTTTGACGAACTTCACTACCGAAGCCTTGATTGTTTGCATGATCATTTTGCCCACCTCACTCGAATGTTGTTTTTTCTGAGGCAGTACTTTCTGTGCTGCCTGATGCAACCCTAGTCAGGGACAAGGCAGGGGCGTTAGGAAGATTTTGCACATCGTTAGGACTTTTTTGCGGGGCGGCCAAAAACGGGGAATTGGCCTTTGCAGAAGTAACGGGCGGGGTAACCAAGGCGTGGCAGGGCCAAGGCAATCGTCATTGATTCACAAGCGACAGGCGGTTCAACCCGGGTTTGTCGAAGACACACCAACAAACACTCGCCCGGGGCTGCCCTCCAGGTAACCCATAGAGCGAAAACAACTAAAAATCGTCGTTCCTATCAGGATTAAATCTGCAAAGTGATGGCACCTTGGCAATACTCCTTAGCGAGAGAGTCACCAAGAACCCCAGAGTAGAGACATGACGTCCAATTTGACCAAAAGGCCATCGCTCCTGTGGTTCGATCTGACTCATGATCGGTCCACGAAAGAACTCGTCGCGCAGTTCGAGGGCTCCTGCGACTGCAATCTGGCGAAAAACTCCGTGCTGCCCATCAGGGAACAGGCAGACATGATCTGCGTCCATTTTGATCGCCCTGACACGCCAGGCTTGAGGCTATTACTGGAGATCAAACGCACCACCCCCAGCATCCCGATCACCATGTTCACCGTGCAACACTCGGAGGAACTGGCTGTATGGGCCATGCGCTCCAGCGTCTGGGAATACATGGTGCTCCCGCTCTCGACCACCGAGAAGAAGCGTTACCTGACGGCGGTGGTGCAGCTCTGCGAGCTGCGCCGAAATGCCCACGGCCAGGTCAAATCATCGCAAATCGACCACGCCCCGACCCTGCCGGACAGCATCCGGCGGACCTCAGGACATCAAAAACACCAGGCGTTGAGCAATGTCATGCTGTACATCGAACAGCACTTTCGAGACAGCATCGATCAGAGGGAATTGGCTCAGCGCTGCGGCATGACGACATTTCGCTTCAGCCGCCTGTTCAAGGAAGCCAATGGACTAGGCTTCACGGATTACATCCTGGACAAGCGCATGAACTTCGCCAAAGATCTGCTCGACAACAGCCAGATGCCGATTACCAGCATCGGCTATGAGGCCGGCTTCAAGGATCCTTCCTACTTCGCCCGTGCCTTCAAGCAGTTCGCCAACTGCACACCCAGCGAATACCGCTTGGCACGCCAACTCAGAGCGGCTGCAGTTGTGCAACTGGAGCAGGATGAAGAAACCTCTGAAGCGCTCGAAAGCCTGGTACAAAGCCTCAGCAGTTAACCTATTTTTTTACGCGCAAACGAAAACGCCGCTCAATGAGCGGCGTTTTCGTTAAATATGGAGCGGGAAACGAGACTCGAACTCGCGACCCCGACCTTGGCAAGGTCGTGCTCTACCAACTGAGCTATTCCCGCAAATGGCGTCCCCTAGGGGACTCGAACCCCTGTTACCGCCGTGAAAGGGCGGTGTCCTAGGCCACTAGACGAAGGGGACACGCTACCCGGAACACATGGTGTGTGTTTCGGTGTCCAGAGCCGCATCCGAAGACTTGGCTCTGGTTTCACTCAGCCCTGCCCGAAAGCAACGCTGTTTAAAATTGGAGCGGGAAACGAGACTCGAACTCGCGACCCCGACCTTGGCAAGGTCGTGCTCTACCAACTGAGCTATTCCCGCATTGGCGTCCCCTAGGGGACTCGAACCCCTGTTACCGCCGTGAAAGGGCGGTGTCCTAGGCCACTAGACGAAGGGGACACACGTACAACATTCACTCCCTGCTTCGTTTCGCTGTGTGCTTTACGCTGCAAGTGGCGCGCATTCTATGGATGGATTGAGAGGTCGTCAACCCCCTGATATAAATTTATTTAAATCAATGACTTCGCCCTGCTTTTGGGAGCCATTGCGGTTTTTCCGCTGCCCGGCGTTTGACGCCTATATTCTGGCACCCGCCAAGACGTTATAGTCCACCCGATGATGGCAATCTGAGTATCGAGTGCCATCATTCATAGAAGCGGGGCTCCGGCCGATACAAGAACAAGCATGTCCGATCCAACCCGTCGTGCGGGCCTGGGGGCTCAAATGCCAAGCCACTCAACCCGCATGCGTAACCTATAAAGAGGTCTTACCGGTGACGCCACTCATGATCACCCTGCTAGTCGTAGCCGGGATCGCACTGTTGATCGCCATTGGCTACATGAACCATGTGGTGGAAAACAACAAGCTGGAAAAGGCCCGTACCAAGATTGAGCTCAACGATCGCCTGCGACGCTGCGGCGAAATCACCGAGACGTTCCCCGGCCAGCTGATGACCCCGGCCCTCAAGCTGCTGTTGGCCCGCCTGGAACTGAACGTCTGCCAGCGCCTGCTTAACCTGGAAAAATCCAGCGCCAACCTCAAGGCACGGATCGCCGAACTGGAAGCCCTTGTCGGCCAGGGTGAATCCATCCCGGTCAACAATCCGCCTGCACCGATCCAGACTGAAGCCAAGGCCAAGGATGTACGCTTCCTGCTCGAAGCCCTGCACGGCCAGGTTACCCGCGCGGCACAGGACGGCTTCCTGCCCCCCAACGAAGCCAAGCGCTGGATTCGTGAAGTGCGCCACATCCTGGTGCTGCTGCACATCGAGTTCTTCAACAACCTCGGCCAGCACTCCCTGCAACAGAACCAGCCCGGGCAGGCCCGCCTGGCATTCGAGCGTGGCGTGCAATACCTGCGCAAACAGCAGGAACCACAAGTCTATGCCGAGCAACTGGAGTACCTGGAAAAACTCCTGGCCCGGGCCAACGACCAGGTCATGGATCGCATCGCGCCGGTCGAAGGCGAGGTCAACCAGTTGACCGAAGGCCTCAAGGACGTCGAGGCTGACGCAGACTGGAAGAAGAAAGCGATCTACGACTGATCAGCGAAAATGGAAAAGCCACCTAGAGGTTAATTCCGATCAGTCAACGGTTTGAACACCGCCACCCTGTGGGAGCGAGCTTGCTCGCGATGACGGTTGGACAGTCACACAAGGGGTGCCTGACAGTCCGCCATCGCGAGCAAGCTCGCTCCCACAGGTTTAGTGTGTTAACTGATGAGCATTAACCGAGAGGTGGCTTTTTTAGCCTGGCCGAAGATCATTTCAAAGCCTGAAATGCCCCACCATCCCCTTCAGTTCAACCCCCAGTTGCGCCAGCTGAATACTCGACGCGGCATTGCCCTGCATCGCCAGCGATGACTGATCGGCACTGGCGCGAATACTGGTGACACTGCGGTTGATCTCCTCGGCCACCGAGCTCTGTTCCTCGGCCGCCGCGGCGATCTGCTGGTTCATCTGCTGGATCAACGATACCGCCGCCGCAATGCTTCCCAGCGCACTCTCGGTCTGCAAGGCATCGCTGACCGCCAGCTTCACCAACTCGCCACTGCTCTGGATCTGCTGCACCGACGACTGCGCCGCCGAGCGCAAGGCGCTGACCAGGCGTTCGATTTCCTCGGTCGATTGCTGGGTTCGCTTGGCCAGCGCACGCACTTCATCGGCCACCACTGCAAAGCCCCTGCCCTGCTCGCCGGCCCGGGCTGCCTCGATCGCCGCGTTCAACGCCAGCAGATTGGTTTGCTCCGCCACGCTTTTGATCACACTCAAAACCGTGCCGATGTTCTGGATTTCCGCACTGAGGCTTTCGATGCTCGAACTGGCCGAGGTGGCCGAGTCCGCCAACTGCTCGATCCGCGCCATGCTCTGGCGCACCACCTGCTGACCACTTTCAACCTTGCCGTCAGCGGTTTGCGCGGCCAGCGCAGCTTCCTCTGCATTACGCGCGACGTCATGCACCGTGGCCGTCATCTGATTCATTGCGGTGGCGACCTGTTCGGTTTCCTCCTTCTGCGTGCTGACTTCGAGATTGGTCTGCTCAGTCACCGCCGACAACGATTGGGCGGAAGTCGCCAACTGCTCGATACCCGATTGCAAGCCGCTGACTATATGGCTGAGTCCCGCGCCCATTTGTTGCATTGCCTGCATCAACTGGCCGATTTCGTCACGACGGGTCACGTCAATGGTCGCACTCAAATCCCCTGAGGCAATCTGCTGTGCCACCTGAATCACACGGCGCAGCGGTGCCACGATCAACCGGGTGATGATCCACGCGGCAACCAGCCCAACCAGCAAGGCCAGGGCCGAAGAGCCAATGATCAGCAGCGAGTTCTTTTTCAGTTCAGCCTGCATCGCCAGGTCTTGCGCGACATAAGCCTGATCCACCCGCTCGACCACTTGGGCCGCGCGCTGGTGCAATTGTTGATAGACGGTTTTTTCCTGTTCCAGCAGGCCGGTGTACTCGGCGAGCTTGTCACTGAAACTGACGATATGACCCATCACCTCATTGAGGACGGTCTGGTAACCCTCGTCCTTGACCGTGGTCTTGAGCTGCTCGGCCTGGGCCAATGCCTGGCTGGCCTGTTCGATCTTGCCCTGCCCGGCGCTGTCGTCGCCTTTGCGGCTTTGATCCAGACGCACGCGCGCTTCATTCATGGCTTGCAGCATCAAGCGTGAAACCTGGCTGACCTGACTGGCCTGCTCGATGAATTGCGCACCGTCCTTGCCTTCGGAATCTTTCAGCGTATAGGTGCCGTCATCGGCGAGCCCGGATTGCAATACATCAAGGTTATTGGCCACGCTGGACACCGACCAACTGGCCATTTCCAGCGCCAGGTCCTTGGCCTGGCTGAGCGAGACAAACTCGTCGAAGGCCTTGCGATAGGCTCCCAGGGACTGTTCGACATCATTCATCACCGGCACGTTGGCCGCAGACGCGGCCTTGAGCTGGCCGGCCAAGGCGATCAAGCCATCGACGCCCTCGTGCAGGGCATCGACGGTTTTCGGATTGCCGTGCAAGGCGTACTCCTGCTCCAGTAGCCGCACCTTGAGCAAACCGCTGTTGAGCGATGACATTTGCTTGAGCCCATCGAAGCGCTGGCTGATGGTTTGCAGGGACCAAACGCCAATGCCCGCCACCAGCGCAGTCAACAACAGCACCAGGACAAACCCGACACCCAGTTTTTTCGCCATACCGAGGTTGGCAAAACGTCCTTGCACGGCCGAATTCATTGCACTTAGTCCCCTGCCAAAGTCTGTAGACGCAGATTCGCAACGGGCCAGTGGCAACACAAGGCTCTGGCTCCGGAATAATGGCAAAAAGCTACGCCAACGTCGTTTTCAGAACGCTTGAGGTCGATCCCGGGCAGCGGCCTGAAAGAACGCCCGGGCACGCGGATCGCAGGCATATGTCACATTGATACGCTGCCAGTCACTGGCCTCACCCGAGGGGTTGAAGGCGGTCTTCGATGACAGCAGTACACCCAGGCGCCGTGCCTGGGTTCGCAGCTGATCGTAGTCAGACATTCGTGATCGCGCCCAGATGAACAGGCCTCCCGCCGGCTTGCCGAAAACTTCCCACTCGGCATCTTCGAGCAATTGCAGCACCACCAGCCGGTCGCTGCTCAGGCGTTGCCGCTGACGCTGTACCAGTTTGCGGTAGGCACCGTTAGCCAACAGACACGCCAGCACCGATTCGCAAAATCGCGAGGCGCCCATGCCACTGATCATCTTGACCTCGGCCAGACGTGTAATGACTTCGGCATCGGCCACCACGAAACCGACCCGCAAGGAACTGCTGAGGGTCTTGGAAAAGCTGCCCACGTAGATCACATCGTCGTCCAGCGCAGCCAGTCGCATACCGGAACCGCTGTGCAAATCCGCATAAACGTCGTCTTCGATCACCTGCACGCCGAAGGTCCTGGCCAGTTGCAGCACGCGGCGCGCCACCACCGGTGCAAGGCTGCTGCCGGTCGGGTTGTGATAGAAGCTATTGATGAACAGCCCTTGGGGCCGGTGTTTGACCAGCACCGACTCGAGCACGTCCACGTCCGGCCCGCGCGGTGTTCGCGGTATCTCGACCATGTGGATGCCGTGCAGCCTGAGCAGATCGAACAGCACCGGATAACCGGGACTCTCCACGGCCACACAGTCACCGGCCTTGAACAGCGTCCGCACAATCAGGTCGAGCCCCTGACTGGCACCCGCCGTGGTCATGATCCGGTTGTCCTTTGCCCGGATATCCAGTTGCCTGAGGTGCTTGAGGATCTGTTGTCGCAAGGCTGGCAAACCCAGCGGTGTGCTGTAGTTGAACAGGCTGGCCGTGTCGGTACGACTGACTTGCCGAATCGCGTAAGTCAGATCGTCTGTTTCGCGCCAGCTTTCAGGCAGCCCGCCACAGCCCAGCCTCAACTCACTCGAAAAAGGCCCGTGATCGGGCTCCGCCCCCTCGAACCACACCGGCTCGTGCTTTGTGCCTGTGGCCAATGCCGGATCGGCAACCGCATAGCCGGCTCCATGACCTGACACCAGCATTCCCTGTGTCACCAGGCGTTCACAAGCCTGAGCGACGCTTAACTGACTGAGCAAATTGATCCGCGCGATCTGTCGCACCGAAGGCAGGCGCGTACCGGGCGATACCCCGCTGGAATGAAGCCAGCAGGTCAGCGCGTCAACAATTTGCTGTACGACGGGCACCAGCGCCTGTCGGTCGATTCTCAATTCCATGAGCAAGCAAACTCCTGTTGATTTTGCGATAAGCAGTTAATCACAGGCGTGTTCGAAGACTTGTGCGACAACGCCGCCAAAACCATTCGATCTAATCATTTGATACACATTGCCTGGCCCTTTAGCGGAACCAAAAAACCTGTGGGAGCGAGCTTGCTCGCTCCCACAGGTTCGCAGTGTGTCTGGTATTGGTGTGTCGTTTTAAAACGCGGTAACGCCACCGTCCACGGCCAATGAGTGCCCCGTGGTGAATGCCGCGCCATCGCTGCACAGGTACAACACCGCGCTGGCGATCTCTTCGACCTTGCCGATGCGACCGACCGGATGCATGGCGTTGGCGAACTCGCCTTTTTTCGGGTCGGCTTCATAAGCGCGGCGGAACATATCCGTGTCGATCACCGCCGGACACACGGCGTTGACCCGGATTTTCTTCTTGGCATATTCGATGGCCGCCGACTTGGTCAGGCCGATCACCGCATGTTTAGAGGCTGCGTAGATGCTCATTTTCGGCGCCGCCCCAAGGCCGGCCACCGATGCCGTATTGACGATCGCGCCGCCCCCTTGCGCCAGCAGCAGCGGCAACTGGTATTTCATGCATAGCCAGACACCTTTGACGTTGACGCCCATGATCGCGTCGAACTCGTCGAGCGTACCTTCGGCCAACTTGCCCTTCTCGATTTCGATGCCGGCATTGTTGAAGGCATAGTCGAGGCGACCGTAAGTATTGATCACCTCCTCCATCAGATTTTTTACATCGCTTTCCAGGGTAACGTTGCAGCGCACGAAGGTCGCTTCGCCACCGGCGGTACGAATCAGCGCCACCGTGCCCTCACCGCCTGCCACGTCCATATCGGCCACTACTACCTTCAGGCCCTCGGCGGCAAATGCCTGGGCGGTCGCGCGGCCAATACCGGCCGCCCCGCCTGTCACCACGACCACCTGGCCGGAAAACGTCATGCTCATTTTGTTATGTCCTCGAAAAGAAGAATGCGGGGAATCGCGTAGGACCAGTCTAGCCATGGAGGTCTTGAACACGGCAGCACTATCAAGGCTCCGGTTGGGCGCCCATGAGTTGCAGTGATGGAACTGCCGTACCAACTATCACTGCACTGGATCAACCTGCATTCGCCGCATCAGCCGAACTTGCGGCATCGTCGCTGACCGGCTATCAACAAAGCTTCATTCAACTTGAGTGCTTGCCATGACCTCCCAGACCAATCGCCAATTCCTGCTCGCCAAACGTCCGGTTGGCGCGGCGACCCGCGAGACATTCACCTACCAGGAAGTACCGGTCGGCGAGCCGGCGGCGGGTCAGATACTGGTCGAAAACCAATACCTGTCCCTGGATCCGGCCATGCGTGGATGGATGAACGAGGGCAAGTCCTACATCCCGCCGGTCGGGCTCGGCGAAGTCATGCGCGCCTTGGGTGTGGGCAAAGTCATTGCGTCGAACAACCCGGGGTTCGCGGTCGGGGATTACGTCAACGGCGCCCTGGGCGTGCAGGACTTCTTCCTCGGCGAACCGCGAGGCTTCTACAAGGTCGATCCGAAACTGGCACCGCTGCCACGTTACTTGTCCGCGCTGGGCATGACCGGAATGACGGCGTACTTCGCCCTGCTCGACGTCGGCGCTCCGAAGGCCGGTGACACCGTGGTGCTGTCGGGCGCGGCGGGCGCCGTGGGCAGCATTGCCGGGCAGATCGCCAAGATCAAAGGGTGCCGGGTGGTTGGCATCGCCGGTGGCGCCGACAAGTGCAAGTTCCTGATCGATGAACTGGGTTTCGATGGCGCTATCGACTACAAGAGCGAAGACGTCCTCGCCGGCCTCAAGCGCGAGTGCCCGAAGGGCGTCGACGTGTATTTCGATAACGTGGGTGGCGACATCCTCGACGCAGTGTTGAGCCGCCTGAACATGAAGGCGCGGGTGGTGATTTGCGGTGCCATCAGCCAGTACAACAACAAGGAAGCGGTCAAGGGACCGGCCAATTACCTGTCACTGCTGGTCAACCGCGCACGCATGGAAGGTTTTGTGGTGATGGACTACGCCGCCCAATACGCCGGCGCCGCCCAGGAAATGGCCGGCTGGATGGCCAAGGGGCAGCTCAAGAGCAAGGAAGATATTGTCGAAGGACTGGAGACTTTCCCGGAGACGCTGATGAAATTGTTCAGCGGCGAGAACTTCGGGAAGCTGGTGTTGAAGGTCTAACCCGATATTTCAACTCACCCAAAAACCACTGTGGGAGCGAGCTTGCTCGCGATAGCGGAGTGTCAGGCAACATTGATGTCACTGATCCTCCCCCATCGCGAGCAAGCTCGCTCCCACAGGTTTAGCGGTGTTTAGGCCAGTTCGGCCACGACCGACGCCAATGCCTTGGCTGGATCCGCCGCCTGGCTGATCGGACGGCCGATCACCAGATAGTCGGAACCAGCATCCAGCGCCTGACGTGGCGTCAGAATGCGGCGCTGATCGTCCTGGGCGCTGCCCGCCGGACGAATCCCCGGGGTCACCAGTTGCAGCGACGGGTGCGCCGCTTTCAGTGCCTGGGCTTCGAGGGCCGAGCACACCAGGCCGTCCATCCCGGCTTTTTCCGCCAGGGCGGCCAGTCGCAGCACCTGCTCCTGGGGCTCGATGTCCAGGCCGATGCCCGCCAGGTCTTCACGCTCCATGCTGGTCAACACGGTCACGCCGATCAGCAGTGGTTTAGGACCGGTGCGCTGATCCAGCACTTCACGGCACGCAGCCATCATGCGCAGGCCGCCGGAGCAATGCACGTTAACCATCCACACGCCCATTTCCGCCGCCGCCTTGACGGCCATCGCGGTGGTGTTCGGGATGTCGTGGAACTTGAGGTCCAGGAACACTTCGAAACCCTTGTCGCGCAGGGTGCCGACGATTTCCGAAGCGCAGCTGGTGAACAGCTCCTTGCCGACTTTGACCCGGCACAGCTTCGGGTCCAACTGATCGGCCAGCTTCAGTGCGGCGTCACGGGTAGGGAAATCCAGGGCGACGATGATGGGAGTCTGGCAGGCGGACATGAGTGGGCTCTCAGGCAAGTCGAAATCGGCGCGCATTGTAGCGGAACCAGCGCCGCTGCGGGACCCGATGATCGGTAAATCGTCGCAACGGCTCAGGCAAGACTAGCCCTTGAGGCCATTGTGTCGAGTTCGATACACACACGACACGCCCGCAACACCCTGACCCGCTACCCTCGGCAACCGCAACGGGTCCCTACAACAGTACTTCCCGCCTCAGGGCCGGCGATATTCACCCCGTGCCTGGGTCCTGCTCCAGTCGATCAACAGGCTGTAGGCCACCGCCAGCAATGTCGGGCCGATGAACAGGCCGATAAAGCCAAATGCAATCAACCCGCCAAACACCCCAAGCAGCACAATGACCAGCGGCAGGTTGCCGCCACGGCTGATCAAGTACGGCTTGAGCACGTTGTCGACACCGCTGATGATGAATGTGCCCCAGATCCCGAGGAATATGGCCATCCCGTACTCGCCTTTCCAGACCAGCCACGCGGTCGCCGGAATCCACACCAGCGGCGGGCCCATCGGGATCAGGCTGAGCATGAACGTCACGATGCCAAGCACCAGCGCACCCGGTACGCCGGCAATCAGGAACCCGATCAGCGCCAGGATCGCCTGGGCCGCCGCAGTGCCGATCACACCGTTCACCACCCGCTGTACTGTGCCCGCCACCAGCTCAATGTAGTAGCCGGCCCGTTGACCGATCAGCCGCTCCAGCAGTGTGTGTACAAATGCCGCCAGGCGCGGCCCGTCACGATAGAAAAAGAACACGAAGACGACGCTCAGGGTCAGTTCGAGAATACCGCCGCCGATCTGCGCGCTGCGCGCCAGCAACCAGTTACCCACCTGCCCCAGATAAGGCTTGAGCGACACCATCATCGCCGCGCCCTGCTCGTCGATGCTGTTCCAGATCCCTACCAGCCGCCCGCCCACCAGGGGAATCGAACCCAGCCACAGCGGCGCTTCGGGAAGCCCCTCAACCTGTGCATCCTTGATGAATGCCGTGGCATCGCGCACATGATCGGCAAGGTTGAAACCCAGCCACACCAAGGGTGCCGCTACCAACACCATCCAGCCCAGCGTCAGCAATGCCGCCGCCAGCGACTCGCGGCCATTGAGCCAACGGGTCAGCAAGCGCATCAGCGGCCAACTGGCAAACGCCAGGACCGCGCCCCAGAACATCGCCGACCAGAACGGCGCCATCACCCAGAAGCTCGCGCCGAACAACGCCACGAGCAGGATCTGCACCAACAGGCGATCGTTATTGATCATCAAAAGTCTCGAAAAAGTCAGTCAGCAAAAGAGTAGGCGAACGCGACGTACGCGCTCGCCCGGTACAGCCTAGCGCAATAGCTCGATGTGCAGGCCAGAGCCTTCGGCACTGCCGACTTCCATCCGCGCGGTACGCACGCCCTGGGCGATCAGTGCCTGACGCCAGGCTTCGGCGTTCGCTCCGGAAATGCTGACCCGCAAGGTGGTGTCCAGATTCAGTCCGCGAGAAATCAAGCGGAGCCAGGTCTCGTCAGGTGCGCTGTTCAGCGTGGCAAAATCGAGCTCGCCGGTGCTCTTGAGTTCACGCAGCAAAGTCGCGGAGGTCGGCAACAACTCACCCAGCGGTGTCGAAGCCTCGAACTGTTCGACATGCAGGTAGGCTTTGCGATTACCGCGGGTGATGCTGTACAGCGCAACGAGCGTGTTGTCCCTTGGAGCGGCAAGTCGCAGCAACAAATAGGCTTGCTGATCGTCGGCGCCGTACAGCTTGGCGTTGCCAAAGACCTGGTTGGCCCAGAGGCTGCTTTCACCGCAATCGCGCGCCTGGCACCAGAAGAGCAACCCGGCGTCCTGCTGTTGCAAAGCCTCGCGGGCAGCGGTGAACGCCTCGATGGATGAATGCTCCGAGGGTAATTCGTAGGTCACCGAAGTGACGTTGCCGCGGGCACTGACCTGGCCGTCGAATCGTAACTGGCCACTGATTTTACGGATCGAGCCCAACGGGTAGATCCGCTCCAGTTCGGCGGCGGGGCGATAGTCGACAATCTGGGCGTCGACCATGCGCGGCACTATCGGCAGGTCCTGACTACCCGGAACATCGGCGGCGAATAACAAGGGACTGAAACTGCACAGCACCAGCAAACTGAATGAACGCATGGATAGACTCATCGGATCAGCATGGCCTGGGCGCCCTTGATAATACTGGCTTCATCGGCGCGTTTCGGTACTTGCAGGCCACGCTGCACCGCCGGCCTGTCCTCCATGGTTGCCATCCAGCGTTGCAACGCCGTCAAGCCTTCCACCGAGACGCCCGACCACTCGTAGCCGCGCACCCAGGGAAAGGTGGCAATGTCGGCAATGCTGTACTGATCGGCGAGGAACTCCACGCTTTGCAACCGCGTGTCGAGCACTTCGTAGAGGCGACGGGTTTCATGCTGATACCGGTCGATGGCACCCTGGAGTTTTTCCGGAAAGTAGCGGAAGAACACGTTGGCCTGGCCCTGCATCGGGCCGATGCCCCCCATCTGGAACATCAGCCACTGCAATACCAGCGAACGCCCCTTCGGGTCCGATGGCATCAGTTTGCCGGTCTGTTCAGCGAGGTAAATCAGGATGGCGCCTGACTCGAACACGGCGAAATCGCCATTGGCGCGGTCGACAATCGCCGGAATCCGGCCATTGGGGTTGATCTTGAGGAAGTCCGCGGACTTCTGCTCCTTTTTGTCGAAACTCAAGGCATGCACCGTGTAGGGCAGGCCGAGTTCCTCGAGCACGATAGAGACCTTGTGGCCATTCGGGGTCGCAGCGGTGTAGAGATCTATCATGGTTGTCTCCCTTTTCAACCCGCCAAGCCTCGACAGTTGCCCGGCGCAAGTCAAGGAATGGCGAAAAACCGATTGAAACAGTCTGCGACAAGATCGGCACCAGACTCATCATTGAGGTGCAAATGGTGGCCGCCTGGCAGCTGTTCCCGGCTAAAGGGTAGACGCTCCAGCAACTCTGGGTGTTTGGCGAGCATGCCGTCGGCGGCAACCACCAGTGTTGCAGGACACTTGACCCGCTGGACGAAGGCCATGGCCTGTTCGGTGGTAAGACGCAGCGGCGATGGCAGTGTGAGGCGATTGTCGGTGCGCCAGGTGTAACCGCCCGGTACCGGCATCAGGCCACGCTGCGCCAGCAGTTCTGCGGCCTCGCGGCTGACCGCCACCAGGCCTTTCATGCGCGCTTCGACGGCTCGGTCGAGGGTGTCGTAGACCGGTTTGCGCTTTTCCCGCAGATCCAGTTGCGCCTGCAGGGCCATGCCCATGCGCTCGGCAGCGTTTTCACCTTTGTCTGTAGGAGGAATGATGCCGTCGATCAACGCCAGGTGGGTAACCCGCTCGGGCATCGACCCGGCGATGATCAACGAAGCAATGGCGCCCATCGAATGCCCCATCAGCGCAAACCTGCGCAGTCCAAGCTGCTCGGCCACTTGCAGCACATCGTGGGCATAGTCCCACATGGCGTAACCGGCTCCCGGCGGGCGATGCCCGGAATGACCGTGACCGGCCATGTCCAGCGCGATGATGCGCAGGCCTTTGAGTTTGGGTGCCAGGCGGGCAAAGCTGTTGGCGTTGTCCAGCCAGCCATGCAGGGCAATCACCGGCAAACCGTCTTCAGGACCGAACAGGTGCGCCGCCAGTTCGATGTGCGGCAGGCTCAGGCGGACCTCTTCGACGACGTGGTTCATGCGCAATCCTGTTGTCGACGGCCGCCCCAACGGTAGAACAGGCCTTTGAGCATGTCAGCGGTATCAAGGGGACGTTCGAGCGGAAACATGTGGCCGCCAGGCATGGTCAACGACTCGCCCAACGGCAGGCGGTCGACCGAACTGGCATGATGGCGCATCACCACGCGGCTGTTGTGCCCGCGTACCACCGCCAGCGGCACTTGCAACTGCCGGGTGCTGCCCGGGCTGGTGTGCGGCACACCGCGATAGATGCTGATTTCCGTGGCCGGGTCGAACCGCAGGCGCAGCTTGTCGCCGACCTGATGCAAGCCGTGTTGCAGGTAGGCATCGAAACATTCCGGGTCGAAGCCACGAAACAGGGCTTTTCCGGCGAAATACTTCCGGGCGCTTTCCAGGTCGGCGAATTCTTCACGGCGGCCCAGGGTACGCCCGGCCGGGGTCAAGCGGTCGATGAAACCAAAGCGTTTGGCCGCCCGTATGACCCATTGATCGGTCCGGGTCAGCACTGGCGAGTCGAGCATCACCACCCCGCGATACAACTCGGGGCAACGCAAGGCCGCATGCAGGTGCAACACGCCACCGAAGGAGTGACCGACGCCCCACACGGGTTCGGCCTGTTGTTGCAGGTGATGGATCAGCTCATCCACCAGGTTGTACCAATTGTCGTCCGCCGGGAAACGCGGGTCGTGGGCGTGCTGCTCCAGATGCGTCACCTGAAACTCGGGTGCCAGCGCCGCAAACAACTTGCCGTAGGTCCCCGAAGGAAAACCATTGGCGTGGGCGAAAAAGATCTGTTGCGACATACCTGCAAATCCATGAGCGAGAACAGGCGTAGATTGTCCGCAAGACCGCGTCCTACAGCAATGACCGTAACTGACAGGAATGATGACAGTCCGGTCAAAGCTATGGTTTTGGTTCAACGCGCCGGCGGATTCTCACCCAATGGCACCACTGCCATGGTCAGTCGCGACACACAACTGGCCTTGCCCTCATCGCTGGTCAACCGAATATCCCAGACATGGGTCGTGCGGCCGATGTGGATCGGCTTGGCCACCGCCGTCACCCGTCCACTGCGCAGGCCGCGCAAATGGTTGGCGTTGATTTCCAGGCCCACGCAATAGAATTTGCTGGCATCGATGCACAGGTAACTGGCCATCGAGCCGACCGATTCGGCCAGCACCACCGAGGCACCGCCATGCAGCAAGCCGTAAGGCTGATGGGTGCGGTGATCGACGACCATGCTGGCGGTCAGGGACTCATCGTCAAAAGCTTCGAAACGGATGTCCAGCACTTCGCCGATGGTGTTTTTCTGGATTGCGTTCAACTGCTCGATGTTCGGGATGGTGCGCCACAGGCTCATCGCAGAGTTTCCTCGTTGGTTTTGTTCGTGGATCAATCCTGCCACAGCACCGCTTCGCTGCGCTCGCTCCATTCCTCAAAGCGTTCACCGTAAGCCGCTTCGATGACGTTGCGCTTGATCTTCAGGGTCGGGGTAAGAAAGCCGTTTTCCACAGCCCAACTGTCCTTGACCACCACCAGGCGCCGAAGTTGTTCATGCTTGTCGAGGGCACCATTGACCTCCTCCAGCAGTTTTTCCAGGCTCGAATGCAAACCGGCGCGCGCGGTCCCACCGGCATCCTGCTGGCCAACCGCCGACAACACGCACAAACCCAGCGGCGCACTCAAGCCATCGCCCACCACGCAGACCTGTTCGATGCGCGAATGCACGGCCAGGCGATTTTCAATCGGTGCCGGGGCCACGTACTTGCCTTTGCTGGTCTTGAAGATTTCCTTCAGGCGCCCGGTCAGGCGCAGATTGCCTTCGGCGTCCTCCTCGCCCTTGTCGCCGGTACGCAGGAAGCCGTCCTCGGTAATGGTGTCGGCGGTTTTTTCCGGTTCCTTGTAATACCCGAGCATGGTCGCACCACTGCGCACCATGACCTCCCCCGTCTCGGCGATCCGCACTTCGACCTCCGGACACGGCTTGCCGATCCAGCCCGGTTTGTTCTGGCCCGGCAGGCCGATGTGGGAGTAGCCGCAACTCTCGGTCATGCCGTAGACCTCCAGCACGTCCAGCCCCAGTTTGCGGTACCACTGCAACAAGGTCTGCGGCACCGGGGCCGCGCCGGACAACGCGATGCGCAACGCATCCAGCCCCAACCCGGCGAGGACTTTATGCCCGACCCGTTTGCCGATGATCGGCAGGCCGAGCAGGAAGTCGAGACGTTTTGCCGGGATCTTGCTGTACACGCCCATCTGGAATTTGGTCCAGATGCGCGGCACGCCAAACAGTGCGGTCGGGCGCGCACGGCGCAGGTCGGTGAGGAAGGTATCGAGGCTCTCGGCGAAAAACACCGTTTGGCCGGTATAGATCGATGCCAGCTCGACGAACATGCGCTCGGCAACGTGGCACAGCGGCAGGTAGGACAACAGCCGGTCCGACTCGTTGAGACCGAACAACGCAGTGCCGCGGGTGGTGGCAAACCCCAGAGTGCCGAAGCTGTGCATCACGCCCTTGGGCATGCCCGTGGTGCCGGACGTGTAAATGATGGTCGCCAGTTGATCGGCGTCAGGCTTGGGATTGTCCTGGATGGGCGAACTGCGTTGCAGGTCGTCCCAACTGAAATCAAAGTCGCCGGGAGGATGCAGGGGCAGGCTGATGGTCGGCAGGTCGGGGCTGACACCACGGGACATACCTGGCCAGTCGTCGAGCTTGCCGATGAATGCCAGCGCTGCTTGCGAATGTTCGAGTACCTGGGCAACGGTCTCGGTGGTCAGGTTTGGGTACAACGGCACCGACACATGCCCGGCCATCCAGATCGCGAGATCGGCAATGATCCAGTGCGCACAGTTCTTCGAGATCAGGGCGATATGACTGCCCTGCGGCAGTTCCCGCGCTCGCAGCCAGTGGGCGGCGCAGCGTGCTTGATGACCGACGTCCGCCCAGGTCAAGGTCTCGACCTGGCCGCCCCCGACAGGCTGGACCAGAAAGCGCTGGCGGGGATGACGGGCCTCACGCTCGTAGAAAACGTCCAGCGGCAAACGAAAAGCAGCAGACATGCGACTCGCTCCTGTGATTTTGGTCTGGAGCAAGCGTAGTCAACCAAGCAAGTGCTTGGTTGACTATTTTACTCAAAATTTTCTACATCTGTGGGAGCGCCCACTTCAAGTCAAGCTGTGCCCTTTGAAACGTGTGGTCAGGGATGCTTGATGCTGTCGAGTTTCATTGACCCGACCAGCAGCTCTTCACCCTTGAGCTCCGCCAGACCGGCAGTGCTGACCCTTTCCGGCGGATGTCCGGCACCATGCTGCAGGTAGCTCAGCAGATTCCCCACCAGCGGGTTGTGACTGACCAGCAAAACGTTGCTTACCGCGACCATCTGTTCGGCCACCTTGTCCGGCTCCGTGTCCGGTGTCAGCCACTCGACGGTGCGGATTTCCGGTTCGAAACCCAATGCGTCTCGTACCAGTCGCGCTGTTTCCTGCGCTCGCAGGTACGGGCTGGCGTAAATGCCGGTCAGTGGCTGACCCATCAGCTCTGCGGCGATTTTCAATACTTCCTTACGACCGTTATCCGTCAATTCCCGCTCCGAATCGTGGGGGCGGGAGCCGTGTGGTACAGCTTCACCATGACGCAATACCCAGAGTTTCATAGCTTGGGTTCCTCATCTCGGGCCGGATGCGGTGCCGGTGCCACGACATGCGGCGCCTCACCTTCCGGTGTACGCGGCGTCGGCCAGTCGGCGAACGGCCAGGGCTTCTGGTCGCTGTGAAAGCTGCCGAAACGACCGATCTGCGCCAGAAACTGGCTCAGGCTGTCGCCGAAATTCATCAAGCTGGCGCTTGGGGCGCCATAGAACAAACGATAGATCAACTGCACCAGCACGACGGCGCCGAGGATGAACTGCGCCACTTGCCACACCAGCACGAAGAGGATCATCCACAGCACCCGCAGCAGGATGGACTCGTACTTGGCTTCTATTTTTGGATCGTTCATGCGCAACTCCCTGCTTTTCTGGCAAGCGTGATTAGTTGAAACCACTGGTGGAAATAAAGTCGACGTCGGTTTTCGGCTCGCCACGCATTAACAGACCGATGACCTGCTCCAGCGTGCGCCCCTCGAACAGGATCGCGTGCAGCCCGGCGACCAGTGGCATGTACACGCCAACCTCCTGGGCCTTGGCCTTGAGCACTTTAAGGGTATTGACCCCTTCGGCGACTTCGCCCAGGCGCGTGACCGCCTCGTCCAGGCTCAGGCCCTGGCCGAGGGCGAAGCCGACCTGATAGTTGCGGCTCTTGGGCGACGAACAGGTCACGATCAGATCGCCCACGCCGGCCAGCCCCAGGAAGGTCATCGGGTTGGCACCCTGGTTCACCGCGAAGCGGGTCATTTCCGCCAATGCCCGGGTAATCAGCATGCTCTTGGTATTTTCTCCCATGCCCAGCGCCACCGCCATGCCGGCGATGATCGCGTAGACATTTTTCAGCGCCCCGCCCAGCTCCACGCCGAAACGATCGGCGCTGGCGTACACACGAAAGGTGCGTCCGTGCAGCGCGGCCTGAACCTGCTGGCAGAGTTCTTCGTCTTCACTGGCGACCACCGTGGCGGTCAGCGCGTGCTCGGCGATTTCACGGGCCAGGTTGGGTCCGGACAGGACGCCGATGCGCGCCTGCGGGGCGATTTCTTCGAGGATCTCGCTCATCAACTTGAACGTGTGGGCTTCGATGCCTTTGGTCAGGCTCACCAGCATTTTGCCGGTCAAGCGTTCGGCGTGCGGCACCAGCACCGAGCGCAGCGCACTGGAGGGCAATGCGACGAAACACAGGTCGCAGGCGTCCAGGGTGGCTTGCAGGTCGGTGACCGGCGTGACGCCGGGCAGAATCTTGATGCCTTTGAGGTAACGCGGGTTCTCGCGATTGACCCGAATGGCCTCGGCCTGTTCGGGGTCACGCATCCACTGAAGGACCTGATGCCCGTTCTCGGCCAGCAGATTAGCCACGGCGGTTCCAAAACTTCCGCCTCCCAGGACCGCAATCGGGCGCTGTTCAGTCATATGCAATCCGTTAATCCATACCAGTGGCGATGTCGGCATTATACGGGGCAGTCCATCGACGGCCAGCCCCGACATCAAATACCTGCACCCGTAGGAAGAAGACCAATAAAACCGAGGAAAATGCAGACATCGTGAATGGAAAAGTCATTCGGCTCGGTTAACATGCGCGCCAACAATCACTGACAGGGATGTGTTGTGTCTCCGGGCTCTCCTTCACCGCATTCACCTCTGGTACTGGCGCTGATTTTCAGCTCGCCGGCGCTGGCCGACGACTTGTTCCTGGACAGCGAACCGCTGCCGCAAGTACTCACCGCCACGCGCCTGAAGCAGTCGCCGGCGGCCGTGCCGGGAAGCATGACGGTGATCGACAGTGCCCTGATCCACGCCAGCGGTGCCCGTGACATCAGCGAACTGCTGCGCCTGGTGCCGGGGATGATGGTCGGCAACATCAGCGGCAATCAGGCGACGGTGAACTACCACGGCACCAATGCGAATGAAGCGCGGCGCATGCAAGTGCTGATCGACGGGCGCTCGGTGTATCGCGCCGGCCTGGCCACCGTGGACTGGAGTGACATTCCGGTGGCCATGGAAGACATCGAGCACATCGAAGTCTTTCGCGGACCGAATACCGTCAGCTACGGCGCCAACGCTCTGATGGCGGTGGTCAACATCATTACCCGGCGTCCGGCCGACAGTCACGGCACGCGCATGAAGGTCACCCGGGGCCAGCGCGGCATCAACGACTTTTACGCCAGCCAGGGCCTGGGCTGGGAGGATGGTGACATTCGCCTGTCCCTGTCCGGCCAGCAAGACGACGGCTTCGACACCGACCGAACCGGCGCTGACTACCATGACAGTCGTCGCCTCGAGCGCTTCAACCTCACCGTCAGCCAGAGCCTCGACGAACGGCAAAGCCTCGATTGGCAATTGAATGCCAAGGACGGCACCAACCAGCGGCCCTATACCTACCGGCCAGTGTTCCCGGGAATTACCCGCGCCGGCGACGACTCCGACGTCACCGCCAAGGACTACGCCGGGTCATTACGCTGGAATCTGGACGTCAATCCCGACCACAGCCTTTATATCCAGGGTTCGGCCCAACACTGGGATCGCCAGCAAACCTGGCGTGCCTGCGACGCAGAAGTTTCGTTCAGCCCGCAACTGACCGAACTCTGGCAATTGAACCCGAACTACACCGAGCGCCTGGCCCGCAATATCACGCGTTTCATCGGCTCTGGTGCGCCGGCCGGCACGCCCGCCGAGCAGGCGCTGGCCAACCAGGTACTCGATCAATGGCGCAACGGCGCGAGCCAGACCGTTTGCGGCGACATCGACCAGAGCACCCGGGAGTCGCGCTACGACATCGAACTGCAGGACACCCTGAGCCTTGCCGATAACCTGCGGCTGGTCAGCGGGATAAACTACCGTTACGACCGCGCGGATTCCGAGACCTACTTCAATGGCACTCTCGATGACAGGATCTGGCGAGCGTTCGGCCAGTTCGAGTGGCGTGCCACCGAACACTGGCTGCTGCAAGGCGGCGCCATGTTCGAGGACACCCAGTTGACCGGCAGCTCGCTGACACCTCGCATGGCGGTCAACTACCTGATCAACCCGCGCCACGGCTTGCGTGCGGTGTACTCCGAGGCCATCCGCTCACCGGACATGTTCGAGAACAACGTCAACTGGAGTTATCAGGTCACCAACCTCAAGCCCGGTGCGTTTGGCCAGTCCAGCGCCCGTTATTTCGTCAAGACCCGTGGCCCCGGCGACCTTGATCAAGAGCACATGCGCTCCCGGGAACTGGGCTACAACGGCTATTTTCCCGAACCGGGGCTGGCGCTCGACGCGAAGCTGTTCCACGACGAAATCACCGGCATGATCAGTGAGCCGCTGCGCAACAATCAGTACATTGCCAGCAATGCCAACAAGGCGCGCTTTTCGGGGGTCGAAACCCAGCTCGACTGGCGTGTCGGCAGCCTCGATCGCCTGCGACTGACTTATGCCTACGTCGATACCGATGCCAGCAATCCGCTGGATGCCAGGCAGACTGCAAGTAACAGTGGTTCGGCCGGATGGCTGCGCGATTGGGGCCAAGGTTGGAACAGTGCGCTTTTCTATTATGGCGATGACGCTCTCAACGGCTACCGCTTCGAACGGATCGATGCGCGCATCGCCAAACGTATCGCCTTGGGCAAGGCCAGCCTGGAACTGGCCGGGGTGCTCCAGCAACGGCTGGACAATCAGCCGACCACCTTCATCGACAATAATTATGATCAGCGCCAGGTGATGTATTTCAGCGCCGAGCTGGAGCTTTAAGATGCCGAATCGCCCGGCCTGCAGAATGCCGCCCCTGGGTCGGCTGCTGGCCATACTCTGCCTGCTGACAAGCGGCCTGCTGGGCAGCCTGGCGAGTAACGCGGCCGACATTTTGCTCACGGGGGCCGAAGACAGCCCCGGTGTGCGGGCGTTTACCCAGGCCCTGAGCGAGTTGCGACCACGCGATAACGTACGCTTCCAGACGCTGGCCAAAATGCCGATACCGGACAAGCTGCCGGAAAACATCCGCTTGATACTGCTCGACCTGCCCAGCCTCGACTGGCGCCTGCAAAACGCCCAGGGCCCGGCGACTCTCGTATTGCGCATCAGCCGCCTGCAAGCCCGGCAACGCTTGAACAATACGTTGCCTGCGCGCCTTTGCCTGCTATGGAGCGATCCACCACTGGACCGCCAGTTGCGCTTGACCCGCACCCTGTTGCCACAAGCCAGGCGCATCGGCGTGCTCTACGACACCCACAGTGAATTCCTGTTGAATGAGCTGCGTCAGGCCGCCCTCCCCCTGGGTCTTGAGATGGTCACCCAGCGCTGGGACAACATTCACGACAGTCGTCCATTACAGGCACTGCTAAATAACAGCGACGTGTTGCTGGGACTTGACGATGCCGACCTGTACAACCCGCAAACCGCAAAGAACCTGCTGCTGAGCAGCTATTCGCGGCAAGTGGCCCTGATCGGACCCAACGCCGGATTCGTCAAGGCCGGAAGCCTGGCCAGCACCTATAGCGATCAGAGCGACTGGCTGGCGGTCCTCGACGAATTGCTCGACCGGCCACCAGCCACTTGGCCGCGCACGCACTATCCCCATCGATTCAAGGTCGCGAGCAACCCGCAAGTCGCGCGTTCATTGGGTATCGAACAGATAAACGATGCGTCTGTCGCCACACTGCTGGCTGAAGGAGAACGCCGTCCATGAGCTTGCGCCGTCGCTGGGACATCAACACTCGCACCCAACTGATCAGCCTCGGCCCTGCACTGCTGCTGACCTTGTTGCTGATCAGTTTCTTCACGTTCGTGCGCATCCAGGATCTGCGTCAGGAAATCACCCACACCGGCCAGTTGATCGCCAATCAACTGGCCCCGGCCACCGAGTACGGCGTGATTTCGGGCAACATCGAAGTGCTCGAAACCTTGCTCAAGGCGACGCTGGCCACGCCCAACGTGAGTTTTCTGGAAATTCAGGACAGCGCCAACCGGGTACTGGTGTACGTCGAACAACCAAGCGAACACCACAATCGCGCGCTACAACTCGAGGTGTTCCAGGCACCGATACGGCTCCAGCGTATCGCGTTGCACAATGATTTTTTCCAGAGCAGCAAAACCGCCACTGCCGCCCCCACCGAGGACTACCTCGGTCGGGTGATCGTCGGGCTGTCCAACGATGCCTTCAGCCGGCGCCAACAGGAAATCGTGCTCAAGGCCGCCATCCTGGCGCTGTTTGCCCTGCTGTTTACCTTCCTCGTGGCCCGCCGTCTGGCGGGCAGCCTGTCGAAACCGATCCGTGATATCGGCAATGCGGTCAAGGCGATCCAGGACGGCGATTACAACACACCGCTGCCCATTGTCGACGACACCGAGCTGGGGGCGCTGTCGCAACACATCAACAACCTCGCCAGCGGTCTCGAGCAGGCCAGCCGCGAACAGCATCAGGCCATGGCACAGTTGATCCAGACCCGCGAAGAAGCAGAAAAGGCCAACAACGCCAAATCCGATTTCCTCGCCATGATGAGCCATGAACTGCGCACGCCGATGAATGGCGTACTGGGCATGCTGCAGTTACTGGAAACCACCGACATGACCGAGGAGCAGGTGGAGTACGCGGCGCTGGCCTCCGAATCCACCGAGCACTTGCTCAAGGTCATCAACGACATCCTGGATTTCTCGCGGATCGAACGTTCAGAGCTGGAACTGGAGCACATCGCGTTCAACCTCACCGACCTGATCGGCAGTTGCGCCCAGTCGTTCCAGCACAGCGCCGCGCAACGCGGTCTGGACCTGCAACTGATGATCCCCGACGACATGCGCGGTTTGCAGGTCAAGGGCGACCCGACGCGTATCCGTCAGATACTGGTCAACCTGGTCGGCAATGCGCTGAAGTTCACCGAGCAGGGCCGCGTCACGATCGAGGCGCAGTGGCAGTCGCTGGACCACGAGTTGCTGTGGTTCACCTGCACCGTGCGCGACAGCGGGATCGGCATCCCGGCGCAAAGCCTGGAATTGATGTTCAACGCTTTCCAGCAGGCCGACAGTTCTATTTCAAGACGCTACGGCGGTACGGGGCTGGGCCTGCCGATTGCCCGTACCCTGGCCGAACGCATGGGCGGCACCTTGCGCGCGCAGAGTGAGGAAGGCCGCGGTTCGGTGTTCACCCTGGAAATTCCCCTGGCACTGCACCAGCAGACACAACCGCTGCTACCCCCTCGCGCGCAATCGCGCAACAGCAACGGCGAAGGACGCAATGTGTTGTTGGTCGAAGACAACCCGGTCAACCAGACCGTCATCGAAGCCATGTTGCGCAGCCTGGGCTTCAAGGTCAGTGTCGCTGCCGACGGCGCGCAGGCGGTGCGCAGTGCCGAGAGCCTGATCTTCGAAGCGATCCTGATGGATTGCCGCTTGCCGATCATCGATGGCTATGAAGCCACCCGGCAGATCCGTCAACTACCCGGTTGCACCGACCTGCCGATCATCGCCCTGACCGCCAATGCCTTGCAGGGTGACCGCGAAGCCTGTCTGTCGGCGGGGATGAACGATTACCTGGCCAAGCCGTTCAAACGGACTGATCTGCAGCAAATTCTTCAGCGTTGGGTGCAGTAGTACAGGCCTTTCGACCATCTGCGACTGGCGTGAAAGGCGAAAGTGCGGCAGTCTTAGTCACCCGAACAGGCCCGAAAAGGGGCTTGAATAATAATTTCAGTGCACAAGTGTACATTCATGTCCTTGGTGCTGTGACTTTCACCACAACGCAATAGTCTATGAGTAGGCTGCCGGTTCGAGGCATGAACGCTTCGATCGGCCGGGAAGATTTGCCCCACCTGCCGCATGGGACTATTGAGGAGCTCGCATGACCAAACAAAACGCCTTTACCCGGGAAGATCTGCTGCGCTGCAGTCGCGGTGAGCTGTTCGGCCCTGGTAACGCGCAACTGCCCGCCCCGAACATGCTGATGGTTGATCGCATCACTCTGATCAGCGAAGAAGGTGGCAAGTACGGCAAAGGTGAATTGGTCGCCGAGCTGGATATCAATCCGGACCTGTGGTTCTTCGCCTGCCACTTCGAAGGCGATCCGGTGATGCCGGGCTGCCTGGGCCTCGACGCCATGTGGCAACTGGTCGGCTTCTTCCTGGGCTGGCAAGGCCTGCCGGGCCGTGGCCGTGCGCTGGGTTCGGGCGAAGTGAAATTCTTCGGCCAGGTCCTGCCGACCGCCAAGAAAGTCACCTATAACATTCATATCAAGCGCGTCCTCAAGGGCAAGCTGAACCTGGCCATCGCCGACGGTTCGGTCACTGTCGACGGTCGCGAAATCTACACCGCCGAAGGCCTCCGGGTCGGCGTGTTCACCTCCACTGACAACTTCTAAGGGTTATCCGCATGCGCCGCGTCGTTATCACTGGTCTGGGCATCGTTTCTTGCCTGGGCAATGACAAAGAGACCGTCTCCGCTAACCTGCGTGCAAGCCGCCCTGGCATCCGGTTCAACCCGGAATATGCCGAAATGGGTCTGCGTAGCCAGGTTTCCGGCTCCATTGACCTCAACCTTGAAGAACTGATCGATCGCAAGATCTATCGCTTCGTCGGCCACGCGGCAGCTTATGCCTACCTGGCCATGAAAGACGCCATCACTGACTCCGGTCTGACCGAAGAGCAGGTTTCCAACCCGCGCACCGGCCTGATCGCCGGCTCCGGTGGCGCATCGACCTTGAACCAGATGGAAGCGCTGGACATCCTGCGCGAGAAAGGCGTCAAGCGCGTCGGCCCATACCGCGTAACGCGGACCATGAGCAGCACCGTTTCCGCTTGCCTGGCCACGCCGTTCAAGATCAAGGGCCTGAACTACTCCATCGCTTCTGCCTGCGCCACCAGTGCTCACTGCATCGGTACCGCCATGGAACAGATCCAGATGGGCAAGCAGGACATCGTCTTCGCCGGCGGCGGTGAAGAAGAGCACTGGAGCCAGTCGTTCCTGTTCGACGCCATGGGCGCCCTGTCCAGCAAGCGCAACGACACCCCGGAAAAAGCTTCCCGTGCCTACGACGCAGACCGTGACGGCTTCGTCATCGCCGGCGGTGGCGGCATGGTCGTGGTTGAAGAGCTGGAACACGCTCTGGCCCGCGGCGCGAAGATCTACGCGGAAATCGTTGGCTACGGCGCGACCTCCGACGGCTACGACATGGTTGCCCCGAGCGGCGAAGGCGCGATCCGCTGCATGCAGCAGGCGCTGTCCACCGTCGACACCCCGATCGACTACCTGAACACCCACGGCACTTCGACCCCGGTCGGCGACGTCGCGGAAATGAAAGGCGTGCGTGAAGTGTTCGGCGACAAGGCTCCGGCCATCAGCTCCACCAAGAGCCTGTCGGGTCACTCCCTGGGCGCTGCCGGCGTTCACGAAGCGATCTACTGCATGCTGATGATGGAAGGCAACTTCATTGCCGGCTCCGCCAACATCGACGAGCTGGACCCTGAAGTGGCCGACCTGCCGGTGCTGACCAAGACCCGCGAAAACGCCACCATCAACACCGTGATGAGCAACAGCTTCGGCTTCGGTGGCACCAACGCCACTTTGGTACTGAAGCGCTGGGAAGGTAAGTAATTTCCCGCTGCTGAGTCGCACATGAAAACGCCCCGACTGGTTCGGGGCGTTTTTTTTGCCTTGAGAAAAACCTCAAGACATACACAAATCCTCTGTAGGAGTGAGCCTGCTCGCGATAGAGGTATTCCAGTTGACATCACTGGTAACTGACCCACCGCTATCGCGAGCAGGCTCACTCCTACAAGGGTCTGCGGTGCGTTCTGAAGATGAAGCTTTTGTCATGAAACTTAACGCCCTGCGACTGAATGTCGCGGATTCCGCGGGCTGCAGGACTGTTTCCATTTTTGCAAAAAACCCTTACCAAACTCAGTTATTTACTTAGCAAGCTAACAAAACATATAACAGAGACCTGCACACGCCTTGCTGCAGATAACAGAGATTGGAGCTAGCAGATGACTGTAAAAGTAACTGAACGCGACGATTCACATAAATCCCACGAGGGTGTAGCCGCCGGTATCCGGATCTGGGACGTGCATCAACAAGACCTGCTGGTCGGGATGTTCCACTCCGAGATCGACGCGCAAAACTACAGGGCCGAACTGGAAATGCTCGAGCGCAACCGCGAGCTCGCAACCGGTTGAAGACAGACTCCACCACCGTGCAGCCTGCCCCTTCCCGCACGGGCAGGCTGCAACCGGAGCACGCGGCTCAGGCAATCTGAATGGCCGCTAAATGAAGGGAGTCGTCGATCACCAACGAAGGAACAACACCGACGATCCAGCCCGCCTCAAGTTTCACCACCTCGCACTCACCATCGCCCATGCCGTCATTGCGGACGGCAAACTGAAGCGAAGATAGATGGCGCTTGCCGTAATCGAAGTCCATTCCACAGGCAATCAGAAAATCGATTTTTGCCCCCGCCAGTTCAACCTCCTTGTCCCGTTCACCGTCTTTCAACACCGCATAATCGAGGCACAAGTTGATACCGAATGGGCAACCCACTACAAGACTATTAATAAATATTCCTTCGTAGCCACCAAAGTAACTGTGCTCGGCCTGTACACTACTGACCTTCTTTACCCGTACCACAACCTCATCGAACAACTTGAAAAACCAGTACCCGTCTTCCGAGCCTACATGTCTTCCAAAATCAATTCCTGACACATAACGCTTCGGCCACATCGACATCAGCGGCATGTCGACCTCATATTCCTTATTGGAAATTGTGAGCACATAATTAATGACATCGTAATAGCTCGACTCCCCCTCTCCCACCTTGATCAGCGTCGCACAACTTCCCGCCAATAAAACGATCTTGCCGTAGCGCTGCACTGGCAGATCACTTATCAACAGCGTCACACACTCGGTCACCTTCGTCAGATAAGCAGAGTTCAGTTCGTGAAGCTCCTGTTCATTACGGACTTCGTGCCAGGGAATGTTCCAGAAAAACTCAGGCAGGGTTACGAAAACGCACGCGGGCCTGCCGTGATCGTCGCGAGCAGCTTTCGCAGCGATCTTGATCTTTCGGCGCACAAGCTCCGCTCGTGCGACAAGCTCGTCGTCCAGATAATCGTGAATGGATTGATCGGGTTGTCGCGGCTGTGAAAGCTGCGATTTAAAAGTGGGTTGGCGTAACGAGGCGATACTTACCAGCATTGACAATATCCTTATTCATTTAATTTCATTCCATTAGTTCTCTCCCCTGAGAATATTTCGGGCAAAAGAAAACCCGAGAGATCGTATCGACGCGATCTTTCGGGTTCAATTCATTAATCCAGCAATGTACTAACAAACATGTAATGGAAGAGGAGCGATTACCACATCAGATCATCAGGGATCTTGTAGGCCGCATACGGATCGTCCTCGACGCTGACTTCTTCGGTCTGCACATTCAGTTGCACGATGCGTTGCGGGTCGCGCTCCTGAATCTTCAATGCCGCCTCGCGCGGAATCACTTCGTAGCCGCCAGCGTGATGCACGATGGCCAGCGAACCGCTGCTGAGCTTGTTGCGCATCAGGGTGTTGACGCAGATGCGCTTGACCTTTTTGTCGTCGACGAAGTTGTAGTAATCCTCGGTCGTCAATTTCGGCAGGCGCGAGACTTCGATCAATTGCTTGACCTGCGCGGCACGGGCCTTGGCCTCAGCCTTTTCCTGCTGCTGGCGGTTGAGCTCCTGGTCGCGCTTGACCTTCTCGGCCATGGCTTCCTGTGCCGCGCGCTGCTGGGAGTCATCCAGCTCGATCTGGCCTTTGTGGGCCAGGCGTTGCTGTTTCTGCTTGTCTTTGCTGACCTGCTTGGCCTGCTTCTGGTTGACCAGCCCTGCTTTGAGCAACTGGTCGCGAAGGGAAATGCTCATGGTGCTTATTACTCACTTAGGCCACTGCTCAACCGCAGCTGGGCAAATTCTTTTCCTGACGTTTGGCTTCGCCCCACAAGGCGTCCAACTCTTCGAGGGTGCAATCTTCCATGGGACGGCGGGTGTCGCGCAATGCCTGTTCGATAAAACGAAAGCGTCTTTCAAACTTGCCGTTGGCACCCCGCAGTGCGGTTTCCGGATCAACCTTGAGATGCCGCGCCAGATTCACCACGGAAAACAGCAGGTCACCGATCTCTTCGGCCACGGCCTCGGGATCATTTTCCGACATGGCTTCGAGGACTTCATCAAGCTCTTCACGCACTTTGTCGAGCACCGGCAAGGCGTCCGGCCAGTCGAACCCGACCTGCCCCGCGCGCTTTTGCAATTTTGCCGAACGTGACAACGCCGGCAATGCGGCGGGGACGTCATCGAGCAATGACAGCTGCTCGGGCGCGCAGGACTTCTCTGCGCGCTCCTCGGCCTTGATCTCTTCCCAGCGCTGCTTGACCTGCTCTTCGCTGAGGCGCGGGACATCCAGCGGTGCATAGAGGTCGCCCGTAGGGAACACATGGGGGTGACGACGGATCAGCTTGCGGGTGATGCTGTCGACCACACCTTCAAACTCGAAGCGCCCTTCTTCCCGGGCCAACTGGCTGTAATACACCACCTGGAACAACAAGTCGCCGAGCTCCCCCTGCAAGTGATCGAAGTCACCGCGCTCAATGGCGTCGGCGACTTCGTAGGCTTCTTCCAGAGTGTGGGGGACGATCGTGGCGTAAGTTTGCTTGATGTCCCACGGGCAACCGTACTGCGGGTCGCGCAGGCGGTTCATCAGGTGCAATAAATCTTCAAGTGAATGCATCAATCTGTCTCTACCTGCTCTCTGTAGGAGCGAGCTTGCTCGCGATGGACGTTAACGATGACGCGTACTGTCTGAATGAACGCGTCGCCCTCAGGTTTTTCGCGAGCAAGCTCGCTCCTACAGTAAAAGCCCGCTCGTCTCACGGCGTCCGGTTACGCCGGGTTTCGATGATGTTCGGCAACTGCGAAATCCGCCCCAGCAACCGCCCCAATGCATCCAGCCCCGGAATCTCGATGGTCAGGGACATCAGCGCGGTGTTGTCCTCCTTGTTCGAACGGGTGTTGACCGCCAGCACGTTGATCCGCTCATTGAGCAAAACCTGCGAGACGTCCCGCAGCAATCCGGAACGGTCGTAGGCGCGGATGATGATGTCCACCGGATAGGTGAGCACCGGTACCGGGCCCCAGCTGACCTGGATGATCCGCTCCGGCTCGCGCCCACTCAGTTGCAACACCGAGGCGCAGTCCTGGCGGTGAATGCTCACGCCGCGGCCCTGGGTGATGTAACCGACGATGGCATCACCCGGCAATGGCTGGCAGCAGCCGGCCATCTGGGTCATCAGATTGCCGACGCCCTGGATCTGGATGTCGCCGCGCTTGCCCGGTTTGTAGCCGGTGGCCTTGCGTGGTATGAGTTCAAGCTGTTCGTTGCCACGCTCCGGCTCGACCAGTTGCTGCGCCAGGTTGACCAGTTGCGCCAGGCGCAAATCCCCGGCGCCGAGGGCGGCGAACAGGTCTTCGGCGGTTTTCATGTTGGCCTTGTCGGCCAGCTTGTCGAAATCCACCGCCGGCAGGCCGAGGCGATTGAGTTCGCGCTCGAGCAAGGTTTTACCGGCCGCGACGTTCTGGTCGCGAGCCTGCAACTTGAACCAGTGAACGATCTTCGCCCGTGCCCGCGACGTAGTGACATAACCCAGGTTCGGGTTCAGCCAGTCACGGCTCGGGGTGCCGTGCTTGCTGGTGATGATCTCGACCTGTTCACCGGTTTGCAGGCTGTAGTTGAGCGGAACGATGCGCCCGTTGATCTTGGCGCCGCGGCAGTTGTGACCGATTTCGGTGTGCACGCGGTAAGCGAAGTCCAGCGGGGTCGCGCCCTTCGGCAGGTCGATGGCGTGACCGTCCGGGGTGAAGATGTAGACCCGGTCAGGTTCGATGTCGACCCGCAGCTGTTCCGCCAGGCCACCGATGTCGCCCAGTTCTTCGTGCCATTCGAGCACCTGGCGCAGCCAGGAGATTTTCTCTTCGTAGTGATTGGAACCGGATTTGACGTCGGTGCCTTTGTACTTCCAGTGTGCGCAAACCCCCAGCTCGGCCTCTTCGTGCATGGCGTGGGTGCGGATCTGCACTTCCAGCACCTTGCCCTCGGGCCCGATCACCGCCGTGTGCAGCGAGCGGTAGCCGTTTTCCTTCGGGTTGGCGATGTAGTCGTCAAACTCTTTCGGGATGTGCCGCCACAGGGTGTGGACGATGCCGAGCGCGGTGTAGCAGTCGCGCATTTCCGGCACCAGCACGCGCACGGCACGCACGTCATAGATCTGGCTGAACTCCAGACCCTTGCGCTGCATTTTGCGCCAGATCGAATAGATGTGTTTGGCCCGGCCGCTGATGTCGGCATCGACGCCGGTGGCCTGCAGTTCGTTTTTCAGCTGGCTCATCACGTCGCTGATGAAACGCTCGCGATCCAGGCGCCGCTCATGGAGTAACTTGGCGATCTGCTTGTACTGGTCCGGCTCAAGGTAACGGAAGGACAAGTCTTCCAGTTCCCACTTGATATGACCGATACCCAGGCGATGGGCCAGCGGCGCGTAGATGTCGAAGACTTCACGGGCCACACGGTTGCGTTTTTCGTCGTCGGCGGTTTTCACCGCACGGATCGCGCACGTGCGTTCGGCCAGTTTGATCAGGGCGACGCGAACGTCGTCAACCATGGCCACCAGCATCTTGCGCAGGTTTTCCACCTGGCCCTGGGTGCCCAGCACCAGGGATTTTCGCGGACTCAGGCTGTCGCTGATCGCGGCCATGCGCTGCACGCCGTCGATGAGCTTGGACACCACCGGACCGAAGCGCTGGCTGACGGCCGGCAACTTGATCTGGCCTTCGCGCACGCCTCGATACAGGATCGCGGCGACCAAAGAGTCCTGGTCGAGTTTGAGATCGGCGAGGATCTCGGCGATCTCAAGCCCTGTACGGAAAGTCGAGTTACCTTCCGACCACAGATTCTGTGCCGCATTGGCTTGTTGTTCGGCCTCGCGAGCGTACTCGCAGGCCTCTTTCAAGGCTTCGCGATCCAGTGCCAGATCGACACTGACCGCATGATCGAGCCAAGCCTCGAGATTGATACTGCCGTCGGTGTTGATCGGCTGGTGTGCTCTCACCTGTACCATCTTGCTTACCTTCCCTACGACGCAGATTCAATGCGTCAAATCGCTGACCTTCGTTGCCGGTGCGCCCACGTCGGGCTGGGTGCGCGGCTGCACGGGCGGGCCAGTCGGACCAGACGAGCATCCTAGCTCGCTTCAAATAACGCCATGGCCTCGACATGTGCCGTTTGAGGAAACATATCGAGAATCCCGGCACGTTTTAACCGGTAGCCCTGCTTGATCAATTCGACCGTGTCGCGCGCCAGAGTTGCAGGGTTGCACGACACATACACCAAACGTTCGGCGCCCAGGCTCCTGAGCTTGCGCACAACCTCGAAAGCACCGTCACGCGGTGGGTCCAAGAGTACCGCACAAAAGCCTTCGGCGGCCCATTCGGCGCCCGTCAAAGGCTGCGATAAATCGGCCTGAAAAAACTTCGCGTTATGCAGATTATTGCTGGCCGCATTCGCCGCGGCCCGATCGACCATCACCTGCACGCCTTCGACCGCCACCACTTCACGAGCGGCCTTGGCCAGCGGCAAGGCAAAGTTGCCCAGGCCACAGAACAGGTCGAGTACGCGCTCATCCGCTGTCGGCTTCAGCCAGTCCAGTGCCTGGGCGACCATCGCTTCGTTGACGGCGGCGTTGACCTGGATGAAATCCCCGGGACGATATGCCAGCTCCAGGTCCCACTGTTCAAGACGATAGCCCAACGACTGATCGGCCTCGACCGGTTGTGGTTCGCCATCGCCATGCAGCCACAACTGGGCTTCATGGAACGCGCAGAATTCCTTGAGGATCGTCAGGTCGGCATCGGACAACGGCGCCATGTGCCGCAGCAACACCGCCAGCGTCGAGCCGCTGAACAACTCCACATGCCCGAGTGCCTGGGGTTTGCTCAAGCGCCGCAGCATCTCCGGCAAGCGGGCCATGATCGGTTGCAAGGGCTGTACCAGCACTGGGCAGTCATCGATGCCCACGATGTCCTGGCTGCCAGCGGCACGGAAACCGACTTCGAGTTTTTTTGCCTTCATGTCCCAGCGCACCGCGACGCGGGCGCGACGGCGGTAAGCGAACTCCGCACCGCTCAATGGCGCTGCCCACTCATCGGGTTCGACGCCCGCGACTCTCGACAACTGCTCGGCGAGCATGCGCTGTTTCAGGGCAAGCTGTTCGTTGTGGGGCAGATGCTGCACGCTGCAACCGCCACAGCGGCCGGCATGGGCGCACGGTGCAGGGCGGCGTAATTCGCTGGCCTTGAACACCCGTTCGGTGCGCGCCTCGACCACTTTGCCGTGGGCACCGAGGACGCGCGCCTCGATCTCTTCACCGGCCAATGCGCCGATGACGAACCAGGTGCGACCTTCGAAAAACGCGATACCGCGACCGTCATTGGCCAGGCGCTCGATGGTCAGGCGCTGCTTTTTGCCGGTCGGGACTTGCGGGGCCTTGCTGCCGCCGGTGGGCTGGAAGCGCAGGCCTCTTTCATGTTTGGCCATCAGTTGGGCGCGTCGAAAATGCCGGTCGACAAGTAACGGTCGCCACGGTCGCAGATGATCGCGACGATCACCGCGTTTTCAACTTCTTTGGACAGGCGCAGCATTGCCGCCACGGCACCGCCCGAGGACACACCACAGAAAATGCCTTCTTCGCGGGCCAGACGACGGGTCACGTCTTCGGCTTCGCTTTGCGCCATGTCGACGATCCGGTCCACGCGGTCAGCCTGGTAGATCTTCGGCAGGTATTCCTGAGGCCAGCGGCGGATCCCCGGGATCGCCGAGCCTTCCATCGGTTGCAGGCCGATGATCTGCACGTTGTCGTTCTGCTCTTTCAAGTAGCGCGACACACCCATGATGGTGCCGGTGGTGCCCATGGAGCTGACGAAATGGGTGATGGTGCCCTGGGTCTGGCGCCAGATTTCCGGGCCGGTGGTGGTGTAGTGCGCCTCGGGGTTGTCACCGTTGGCGAACTGATCCAGTACCTTGCCCTGGCCTTCGGCTTCCATCTTCTGCGCGAGGTCACGGGCGCCTTCCATACCCTGCTCCTGGCTGACCAGAATCAGCTCGGCGCCATAAGCTGTCATGGCTGCCTTGCGCTCGGCGCTGGAGTTGTCGGGCATGATCAGGATCATCCTGTAACCCTTGATCGCAGCGGCCATGGCCAGAGCGATCCCGGTGTTGCCCGAGGTCGCCTCGATCAGCGTATCGCCGGCGTGGATCTGCCCGCGCAGCTCGGCGCGGGTGATCATCGACAGCGCCGGACGGTCCTTGACCGAACCCGCCGGGTTGTTCCCTTCGAGCTTGAGCAAAAGGGTATTGCTGGTGGCGCCGGGCAGGCGCTGCAAACGGACCAGCGGAGTGTTGCCGACGCAATCGGCGATGGTTGGGTACTGCAAGGTCATGGCGTATTCGCAATCCAGACTGCGGGGGGGCCTATCATACCGGCAAACGTTCCCAGGCCATATCACGCAAAGTGCGGTGCTTATGGCTTATGGGAATAAGCAGATGTTTTGCGGTGAACATGAGGGCCTCATCGCGAGCAAGTTCGCTCCCACAGGGTGCCGGGGTGATCACACGCTTCGTGGTTGGAACACGCTCAATGTAGGAGCGAGCCTGCTCGCGATGGCGTCAGCACTGCCATCGCCATCATCCGCAAACAACCGCATGTTCAGGCGCAACCCGGTCCCGGTGTTCTGCGCCCAAAGCTGCCCGCCCTGACGCTGCACCGCGTTTCGGGCGATGCTCAAGCCCAACCCAAATCCACCATCCCCCGGCCGCGAACCGTCGAGTCGGGTGAACGGCAGGAAGATCCGCTCCAGATCAGCTTCCGCCACGCCGCCGCCCTGATCCTCCAGCCATAGATGCCAGAAATCTCCATCACGCCGGCCGCCGAGCAGGACAACCCCACCATCAGGTGAATGCCGAATCGCATTGCGCAGAATGTTTTCCAATGCCTGGGCCAGGGTGTTGAGATGACCGCGAACCCAACAGGATGAATCTACGGTGCATTGCAACTGCGTATCGGGCCAACCACTTTCATAGCAGGCGTTCTCCGTGAGCATTTCCCACAGGGCCTGGATCTGGATCGCTTCGTCAGGCAATCGGGTGCGCTCGGTATCGAGCCACGCCAGTTGCAGCGTGTCTTCCACCAGGCGCTGCATGCCATCGACTTCACGGCCGATGCGTTCGCGCAATGGCTCCAGCCCCTGCTCGCTTTCACTGGCCACCCGCAGGCGGCTCAAAGGCGTGCGCAATTCGTGGGACAAGTCGCGCAGCAGTTGCTGCTGCAAGGCCACAGTGCTTTGCAGGCGCTCGGACATGTGATCGAACGCCCTGCCCAACTCGCCCAATTCATCGGAACGATTGGTGGTGCGGCTCGACAGGCGCACATTCAGTTGGTCGGCACGCCAGGCATTGGCCTGTTCACGCAGGCTGTTGAGCGGCACCACCAACAAACGATACAGCCCGACGCACAACAACAAGGTGAACAATCCCGGAATCACGCCGTTGGTGATCACCCGCCAGAACACCCGGTAACGCCCGGGTACGAAGCGCTTGGGCAACTCGATCACCAGACTGCCGACGGAGGGGTCACCGGGAAAGGGTATGCGCATCCACGGTCGGCCTTTCTTGTGGATGGGCCAATCGAGGCCGCGCAAAAAAGTCAGGCGTTCGACTTCCTTGTCCGTCAGCGATTGATTGCTCAAGGACTGCAAATCACCGCCGATGACACCGACCCAGCCTTTTTCCCGCTGATGCATGCCTTGCAGCCAGTCATCGATACCGGCGCTCTGACGCTGCTGCCATGCCTGCTCGGCTTCGGCGGCATAACCGGACAGGGTGCCGCGGGCCTCATCGGAGAGGAACTGGTTACGTTGCTCCATGTAACGGCCCCAGGACCAACTCAGCCAGATCATCAGCAGACAGAATGCGACCAATAGACAGGCCAGTTTCCAGAACAGCGAATGCCTGCCCGGCAAGTTACATGTCATCGGCGGCGCTCAGGATGTAGCCCTTGCCCCAAACCGTACGCACTTCGCGCTCGGTATATCCAATGGCCTTGAGCTTGCGGCGGATCTGGCTGATGTGCATGTCCAGGCTGCGGTCATGGGCCACGTAACCGCGCTGCAACACCTGTTGATAAAGAAAGGCTTTGCTCAGTACTTCGTCGGCGCTGCGGTGCAGCGTCTCCAGCAACCGATACTCGCTGCGGGTCAGGCCACCGGCCTGTTCGCCATAAAAGACCTCGAAGCTTTCATCGTCGAAACGCAGGCTGTCCATCGACGGGGCCGGCACTGCGGGTGCCGGTCGGCGGTCGAGTGCCACCCGCCGCAGAATGGCTTCGATGCGCACCCGCAACTCCACCATGCTGAAGGGCTTTGGCAGGTAATCATCAGCCCCCAGGCGAAAGCCGCTGATGCGATCGGCCTCGGCACCGAGGGCCGACATCAGCAACACCGGGGTGGAATGGCTCTGGCGCAATTGGGTCAGTATCGCCAGGCCGTCCAGGCCCGGCAGCAGAATATCCATCAACACCACGTCGAATGGTTGCCGGCGGGCAATGTCCAGGCCTTCCTGACCGTTCTGGCACCAGGTCACCTGGAAGCCGCTGCGGTCCAGATGCTCATGAACGTAGGCTCCGAGCACAAGGTCGTCTTCGATGGACAGGATTCGGGGAAGGCCGGCAGTGATGGGAGTCATGACTATCTGCAAATAATTCTCAGTTGAGCAATTATTCAAGATTGCCTCGCCAGGGGCAACCCACCGTTTGTCCGTATTGCCAATGAGTCGTCCGGACCGACGAATGACGGCACCATTTTTACGAAGATTGCCCGCGAGCAAATCGCTACACTGCGCAAGTGGTGCATGGCGGATGCATGTGCAGGCCTATAAATAGCGGGATGCAGGAGAGATGCGTGCTCAAGAAACTGGGAATCAAAGGCCGCGTGCTGTTGCTGACCCTGTTGCCAACCAGCCTGATGGCGTTGGTGCTGGGGGGATATTTTACCTGGATGCAACAGGCTGACCTGCAAACCCAACTCATGCAGCGCGGCGAAATGATCGCCGAGCAGTTGGCTCCACTGACGGCGCCAGCCATGGGCCATCAGGACAACGAACTGCTCGAACGCATCGCCACCCAGGCCCTGGAACAAACCGACGTGCGGGCCGTGACCTTCCTGGCTCCTGACCGCACGCTGCTGGCCCACGCCGGCCCGACCATGCTCAACCAGACACCCTCCGGCAGTGGCACGCAGATGCTGCGCCGCAGTGGCAACGATGCAACCCGCTATCTGCTGCCGGTATTCGGCAAACACCGCAACCTGGCCGGGGACGTGATTCCCGAAGAAGCCGACCGCCTGCTGGGCTGGGTCGAACTTGAACTGTCCCATAACAACATGCTGTTGCGCGGTTACCGCAGCCTGTTCGCCAGCCTGATGTTGATCGCGGCGGGGCTGATAGGTGCGGCACTGTTGGCCCTGCGCATGGGCCGCACGATCAATCGGCCATTGAGCCAGATCAAGCAAGCCGTGGCTCAACTCAAGGAAGGTCATCTGGAAACCCGCCTGCCGCCACTTGGCAGTCAGGAACTGGACGAGTTGGCCTCCGGCATCAACCGCATGGCCGGCACCCTGCAAAATGCGCAGGAAGAATTGCAGCACAGCATCGACCAGGCCACCGAAGACGTGCGCCAGAACCTGGAAACCATCGAGATCCAGAACATCGAACTGGATCTGGCACGCAAGGAAGCCCTGGAAGCGAGCCGGATCAAGTCCGAATTCCTGGCCAACATGAGCCATGAAATCCGCACGCCGCTCAACGGCATTCTCGGCTTCACCCACCTGCTGCAAAAAAGCGAGCTCACCCCGCGCCAGCTCGACTACCTGGACACCATCGAAAAATCCGCCGACAGCCTGCTGGGCATCATCAACGAAATTCTCGACTTTTCGAAAATCGAGGCCGGCAAGCTGGTGCTCGACCATATTCCGTTCAACCTGCGCGACCTGCTACAGGACACCCTGACCATCCTCGCCCCGGCTGCCCACGCCAAGCAGCTGGAACTGGTGAGCCTGGTGTACCGGGACACGCCGCTGTCGCTGGTGGGCGACCCACTGCGGCTCAAGCAGATCCTGACGAACCTGGTGAGCAACGCGATCAAGTTCACCCGCGAAGGCACCATCGTCGCCCGCGCCATGCTCGAAGAAGAACACGAAGACACCGTGCAGTTGCGCATCAGCATTCAGGACACCGGCATCGGTTTGTCGAACCAGGACGTACGCGCCCTGTTCCAGGCCTTCAGCCAGGCCGACAACTCGCTGTCGCGGCAACCCGGCGGTACTGGCCTGGGCCTGGTGATTTCCAAGCGCCTGATCGAACAGATGGGCGGTGAGATCGGCGTCGACAGCACGCCGGGGGAAGGGTCGGAATTCTGGATCAGCCTGAGTCTGCCAAAAACCCGCGACGATGCCGAAGACCTGCCCTCGGCACCCTTGCTCGGGCGACGGGTGGCGGTACTGGAAAACCACGAGCTGGCACGGCAGGCGTTGCAGCATCAACTGGAAGACTGCGGCCTCAGCACCACACCGTTCAATACCCTGGAAAGCCTGACCAATGGCGTCACCGCCGCCCACCAGACCGACCAGGCGATCGACCTCGCCGTGCTCGGCATCACCAGCAACGACATGCCGCCGGAACGCCTCAACCAGCACATCTGGGACCTCGAGCATCTTGGCTGCAAAGTGCTGGTGCTGTGCCCGACCACGGAACAGACGCTGTTCCATCTTTCCGTGCCCAACCCCCACAGCCAGCTCCAGGCTAAACCGGCCTGCACCCGCAAGCTGCGACGCTCCCTGTCTGACCTGGTCAACCCGCGGTCTATGCGCAGCGAGCCGGGCGAACCGGTATCCAGCCGTGCCCCGAAGGTGCTTTGCGTCGACGACAATCCGGCCAACCTGATGCTGGTGCAAACCCTGCTCGAAGACATGGGCGCCAAGGTACTCGCGGTGGAAAGCGGTTATGCCGCCGTCAAGGCGGTGCAGAACGAGACATTCGATCTGGTGTTGATGGACGTGCAGATGCCCGGCATGGACGGTCGCCAGAGCACCGAGGCGATCCGCCAGTGGGAAAGCGAACGCCATTGCACGCCGCTGCCGATCGTGGCCCTCACTGCCCACGCCATGGCCAACGAAAAACGCGCGCTGCTGCAAAGCGGCATGGACGACTACCTGACCAAACCGATCAGCGAACGGCAATTGGCGCAAGTGGTACTGAAGTGGAGCGGCCTGGCGCTGCGCAATCACAGCCCGGAGCGGTCCGGCGATGGGCATGCTGGCACCCATGACCTGTTGGTGCTCGACCACGAGGAAGGATTGCGCCTGGCTGCCGGCAAGGCCGATCTGGCCGCGGACATGCTGGCGATGCTGCTGGCGTCACTGGAGGCTGACCGCGAAGCCATCCGACTGGCTCGGCAAAGCAATGAACACAACGCTCTGGTCGAACGAGTCCATCGCCTGCATGGCGCGACGCGTTACTGCGGCGTACCGCAATTGCGTGCGGCCTGCCAACGCAGCGAAACCCTGCTCAAGCAACAGGACCCGAAAGCCAGCTTGGCATTGGATGAGCTCGACCGGGCAATCAATCGCCTGGCAGCCCAGGCGCGCATCAATGCTTGATGCAGCGCAATCGCGAAGGGCTGCCGGCGAGTTAACCTGAGGACTGTCGAATGCCGGCTTGCTCAACGGCGCAGGCCACCTTCAAGGAGCACCGCATGCGTACGATTCTTTTCAGCAGCCAGAACTACGACCGCGACAGCTTTCTCGCGGCCGGGCAACCGGCCGGCATCGAGCTGCAATTTCAGACTGCGCGCCTGAGCCTCGACACGGTAGCGCTCGCCCAAGGGCATGAAGCGGTCTGCGCGTTCATCAATGATGACCTTGGCGCTGCAGTACTCGAGCGCCTGGCCGCTGGAGGCACACGCCTGATCGCCCTGCGCTCGGCCGGTTACAACCATGTCGACTTGCCGACAGCAAAACGCCTGGGACTGGCCATCGTGCGTGTCCCGGCCTATTCGCCCCACGCCGTTGCCGAACATGCAGTAGCGCTGATCCTCGCACTCAACCGCCGCTTGCCCCGCGCCTACAACCGCACTCGCGAAGGGGATTTCAGACTACAAGGGCTGACCGGTTTCGATCTGGTGGGCAAGACCGTCGGCGTGGTCGGCACCGGTCAGATTGGTGCCACCTTCGCCAAAATCATGAGCGGATTTGGCTGCCAGTTGCTGGCCTATGACCCCTACCCCGACCCGCAGGTCGAAGCCCTCGGCGCTCGCTACCTGAGCCTGCCGCAATTGCTGGCCGAATCGCAGATCATCAGCCTGCACTGCCCGCTCAACGAGCAGAGCAAGCACTTGATCAACCGCGAGTCCCTGGCGCACATGCAACCGGGCGCGATGTTGATCAATACCGGGCGTGGCGGTCTGGTGGACACCCCGGCACTGATCGATGCCCTGAAAGACGGTCGCCTGGGTTACCTGGGGCTGGATGTGTATGAGGAGGAAGCGCAGTTGTTCTTCGAGGACCGCTCCGACCTGCCGCTGCAAGACGATGTGCTGGCCAGGCTGCTGACCTTCCCCAACGTGATCGTCACCGCACACCAGGCCTTCCTGACCCGCGAAGCGCTGGACGCGATTGCCGCCACAACATTACACAACATTGCAGCCTGGACGGCGGGCACCCCGGAAAACCTGGTGACGGGAGACTGAAACGGATCGAAGGTCATCTACCTGCGCGATGCGGCGTACAAGCCCGTGCTAGCATATCGCGCATATTTGGAGGACCCATGGTCGAACACGATTTCCGCTACAGCCTGATGAACCCGCAACACACCCTCACTGAATGCCGCGCCCTGGTGCCGGGGCGCTATCAAGTCACCGGCAACGGTGGTTCGATTCGCAACAATGACGTGCTGGTTGTGACCCTCAAGGGTGCCAAGGACTTGTCCATGCGCCTGACCGTCGAAACGGTTCGCCACCTGATCAACCCGCCCGGCCAATGGGTCGCGGTAGCCAGTGGCCCGGTGTTCGGCGAACTGGCCATCCACACCTGGCAAGTGAACTGTGACAGCTGTGCCAAAGAGCTGAGTTTCGAGTTTGCCGTCGATGCCAAGCTGGGCAACAAGGCCGAAAAGCCTGCCGCCACCGCGCGGATTGCCGAGCTGGGCTGGACCAGCGTTGGCGAGAAACACCTGTGCCCGAAATGCCAGGAGCCTGCGTGATGAAAGGCCTCGCTCTGACCGCCATGGTCGGTGCCGGCCTGCTGGGCTGCGCCGCCGAGCCGGTGCAACTGCAACAGAACCGCAGCTACATTCTGGAGTGGATCGGCGAGCGGCCGTTGATGGACTACAGCCACCTGACCGTCACCCTCGACGAAGACGGCCGGGCCTACGGCAATGGCGGCTGCAACCACTGGTTCGCGCCGTACACCCTCGATGGCGACAAACTGACCTTCGGCAAAATCGGCAGCACCCGCAAATTGTGCGCGCCGGCACTGATGGAACAGGAAAAACGCTTCCTTCAGGCCCTGGAAAACGTCCAGCGCTGGGACGTCTCCCCGATCGAGCAGATACGCTTCTGGCCAGCCGAAGGCAAGCCGTTGCGTTGGTGGCTCGAGGAGGGTTGATCGCCCTTTCAGCGCGGTGAAACCTGTGGGGAGGGGGCAAGCCCCCTCCCCACAAAAAACCCCTGACCACAATGAAAACGATCATCTGATCAATTCTTCGCCTGCAACGCCTCAAGCTTCGCCATTACCCCCGCCGCCGTCTGTTCACCCATCAATTGCTCACGCACCTTGCCCTTGTTATCGATGATGTAGGTCACCGGCAATGCTTCGCTGCGCGGCAGCTCGAACAGTTCGGAAGGGTCCTGGGCCAGCACGGTGAACCTGATCCCAAGTTTCTCGCTCGCGTCCTTCAGCTCTTGCCCCTGGACATTGTCGAAGTTGACCCCGAACACACCGATTTTCTTGTCCTTGAGCTGCTCAGCCAAGGCATTCAACTCCGGTATCTCGGTACGGCAAGGCCCGCACCATTCTGCCCAGTAGTTGAGGACCAGCCATTTGCCGTCCAGTCGGTCGGCGGCGATCTTGTGGCCGTCCTGGTCGATGCCATAGTCATTACCGCAGCCCCCCAGCATCAACGCTCCGATGATCGCCAATGCTGCTGCCAGTCGCCTTGTCATGTCGTGTTCCTTGTCAAAAATTGAATGCACCTGCGACCCATCGCCTCTTACGGTTCTGGATTGCGCGCTGCACAGTTAGAATAGCCGCCACCTTACGCAAGATGCGACCCGCTCATGACCGATCTGACGCTTTATCACAATCCGCGCTGCTCGAAATCCCGCGGTGCGCTCGAACTGCTTGAAGCCCGTGGCCTGACCCCGACCGTGGTCCGCTACCTGGAAACCCCGCTGGACGCCGCGCAGATCCAGAGCCTGCTGGGTAAACTCGGGATCAGCGCCCGGCAACTGCTGCGCACCGGCGAGGACGAGTACAAGACCCTTGACCTGGCCGACAGCAGCCTGAGCGAAGCGCAATTGATTGCCGCCATCGCCGCCCACCCGAAACTGATGGAACGACCGATTCTCGAAGTCGGCAACAAGGCCATCATCGGCCGCCCACCGGAGCAGATCCTGGAACTGTTGCCATGAGTGCACCGTACATTCTGGTTCTGTACTACAGCCGCAGCGGCTCGACCAACGAGATGGCCCGGCAGATCGCCCGAGGTGTCGAACAGGCCGGGCTTGAGGCCCGCCTGCGCACGGTGCCGGCGATTTCCAGCGAGTGCGAAGCCGTTTCGCCGGAGATTCCCGACGAAGGCGCGCTGTATGCCAGCCTCGACGACCTGAAGAACTGTGCCGGCCTGGCACTCGGCAGTCCGACCCGCTTCGGCAACATGGCGGCACCACTGAAGTATTTCCTCGACGGCACCAGCAACCTGTGGCTGACCGGCGCCCTGGTAGGAAAACCGGCGGGTGTGTTCACCTCCACCGCGAGCCTGCACGGCGGCCAGGAGACCACGCTGCTGTCGATGATGCTGCCGTTGCTGCACCACGGCATGCTGATCACCGGCCTGCCCTACAGCGAGTCGGCACTGCTGGAAACCCAGGGCGGCGGTACGCCATACGGCGCCAGCCACCACGCCGGCGCCGACGGCAAAAGCGGTCTGGACGCCCATGAAGTGGCGTTGTGCCGCGCGCTGGGTCTGCGCCTGGCCAAGACAGCACAGAAACTGGAGAGCTGAGGTGGCCAAGAAGCCGAAGATCCTGCCCGCCCTCGAATGGCTCGAACCACGCGTCAAGGCGATGCGCGCCATCAGCCTGCTGTGCTTTTTCGGCCTGGTGGGACTGCTGTGTGTTTACTACCTGGCGATTGCCGATCTGCATGGGGCACGCCCCTGGGTGATCCTGTTGATCGAACTGGTGCCACTGCTGATTTTGGCACCGGGGATGATCGTCGGCAGCCCTCGCGGGCATTCGTGGATGTGCTTTGTGGTGAACCTGTACTTCATCAAGGGCGCATTGGCTGCCTATGACCCGAACCGGCAAGTCTTCGGCTTGCTGGAGATGGGCGCGAGTCTGGCGGTGTTTTGCTCGGCGTTGTTGTATGTGCGCTGGCGGTATCAGTTGAATCGCAAGTTGGCTGGCGAGGGCGAACCCTCCGTCGCCTGACCCACAGCTATCGCGAGCAGGCTCGCTCCCACAGGGGATTTTGTGAACGACACAGATCCAATGTGGGAGCGGGCTTGCTCGCGAATGAGGCGACTCGGTCTCAATGATTGACGGTATAAGCCAGCATCATCGAAATCTGGCTCATCGGCCGCCCGCCGCTTTCCTCATGCCACTGATTGAACACGTCCTGCACCAACGCCAAGTCGCGCAGACTGCTCGGCACCTTGTCGATGATGTCCTGCGCATTCAGCGCCGCCACCACGTCATAGCTCGGTACAAAGGTGTCCTTGCCGATCATCCGCAAGAAGCGCGGGGCTGACAGCCCGCCCAACTGATGTCCACGTTTTTTCAGGAAGGTCCAGAGCCCGACGATATCGGTCACCGGCCAGTCGGCGATGAGCGCGCCGAAGCTGCCCTTTTCATGGGCCACGTCCAGTATGAACTGCGCATTGCGCGGCACGCTCTTGAGCTTGCCCAGGTGACGGATGATCCGCGTGTCCTGCATCAGGCGCTCAAGGTGCTCGTCGCTCATCAGCACGACTTTTTCCGGGTCGAACCTGAAGAACACTTCTTCGAAGGCCGGCCACTTGGCATCCACCAGGCTGTGCTTGAGCCCGGCGCGGAACACCCGTAGCGCCATCATCGAGAGGTAGCGATCGTCGCTGATCTTGCGCAGTTGCGCGGGAGTCTTGGGAACGGGCAGATGGGCTTCCAGTTCAGCCGCCGAACCGAAGCGGTTCAAGCAGTACTCATTCAGCCACTTGTAGTCGCGCATGCCCTCTCCTGGAGGTTGAAACAAAATACAGTTGTAGGAGTGAGTCTGCTCGCGATCGCGGTGAGTCATTCAACATTGATGTCGACTGACACTGCGCGATCGCGAGCAGGCTCACTCCTACAGTTTTGGGCTAAAGGTTGACCACGTTGACGAAGCGCGATGCGGCGCTTTCGTCGATCTTCAGGCTGGTGAAGTCGAACAGGTTGCGATCCGCCAGTTGGGACGGGATCACGTTCTGCAGGCTACGGAAAATGCTCTCGGTACGGCCCGGGGTCTTGCGTTCCCAGTCCAGCAGCATTTCCTTGACCACCTGACGCTGCAGGTTCTCCTGGGAACCGCAGAGGTTGCACGGAATGATCGGGAATTGCTTGAAGTCCGAGTAGGCCTGGATGTCTTTTTCGTTGCAGTAGGCCAGCGGGCGGATCACCACATTACGACCATCGTCGGCGCGCAGTTTCGGTGGCATGGCCTTGAGCGAACCGTTGAAGAACATGTTCAGGAAGAACGTTTCGACGATGTCGTCGCGATGGTGACCGAGGGCCATCTTGGTCGCGCCGATTTCATCGGCGAAGGTGTAGAGCGTGCCGCGACGCAGGCGCGAGCACAGCGAGCAGGTGGTCTTGCCTTCCGGGATCAATTCCTTGACCACCGAGTAAGTGTCTTTCTCGACGATGTGGTACTCGATCCCCAGTTCCTTGAGGTAGGCCGGCAGCACGTGCTCCGGGAAACCCGGCTGCTTCTGGTCCATGTTCACGGCCACGATCTCGAACTTGATCGGCGCGACCTTCTGCAAGTGCATCAGCACATCGAGCATGGTGTAGCTGTCCTTGCCACCGGACAGGCAGACCATGACCTTGTCGCCGTCTTCAATCATGTTGAAATCGGCAACTGCCTCTCCAGCCAGTCGGCGAAGGCGCTTTTGCAGTTTGTTCTGGTTGACCGTGAGAGTGCCCATGACGCGAAATCCGTGAGGTGTGACGAAAGGCCGGCATTTTACGCAAAAACGCCTCAGGGGCGAAGTGCCTCGCCAAAAGGGCTGTTCGCCACAGACCCTGCGGCGATTAACAACTGCGTTTACAGCGCGATTTGCTCTAAAGCCCTTACTCCCTCTGGGGAAACTCCTCCCTATACTGCGACATAAGGTCACATACAAATTCAGACCTATGACTTGCTTGGCCGCATTGGCCCGTAGGCGCTCCACTGGGGGGCGACGGTAAAAACAAGAGGAGTGACTGGCATGATCCATCACGTAGTGGGGCTCTTCACCCACCCTGACCAAGAATGGAAAGAAATCCGTGGCGACCAGGAGGAAAGCATCAGCCACATGTACCTGACCCATACGCTGATCCTGGCGGCGATCCCCGCCGTGTCTGCCTTTATTGGCACCACACAGGTCGGCTGGGTCATCGGCAATCGACCTCCCGTAATGCTGACCGTAGAAAGCGCGATATGGATGACGGTCATGTCGTACCTGGCGATGCTCGGTGGTGTGGCCGTAATGGGCGCCTTCATCCACTGGATGGCCCGCACCTATGACGCCAACCCAAGCCTGGCCCGCTGCATTGCGTTTGCCACCTACACCGCTACACCGCTGTTCATCGGCGGTCTCGCCGCCTTGTACCCGCACCTGTGGCTGGGGATGATCGTCGGTACCGCAGCGATCTGCTACACGGTGTACTTGCTGTATGTGGGCTTGCCGACATTCATGAACATTCCATCTGACGAGGGCTTCCTGTTTTCAAGTTCGGTGCTCGCCGTAGGCCTGGTGGTGCTGGTCGCCATCATGGCGTTCACAGTAATTGTCTGGGGACTCGGCGTGGGCCCGGTCTACACCAGTTAGCCGCTCATCACTGAAAATCAGAACTGCCGACAAAGGCCGCCGCAAGGCGGTCTTTTCATTCTTCAGCAACGAGAACGCACACGACCATTCGGCAACCTGGTGATTCGCAAGGTCCGAGGGTTGCGGCATACTCGACCGCTCTGGAGATCCATCAAGCATGCCCGAGCAACTCAATACCCGCGTCGAAGACTGTTTCCAACTAGCCGAATCCTTTTTCAAACGACCTTTCAAGCGCCCCGTGGTGAGCCTCAAGCTGCGCGGGCAAAAAGCCGGTGTCGCGCATTTGCACGAGAACCTGCTGCGCTTCAACCCGCAGCTGTACCGGGAAAACACCGAAGATTTCCTCAAGCAGACCGTGGCCCATGAAGTCGCGCACCTGATCGCCCACCAACTGTTCGGCGACCGCATCCAGCCCCATGGTGAAGAGTGGCAACTGATCATGCGCGGCGTGTACGAACTGCCGCCCAACCGCTGCCACACCTATGACGTCAAACGCCGCAGCGTGACCCGCTACATCTACAAGTGCCCGTGCGTCGACAGCGACTTCCCGTTTTCGGCACAGCGCCACAGCCTGGTTCGGCAGGGACGGCGGTATTTGTGTCGGCGGTGCCGCAATACGTTGGTGTTCAGTGGCGAGATGCGGGTCGAGTAGTTGGATTTTCGGTGTTTGTGCTGCCGCTATCGCGAGCAAGCTCGCTCCCACAGAGAATCTGTGGCGTGACACAAACCCAGTGTGGGAGCGAGCTTGCTCGCGATGGCGGCCTGACAGGCACTAAAGAATCACCTTGGCCCGCCGCAACTGCTCGATCCGCTCAGCACTGAACCCCAACTCTCCCAACACCTGATCCGTATGCTGCCCCAGCGCCGCGCCAATATGCCGGGGCTCCGGCAAACCTTGCGAAAACTTCAGCGGACAAGCCATCTGCGCCTGGGTCGAGCCATCGCCACGAGGTACGTCGGCCACCAACTCCCGCGCCTGCAACTGCGGATGACCGAGCGCTTCTCCCAGGCTCAACACTGGCTCGACACACGCATCCAGCTCTGCGAACAGCGCGCGCAACTCGGCAAAGTCATGCTTTTCGAATTCGAGCTTCAGCGCGTCTTTAAGCTGTTTCTGATGCGCCGGTTGCGGTGACAGGCCGAGGCCGGCCAATTCCTCCAGACCCAATGCCGTGCACAACTGTTTCATGAAGACCGGCTCCAGGCTGCCCACCGACAGCCAGCGCCCATCCCGGGAGCGGTAGTAATCGTAGAAACTGCCGCCATTGAGCACCTGGTTTTCCGGTCCCGGCTCGACGCCGCAGGCCAGATACCCGGCACCGGCCATCGCATTCAGGCTGAACGCGCAGTCGGTCATGCTGACATCCAGGTGCTGGCCCTGCCCGGTTTGCTGTCGGGCGATGACTGCCGCCAGCAAGCCAATCACCCCGTGCAGCGAACCACCGGCGACATCCGCCACCTGCATGCCCAACGGCAACGGCCCAGTGTCGGCACGGCCGGTGTAACTCGCCAGCCCGGACAGGGCCAGGTAGTTGATGTCATGACCGGCGCGGTCCTTGTAGGGGCCCGTCTGGCCAAAGCCGGTGATCGACACATAAATCAGTCTCGGATTGATCGCCTTCAGGGCTTCGTAACCCAGGCCCAGACGCTCCATGACACCGGGACGGAACTGCTCGAGCACAATGTCGTAGTCCTGCAGCAACGACCTGATCACCTCCAGCGCCTCAGGCTGCTTGAGATCCAGGGCCAGGCTGCGCTTGTTGCGATTGAGATAGGCATGACTGGCTGACACACCTTGATCGTGGGGCGGCAACACCCGCAGCAGATCCATGCGGGTCGGTGATTCGATGCGCAGCACTTCGGCGCCCATGTCCGCCAGCAGCAACGAGGCGAACGGCCCCGGCAGCAATGTCGAGAAATCCAGAACCTTGAGTGATACCAGTGGACCGAGCATAAGTGTTCTCCAGTGCGATCCTCCAAGCCTAGGCAGCCGAGAACATCACAGCAATCACCTGATGCGTCACTGGCGGTGACCGTTGCGCTCAAATCGCAGGCATGAAAAACCCGCCGAAGCGGGTTTTTCATTGCAGGCCGAGTTTCTGTTGAGCGTTTACTTGACGCTGGCCGGGGCTGGGCCTTCGGCCACGCCCAGGTCGTCTACTTCACGCTCGTCGGAGATACCGCGGCCGCCGGAAGCCAGTTCGACTTGCAGCGTGTCTTCGTCCAGCTCTTTCACCCACTTGGCCACGACCAGGGTCGCAACAGCGTTACCCACCAGGTTGGTCAGGGCACGGGCTTCGGACATGAAGCGGTCTATACCGAGGATCAGCGCCAGGCCGGCCACCGGCAGGGAGCCAACGGCGGACAGGGTGGCAGCCAACACGATGAAGCCACTACCGGTCACACCGGCGGCGCCCTTGGAGGACAACAGCAGCACCAGCAGCAAGGTGATCTGGGCAGTGAGGTCCATTGGGGTGTCAGTCGCCTGAGCGATGAACACAGCGGCCATGGTCAGGTAGATCGACGTACCGTCGAGGTTGAACGAGTAACCAGTCGGGATCACCAGACCCACAACGGATTTCTGTGCACCCAGGCGTTCCAATTTGATCAGCATGCGTGGCAGAGCGGATTCCGAAGAGGAAGTGCCCAGCACGATCAGCAGTTCTTCACGGATGTAGCGAATCAATTTGATGACGCTGAAACCGTGCGCGCGGCAGATGGCACCCAGTACCAGGAGCACGAACAGGATGCAGGTGATGTAGAAGCAGATCATCAACTGGCCCAGTTGCACCAGCGAACCGACGCCGTAGGCACCGATGGTGAAAGCCATCGCACCGAACGCACCGACTGGAGCGAGCTTCATGATCATGTTGATGATGTTGAACATCACGTGAGCAAAGCGATCGATGAAGTCCAGCACCGGCTTGCCGTAGGCACCCAGGCGATGCAGGGCGAAACCGAAGATCACCGAGAACATCAGCACTTGCAGGATGTCGCCGTTGGCGAACGCGCCGACGATGGTGTTCGGGATCACGTTGAGGACAAAGGCAATGATGCTTTGGTCTTTACCAGCCGAGATGAAGCCAGCGATTTTGCTGGTATCCAGGGTCGATACGTCGATGTGCATGCCGACACCCGGTTGCACGACGTTGACCACGACCAGGCCGATCAGCAAGGCAAGGGTGGACACGATTTCGAAGTACAGCAGCGCATAGCCGCCGGTCTTGCCGACCGATTTCATGTTCTGCATGCCGGCGATACCACTGACGACGGTACAGAAGATGATCGGCGCGATGACCATTTTGATCAGTTTGATGAACCCGTCACCCAGCGGTTTGAGGGCTACACCGGTCTGCGGGTAGAAGTGACCGAGCAAAATGCCGATAGCGATGGCAACGATCACCTGGAAGTACAGGGATTTATACAGTGGCTGACGAGTCGTCATTGCAAAGTTCCTCAAAGGTGCCCGGTGACAACATCCAGCTGTTGCCCGCAACACCGCGATTGCGAACCCTCCTGCACTGGAGGGATTTGTTTTTTCGAGCTGCGCAACGGCAGGCATCTGCTCGTTGTATCGCAAGGCCCGTGCCACCTTCCGTAAAACCCCCTGCAAGCCTTTTTATATCTGGGGTTGCAGCGAATTCCCTGCCAGCAAACGGCTACAAGCATGTGGCGGATTTCCGCCCCTGCACTGAAAGTCGTCCTGCAATTTGGCGGATATCCGCCCTGTTCACGCCCGCGGCGCGCAGCTAACATCCGTCGATCAACGGTCAGATCTGCTGCCATGCGCGAACGTACCATCGCCAGTCACTTCGCCCGCGCCGCCCTGGGTGGTGCGCGTCGGCACGGCTACGACTATTCGGGCCTGCTACAGCAACTGGGAATCAGCCCCGAGTTGCTGGACGAACCCCGGGCACGCATCGCTCCGGAGCAATTCACCCAACTGATCCAGGCGTTATGGCTGGCACTGGACGACGAGTACCTCGGGTTCGGGCAAGCCCCAAGCAGGCCGGGCAGCTTCGCAATGATGTGCCATGCCGTGATTCACTGCCGCAGCCTGGATAAGGCACTCCATCGCGGCTTGTTGTTTTACAGCCTGTTCCCCGGGGCGCCGCGTTTGACCCTGAGCCGCGAAGATGAATGGGTGCGCCTGAGCCTGGACGACTCGCAGCTCTGGGACCCGGATCATTTCCTCAGTGAAAGCCTGCTGGTGATCTGGCACCGTTTCGGCAGCTGGCTGATCGGCCAGCGCATTCGCCTGGAACAGGCCACGTTCAGCTACCCCCGGCCGGAACACGGCGCCGAGTACGACCTGCTGTTTTCCTGTCCGCTTGAGTTTTCCAGGCCCCAGAGCAGCCTGTTGTTTCACAGCCGCTACCTGGCCATGCCGTTGTTGCAGGATGAACGCACCCTCAAGCATTTCCTCGAACGCTCCCCCGCCGACCTGCTCTCGCGCCCGGACGATGGCGACAGCTTGAGCAGCCGCCTGCGGCGCTTGCTCAGTCGCGACAGTTCACACTGGCCCGACCTGGAAGCCGTGGCCGCCCACCTGCACATCAGCCCGCAGACCTTGCGCCGGCATTTGCGGGAAGAGGGTTCCAGCTTTCAGGAATTGAAGGACCAGTTGCGCCGGGACATCGCGATTTATCACCTGAGCCGCGCTGACCTGTCGTTGCAACAGATCGCCGAGCAGTTGGGGTTTTCCGAGCCGTCGGCGTTTCACCGGGCGTTCAAGAAATGGACGGGGCTGACGCCGGGGGCTTATCGGGCGCAGGAGAGCTGAATTTTCAGCACCCGCGTTACGCAGTGATCACTGGTATCCTCCCGAACGTACCCGGAAACACCCCGTCCAGATTTGGCGAACGCTTACCTTGGAGGCGGGATGATCAGTGACAGGCCAGGGTAAATTTTATCTGGATGATCCAGCACTGACCTGTTCGCATTAAAGATCAGTAGGTATTTGGCAGCATCACCATAAAACTCTCTGGCAATTGTGGACAATGTATCGCCCCTTACAACCACATACATATTCAACTGACTGACCGGCGCAATCGCCAGTGTGGCCGGTGACTCGAAGTCCACATCGCCCAGCAGGTTTACTTGTCCGATGAACCGGCCAAGATTATTGGCCGTGGTCGCATGTATGTCATGCATCAACACAATGGAATTCTTTCTTTTCCTTACTTGCTCAACACCATGGGATACCCAGCCCCCCGGTTGGTAGTTGCTGCTCCAGTCCAGGGTATCCACGTTCCAGAGAACCTGCCGGTACCCCAACTCGGCGACAGTGCGATCGACCATCGCGTCGTGAGCGCCATAAGGCGGCCTCATGATCAGGTCCGGCTGCTGGTAGGGAGCCAGCGCCTGCTCCGTCATTTTGACTTGATCGATGATGGTGTCTTTGTCCTGGCCGACCAGTCTTAGATGATCGTAAGTGTGATTGCCGATCCGGTGCCCTTCGCCCAGGATGCGCTTGATACGCTCGCCATGCCTGGCAACCAGATTGCCAACAATAAAAAACGTTGCCTTGATATCAAACAGCTCCAGTGTTTCCAGCACGGTTTCGGTCTGGGCTTGCCGAGGACCGTCGTCAAACGTCAGCCAAACTTTCTTCCTTTCCATCTTTATCTCCCTTGGTGGCTTGTAACGCTTCAGCCCCTATCCACTCATGCAACCAACACAGACTCTGCGTGTGCATGTCGTCAATAAGGCGAGGCTTATTACTTGCCACCAAACGGCTGAACGCCAACAAAACATTGTTGCCGGTCGTTTAACGCTTGATACCTGTAGCCCGAAAAGACTGCTATCAAATACCCGTTCACACCGCTGGAAAATAAATCCGGAACGCCGCTCCGCCCATCGGTGAATCCCCCAGGGTCAGCTTGGCGCTGTAGCTTTCGATGATGTCCTTGACTACCGCCAGGCCGATTCCCTGCCCCGGGTGCTGGCGGTCCAGGCGTTCTCCGCGCTCGAGAATCCGTGCGCGCTGATCCTGTGGTACGCCAGGGCCGTCGTCCTCGACACACAACTGCGTGCCGCTGAGGGTTTCACGCACACTGATGCGTATTTCGCCCAGGCACAGGCGATAGGCGTTTTCCAGCAGATTGCCCATCATTTCCAGCAGAGCACCCTGCTCGATCGGTACGTAACATGGGTCGGGCAAATCGAACGCGACGTGCACGCGCTTGTCGCGATAAACCTTGTCCAGCGTGTCACACAAGCTTTTCAGTACCGGCCGCAAATGCACCTGATGACGTACCAGGCCGCTTTTGCGCAGGCTGGCGCGCTGCAACTGGTAGCTGATCTGCTGGCTCATGCGTCCGATCTGGGTTTGCAGCACCCAGGCCTGATCGCGATCCTCGGGACGCTGGGCCATCTCTTCACTGACGCCTTGCAGCACCGCCAAGGGCGTTTTCAGGCTATGAGCCAGGTCGTCGAGGGAATCACGATAGCGACTGCGCTGCTCACGCTCACTATGCAGCAAACGGTTGAGGGAACCGGTCAGGCGCAGCAATTCCCGGGGATGTTCCTCACTGAGGCTTTCGCGGGTGCCACCTTCGATCTGGTCCAGTTCCTGGCTCAAGCGCCGCAATGCCTGCAAGCCCCAGGTCAGGCCGATCCACAGCAACGCCAGCAGCACCAGCAGTGCCGCGCCAAAACCCAGATAGAGATTTTCCCGCAGGCCTTCGAGGGTCAGTTCGTACTCGCGAACCGGCTGCAACGCCACGATGCTGAAGGCTGCACTTTTGCCGCCGAGCAACTTGACCTCGACGTCGTAGACGAAGAACTCCTGGCCATTGGCTTCGCGGATCCGCGCAAACTCGCTGCCACGTCCGTCGTAGCGCGGTTTGTAGTTGATGCGTTCTTCCTGGGTCGCCTTCGAACGCCAGACCAGTTGCCCTTCACGGTCATAGATATAGCCGAGCAATCGGCTGTCGGTGAGGTTGAAGCGCTCGTCGGGCAATTGCGCTGGCATCTGCAGGCTGTTGTTCTCCACCCGGGCGGCCGAGATCAGCGTGGTCACGTCGGATGCCAGACGCTGCTCGATGGAGTCCTGCAGCGCCAGGCTGAAGGCACCCTGCATCGCAGGCAGCAACGCCAGCATGAACAACACCGCCAACAGCGTGGCGGCGAGCATCAAGCGTATGCGCAGCGAACGGATCAAGTGCAACGCTCGTTGAACAGGTAGCCCAGGCCGCGCACGGTGTCGATCGGTTTGAACCCGCCCGGCCCCTCCAGTTTGCGGCGCAGACGGCCGACCAGCACCTCGATCACATTCGGATCACGCTCGTCGTCATCCGGGTAGAGCTGTTCCATCAAGCGATCCTTGGGCACCACTTGCTGATGGTGACGCATCAGGTACTCGAGAATGCGGTACTCATACGCAGTCAGTGCCAACGGCTGATCGTCGAGGGACGCCTGCTTGCGGTTCAGATCCAGCAGTAACGGGCCAGCGACGATGGTCGACTGGGTGAAACCGCTGGAGCGTCGCAGCAAGGCATTCAGGCGGGCCTCCAGTTCTTCGAACTGAAACGGCTTGACCAGATAATCATCGGCGCCGGCGGCCAGGCCTTCGACCTTGTCCTGCCAGTTACCGCGCGCGGTGAGGATCAGGATCGGGAAGGTTTTGCCACTTGAACGCAACTGCCGGATCAGGTCGAGCCCGCTAATGCCCGGCAGACCGAGGTCGATCACCGCCAGGTCAAAGTTGAACTGGGCTGTCTGGTACAGCGCCTCCTCGGCGTTGGCCACGGACTCGACCACGTGGCCGCTCTCCGTCAGGCGGGTTTGCAGGTGATGACGCAGCAGCGCTTCATCTTCGACGACCAGCAATTTCATATTGCTCTCCCGGGCAAATCAACATCTCCATAGGCGCAACGTCGCACCTCAAGAGCTAACATGGCAACGCCGGATCAGTCACTCGGGCTGATCCGGCGCAGGCCGTTCACGAAACGCTTGTCAGAAAGCGTAGTTGGCGGACAGGTAAGTCTGGGCGCTGCTGGTCAGGTCCAGCGAACCCTGCTTGCTGCCGCCGCGCTCACTCATCTCGGTGCTGGCGTTGCTGCGCAGGTAACGGTAACCCAGTTCAACCGAGGTGTTTTGCGAAACCTGTTGCAGTACACCCACCTGGCCACCGATGGCGTAGCCGATATCACTGTCGCGGCTGAAGCCTGGCGACTCCTGAGTCATTTTGGTCAGACCGGCCGTGGCGCCACCGAACAGCTTGGTGCTAGCGCCCACCGGGTAGAACAGATCGTAGCTGCCCAGGAGATTTTCCTGACGCAGTTTAATGCCGTTGTGCGAGCCCGACACATTGTCGTAAGTGGCGTAGTAGCGGCCCTTGGTGTTTTGCTGGCCCAGACGAACACCCCAGGTGGTGTCCTTGCCGATTACGCCATCGGCGTTCGGGTGATTGAGACTGTCGTTCAGGGCGTGGGATTTTTTAACCTTGTCGCTGGTCTGTCCAAGAGTAAGGCTGGCGAAGTTGTCGTCGGACGCGAAAGCAGCGGTGCTTGCGCTCAGAACCGTGAATGCCAGAAGCAGTTTTTTGAATCCAGTCATTGGGGAGTTTCCTCATGTGCCGATTGTTTTTTGGGTACGAGGCAAGGTTACGCACCGCGCCCTGAACTCCCCCTGAACGCACCCTGAACCTGGGCTGAACCGACCCGCCCCGAATATTTCGACACGCTTCAGCAGCAGATCCGACCATGTAATGGACAAGGCCGGCGCCGACTACCAACTCGTCAGAAGCTTTGCACTACCCAGCCTCAAGCCAACCCGGCAAAATGCCAGATATGAACTCAACCCCCGCCCTGCCCGTCTGCTGCACGCCCCTCGATGACCATTGGCCGCTGCCGTTTGTGCTGCCCGATACGGTCCTGCTGAGTACTCATTTCGATAGCGCCCGACTGGACAGCGATGACTTTCAGCGCAGCGCTGTCGAAGCGCCGGCGAGCATCCAGCGCTCGGTGGCCAAACGGCAGGCGGAATTTCTCGCCGGGCGAGTGTGTGCCCGGGCCGCGTTACAGCGACTGGAAGGCTTGAGTTTCATTCCGGCCATCGGTGAAGACCGGGCACCGGTCTGGCCTGCTCATATCACTGGCTCGATCACCCACAGCACTGGCCGGGCCGCAGCGATCGTGGCGAACAAAAGCCATTGGCGCGGCCTGGGCATGGACCTGGAAAACCTGCTCAATGCCGAACGGGCCGAACGCCTGGCCGGGGAAATCCTCAATCCGCCGGAGCTACAGCGCATGGCGGCCGGTGATAACGATCAACGGGCGTTGCTGGTCACCCTGACGTTCTCGGTAAAGGAAAGCCTGTTCAAGGCGCTCTATCCGATCGTTCAGCAACGCTTTTATTTCGAACACGCCGAAGTGCTGGAGTGGCGTGAATCGGGTGAGGTGCGGTTGCGACTGCTCACTGATCTGTCCAGCGAATGGCGCAATGGCACCGAGCTTGATGCGCAGTTCGGAGTCAAGGACGGGCAGTTGCTGAGTCTGGTCAGCATCAAGGCCTGAAGTCTTTGGTGCCTGTCAGGCCGCCATCGCGAGCAACAGACAACACAAGGCTCAACGCTTCTCCTGATTGCGCGGCCAGCTCAGACTGAAGCACGCCCCGCCCAGGCTCTTGCTCTTGCCGATCAACGCGCGCCCGTCATGCCAATGGATGATGCGTCGCACAATGGACAGGCCTAACCCATGGCCTCCAGACGCGCGGGTACGGCTGTCGTCGAGACGCAGGAACGGCGTAAAGATCTTCTCCCACGCCGACTCCGGCACACCCGGCCCGTCATCCTCGATATCCACTCGGCATCGCTGCTGCCCCACTTGATAGCTGATGGTTACCCGTGATTGCGCGTGGCGCATGGCATTAGTCACCAGGTTCTGGATCGCCCGATGCAGATAGCGCGGTTCAGCCTCGACCCAGGCGTCGTCGTTATCGGCAGCCGATAGACACAAGCCCCGTTGCACCGTGACGTCGGCGCGCAACGGCGCCAGTTCTTCGATCACCTGATCGACCAAGGCATCCAGATCGATCCGCTGAAAGTTCAGTGCCGGCGAGCCCTGCTCCAACCGCGCGTAAGTCAGCATCTCGTCCACCAGCCGGTCGAGGTCCTCGATGTCGTGGTCCATGCCCTGGCAGTATTTTTCCAGGGCTTGCGGTGTGGTGGCCGAGCCGATCATCTCCAGGCCAAAGCGCAGGCGTGCCACCGGCGTGCGCAATTCGTGGGACACCGCACGCACCAGTTCGCGCTGGATCGCCAGCAACTGCTGCAAGTGTTCGGCCATGCCGTTGAACGCCGAGGCCAGCCGTCCCACCGAGTCCGCGCCGCGCGCCGGCACACGGGTTTCCAGACTGCCTTTGGCAATGCGCGTGGCGGCGGCTTCCAGGCCACGCAAGCGTCGCTCCAGCTGACGCACCAACAGATAGACGATCAAACCGATCAGTGTCAGGCCCAGTGCGGCGATCAACACCAACCACTCCGGCGGATAAGGATTCATCTGATACAAAGGGCCGATTTCCAGGACCCACGGCGTGCCCACCATGCCGGCAAATACCCGGATCGAATCCCCCCCCTTGCCCAGCGCCATCACCGTATCGCCCTCGGATACCCGACGGCTCTGGTCTTCATCCATGTCCGCCTCGTCAACCGTGACCAGGCGCAGATCGAAGCCGAAGCCCTTGCTTTCCTTCAATTGCGCCAGGCGCAAGGGCTGGTCGGCGACCGGGGTGCGCACCAGTTCATCGGTCAACAGGTAGATGGTCGCCCGGGCCAGTTGCTCGCTGATCTGCTGCACTTCCCCGGTGAGCATCAACTGTTCCTTGTCGCTGACCAGCTTGTAGACCTTCGCTGCGTGCGGCCCGGTCTGTTCCACCAGTGCCTGACCGCGCAACACACGGGTGCGCTGGGTCAGGTCGAGGTCGGTCTCGGCAAAGGTTTTCAGCGCCAGTGGAATCCCCAGCAGCCGCTCCCACACCAGCAAGGCCCGATGTCGTTCGGTCTGGTTCATCGGTTGCAGGTTGTCGGCCATCAGCGAGAACGTGCCGTGGGCCAGGCGCTCGCGGTATTGCTCGCTGCGCACCTCATTTAGCAGGTGCAACGCCAGCACACCGAGCACCGCCACCAGAATCAGCGCGGCGCACATGCCGCCATAGATACGCAGGAAGATCGAGTTCACAGGGACGGATCCACGCAAGCCTCGGGAACGAACAGATAGCCTTTGCTGCGCACGGTCTTGATCAGCCGTGGATGCTCCGGGTCATCGCCGATCTTCGGGCGGATGCGCGAGATGCGCACATCGATGGAGCGGTCCTGACCATCATAGCCAATGCCCCGCAGCGCGGTGAAGATCTCTTCCCGGGAGAGGATACGCCCGGCATTGGCCACCAGTAGCCAGAGCAGGTCGAATTCGGCGCTGGTCAGCTCGATGCCGTTGCCCTGCAGCCAGGCTTCGCGCAAGGCGTTATCGACGATCAGCGGGCCGAACTGTAGACGCCGCTGTTTTTCCGGGGCGACTTCGGGCGTTTCGCTACGGCGCAGCAGCGCCTGGATGCGCGCCAGCAGCAGACGCGGGCGTACCGGTTTGCAGACGTAGTCGTCAGCCCCCAGGTCCAGGCCGAGAATCTGGTCAGTGTCATCGGTGCGGGCAGTGAGCATCAGGATCGGGCCGTCATATCGGGCGCGGACCTTGCGGCAAATGCTCAGGCCATCTTCACCGGGGAGCATCAGGTCGAGGATCACCAGGTCCGGTTGTTCCTTGATGATGCGATTCGCAGCGAGCGCACCATTGCCTTCGATCGATACACGCAGGCCATTGGCTTCCAGGTAATCGCGGGTCAGTTCGGCCAGTCGCTGGTCGTCCTCCACAATCAATACCTGCCAGGCTTCTTGCTCCACGGGTGACCTCTGCTTGCCAAAAACACTAATAAGGAAGGATCCGCCCCTCTTTTTGTAATGATTCGGGGGGATAAATATGTATACACACTGGGCCGATTGTATAAACGCCGCCCGTCGAGAACACAAGCGGGTAAATGCGTTCGGACAACAGGGTTTTTTGTGATAGGGTTCGCGCCCTTAAAAATCCGCCCGAGCGTTTTCGATGGTTGAAAATCGCTGAAAAAAGGTCCGGTCCAGCAGCGTCGCGGCCTACACGCCGGTTACCTCTTTCACACACAATTTACGCACAGGTTTATCCACAGGCAGTACGTTGCATTCGCCCCCCAAAACGCATTATCTTGTACCCCGGCGCTAAAAAACCCCTAGATGTAGGGTTTTGCGCGAAAAACCAAACACAAACCAGACACCAATTTCAAGCGCTTTTATTGCCTCTGTCCGGTTGAACCATACGTATTTTTGAAAGACCAAACCGCGCGTGCGGATGGCTACTGTATTTCGGCCCCGAGTGGTGAAAACGGTACGGGTGTTGCAGTCCCAACTGTCACCTGCAAAGGACTCCGGTCTCAGGCCCAAGGCGTGAGACCAAAGACTTCGGCATGGAAGCGGCGCCCTATAGCCCCCTTCCTACTGTCCCGAAGTTGTTATGCCCGGCGCTCGCCGGTTGTAGTGCTTCAGGACGGAACGGTGGGCACCGTGATGGTGCCCAAACAAACATAGAGAATGTGGAGACACCCCCCATGCAAACCGACACAACTCGCGAGAACCCGCAGGGCACCTTGCCGCAGGCCGCTGATTCGAATTCGGATCTGTCCGCCACCGCGCCAGGCCAACTGCGTGTGATCAAGCGTAACGGCACTGTCGTTCCCTACACCGATGACAAAATCACCGTCGCCATCACCAAAGCGTTTCTCGCAGTTGAAGGCGGCACCGCCGCTGCCTCGTCGCGAATCCACGACACCGTTGCCCGCCTGACCGAACAGGTCACCGCGACCTTCAAGCGTCGCATGCCATCGGGCGGCACCATCCACATCGAAGAAATCCAGGACCAGGTCGAACTGGCCCTGATGCGTGCCGGCGAGCAGAAAGTCGCCCGCGACTACGTAATCTACCGTGACGGTCGTTCGAAAGAACGCGCTGCCCACGCCCCGGCCGAGGAAGCGGTCAACGCTCACCCGTCGATCCGCATCACCCGCGCCGACGGCAGCCTGGCGCCACTGGACATGGGTCGCCTGAACACCATCGTCACCGAAGCGTGCGAAGGCCTGGAAGAAGTCGACGGCGACCTGATCCAGCGCGAAACCCTGAAGAACCTGTACGACGGCGTGGCCCTGACCGACGTCAACACCGCCCTGGTAATGACTGCCCGCACCCTGGTTGAACGCGAGCCGAACTACTCGTTCGTGACCGCGCGCCTGCTGATGGACACCCTGCGTGCCGAAGGCCTGGGCTTCCTCGGTGTAGCCGAGAGCGCCACTCACCACGAGATGGTCGACCTGTACGCCAAGGCGCTGCCGGCCTACATCGCCAAGGGTATCGAATACGAGCTGCTGAACCCTGAGCTGGCCAATTTCGACCTGGAAAAACTCGGCAAGGCGATCAACCACGAGCGCGACCAGCAGTTCACCTACCTGGGCCTGCAAACCCTGTACGACCGTTACTTCATTCACAAGGACGGTATCCGTTTCGAACTGCCGCAGGTGTTCTTCATGCGCGTGGCCATGGGCCTGGCGATCGAAGAGAAAGACCGCGAAGCCCGTGCCATCGAGTTCTACAACCTGTTGTCGTCCTTCGACTACATGTCGTCGACCCCTACCCTGTTCAACGCCGGCACCCTGCGTCCACAGCTGTCGAGCTGCTACCTGACCACCGTGCCGGATGACCTGTCGGGCATCTACCACGCGATCCACGACAACGCCATGCTGTCCAAATTCGCCGGCGGCCTGGGCAACGACTGGACGCCAGTCCGTGCACTGGGTTCGTACATCAAGGGCACCAACGGCAAGTCCCAGGGCGTTGTACCGTTCCTCAAAGTAGTGAACGACACCGCCGTCGCCGTTAACCAGGGTGGCAAGCGCAAAGGCGCTGTATGTGCCTACCTGGAAACCTGGCACATGGACATCGAAGAGTTCATCGAACTGCGTAAGAACACCGGTGATGATCGCCGTCGTACCCACGACATGAACACCGCCAACTGGATCCCTGACCTGTTCATGAAGCGTGTCTTCGATGACGGCAAGTGGACCCTGTTCTCGCCATCCGAAGTGCCGGATCTGCACGACCTGACCGGCAAGGCCTTCGAAGAGCGTTATGAGTACTACGAAGCCCTGACCGAGTACCCGGGCAAGGTCAAGCTGTTCAAGACCATCCAGGCCAAAGACCTGTGGCGCAAGATGCTGTCCATGCTGTTCGAAACCGGCCACCCATGGCTGACCTTCAAGGACCCGTGCAACCTGCGCAGCCCGCAGCAGCACGTGGGCGTGGTCCACAGCTCGAACCTGTGCACCGAGATCACCTTGAACACCAACAAGGACGAGATCGCCGTTTGCAACCTGGGCTCGATCAACCTGCCGAACCACATCGTCGACGGCAAGCTGGACACCGCCAAGCTGGAACGCACCGTGAACACTGCCGTGCGCATGCTCGATAACGTTATCGACATCAACTACTACTCGGTGCCGCAAGCGAAGAACTCCAACTTCAAACACCGTCCGGTCGGCCTGGGCATCATGGGCTTCCAGGATGCGCTGTACCTGCAGCACATTCCTTACGGTTCCGACGCTGCCGTCGAGTTCGCCGACAAGTCGATGGAAGCGGTCAGCTACTACGCGATCCAGGCTTCCTGCGACCTGGCTGATGAGCGTGGCGCCTACGAGACCTTCCAGGGTTCGCTGTGGTCCAAAGGCATCCTGCCACTGGATTCGCAACAAATCCTGATCGAAGCCCGTGGCCAGAAGTACATCGATGTCGACCTGAAGGAATCCCTGGACTGGGCACCGGTTCGCGCCCGTGTGCAGAAAGGTATCCGTAACTCCAACATCATGGCCATCGCACCGACCGCAACCATCGCCAACATTACTGGCGTATCGCAGTCGATCGAGCCGACCTACCAGAACCTGTATGTGAAATCGAACCTGTCGGGCGAATTCACCGTGATCAACCCGTACCTGGTTCGCGACCTGAAGGCTCGCGGTCTGTGGGACTCGGTCATGATCAACGACCTGAAGTACTACGACGGTTCGGTGCAGCAGATCGAGCGCATCCCGCAAGAACTCAAAGAGCTCTACGCGACTGCTTTCGAAGTGGACACCAAGTGGATCGTTGACGCCGCCAGCCGTCGTCAGAAGTGGATCGACCAGGCTCAGTCGCTGAACCTGTACATCGCTGGCGCTTCGGGCAAGAAACTGGACGTGACCTACCGCATGGCCTGGTACCGTGGCCTGAAAACCACTTACTACCTCCGTGCCCTGGCTGCGACCAGCACCGAGAAGTCGACCATCAACACCGGCAAGCTGAACGCAGTTTCCAGCGGCGGCAACCACGGTGACGACTCGGTCCTGGCGGCGCCAGCAGGTCCCGCTCCAGTGCCAAAGGCTTGCGCCATCGACGAGCCGGATTGCGAAGCTTGCCAATAAGCTGAGCCAGCAAGCACCCAAAGGTGCTTGCTCGAAACCCCCGATCAGCCTCTGGCGGGTCGGGGGTTTTCTTTTGCCTGCCTGTAGGAGCGAGCCTGCTCGCGATGGTCGTAAACGATAACGCGTGCTTACTGGCGAAACCTGGTGTTCTTGAATCCATCGCGAGCAAGCTCGCTCCTACAGGCTTTCGGCGAGCACAAAAAAGCCCCTCTTGCGAAGGGCTCCTTGTGCAGCATGTTCAGCCAACCCGCATCAAGTCATCTGAATGGTGGTCTGCATGATGGTGCTCTGGGTGGAGATGGTCTTGGCGTTCGCCTGGTAGTTGCTCTGCGCCTTGATCAGGTCGACCAGTTCATTGGTCAGGTTGACGTTGGACTCCTCCAGGGAGTTGGAAACGATCGAACCCAGGGTGCCAGTCTCCGGCGCATCGTAGCCCGGAATACCCGAGGTGTAGGTTTCTTTCCAGCTGGTGCCACCTACCGGCTGCAGACCTTGTTCGTTGGTAAAACTGGCCAACGAAATCTGGCCGATGGGCTTGGTCTGGTTGTTGCTGAAGTTGGCCAGAAGTACGCCGCTGCCGTCGATGGTCAGGTTGGTGATCTGGCCAGTGGCATAGCCATTCTGCGATGGAATCGAACGCGCGGTGTCGGCGTTGAACTGGGTGGTACTGCCCATGGCGATGGTCACGCCCGCCGGATCGGCTGCCGCGCCGTTGGCTGCCCAGACACCATTGGTGACGGTACCCGGAGTCCAGTTGCTGATTTTCAGTTCATTGCTGATGGTCGATGTTGGCGGGGTCGTCGGCGGCGTCACTGGAGTGCTGACCGAAACCAGTTTGCCGGATGTATCAAATGTCATTGTCGAAGCAATTGGATCAACTGCACCCGTACCGGTAGGCGAGGAACCGTCCGGGTTGCGACCGTCGATCAGGGTATAGGTATCCCAGGTGTTCGCCCCAGTCTTGACCATGTATTGATCCATGGTGTGCTGGTTACCCTGAGTGTCGAAAATCGGGGTACTGAACTGCTTGGTGAAAGTTTCCTGTTTGGACGGATCGAATTTGTTGGTGGCGACCGACTGGTCAATCTCCGCTGCCGTAGAGTTCAGGTTGATCGTCGACGAAACAGTGCTGGTGGATTTCGGCGCCAGGTTGGAGGTGTCGATCCGCAGGTCGGTCAGCACGCCATTGACGATCTTGCCGTTGGAATCCACACCGTAACCTTGCAGGCGGGCAGTACCGTCGCTGTTGGTGACATAGCCGTCCTTGTCGGTCTTGAACGTACCGGCACGGGTGTAGGTCAGCGAACCGTTGTTGCTCAGGACGAAGAAGCCATTGCCCTGGATACCCATGTCGAGCACGTTGCCAGTGTTGCTCACGTCACCCTGGCCGAACTGCTGGGAAACGTTGGCCAGGCGCACGCCGTTGCCGACGGTCTTGCTGCCGGTGCCCAGGCGGGTCGCCGAGTACACGTCTTCGAATTCTGCGCGGGACGATTTGAAACCGGTGGTCGCGACGTTGGCGATGTTGTTGCCGGTCACGTCCAATTGTTTGTTGGATGCAAAGAGACCGCTAAGGCCGATATTAAAAGACATAATCCACTCCTTTGTGCCGGGTTAGTCGGCTTTACATACCAATGGTTTGTACTTTGGACAGAGCGATGGTGCCCAGCCCGGCCAGATTGAGCATCAACTCACCGCCAGTCTGGCTGATGGTCACGCTGTTGACGGTCGCTGGCAGGTTGGTGATCAGCGCCACGGACTGCCCATCGATCGTGCTGGTAGCGCCGAAGGTGTAAGTACCTGCTGCTACCGTTTCGCCCGCGTCATTCTTGCCGTCCCAGATGAAGCTGGCGTTGCCTGCTTTCTGAGCGCCGAGGTCGATGGTGCGTACGGTCTTGCCGTCCGCATCAGTGATCTTCAGGGTGGCGGCGGCCACCGACGATGGCACCACCACCGTACCGCTGAGGCTCTTCGACGTGTCGACCACAGCCTTGTCACCGGGTGCAATGACCGAACGCCCCACCAACGACGAAGCCTGCAATGCCTGGGACGAGTTGTAGTTGCTGGCCAGGCCGCTCACGGTGTCGTTGAGCGTGGTAATGCCTTCCAGGCTGCTGAACTGCGCCAACTGGGCCACGAAAGCGCCGTTGTCCTGCGGCTCCAGCGGGTTCTGGTTTTTCAGCTGGGTCACCAGCAACTGCAGGAATGCATCCTTGCCCAGGGCTTTGTTGCCCGTGGCGCTGTTGGTGGCCGATGCCAGGCCATCAGTCGTGGTGGTCTTGATCGAAGAGTTGGCCAGGATATCGTTGAGGCTCAAACCACTGGTGGAATCGGTAACACTCATCTGAGTCGCCCCTTATCACTGACCGAGGGTCAGGACCTTCTGCATCATGGTTTTGGCGGTGTTCATCATTTCGGCGTTGGTCTGGAAAGAACGGCTTGCGGAAATCATGTCGGCCATTTCCTCCACCACGTTGACGTTCGGGTAGTAGACGTAACCCTTGGCATCGGCCGCCGGATGGTTCGGCTCGTAGCGCGCGTCAAGATTGCTCTGGTCTTCGACTACACCCAGCACCTGAACACCCTGACCGGCGGCGTCCTGGCTCTGGAACAGCGAATCGCTGCCGCCGCTCTGCCCGCCCTGGAACATGGTGGCAAATACCGGGTGACGCGCACGGTAGGTCTGGTCGATGCTCGACGAGACCGTTTCGGCGTTGGCGATGTTCGAAGCGACGGTGTTCAAACGCGTGGTCTGCGCACTCATGCCGCTACCGGCAATGTTGAAAACACTGGATAGAGACATGGCTTACTCTCCGCGCAGGGCTGACACCAGCCCTTTGAATTTGCTGTTGAGCAGGGTGAAGCTGGCCTGGAAGCCGATCGCGTTTTCCGCGTAGTTCGACTGCTCCAGCTGGGCGTCCACGGTGTTCTGGTCAATCGACGGTTGCATCGGCGTGCGATACAGCAACGACTCGTCGCCATTGCCCAGGCCTTCAGCCTCGATATGACGGCTGTTGGTCATGTTCAAGGCGAAAGTGCCGCTTTTGGTTTTCTCGTTCTGCTCGGCGAGCACTTTCGAGAAGTCCAGGTCCCGAGCCTTGTAGTTCGGGGTATCGGCGTTGGCGATGTTGTTGGCCAGGACTTCGGCACGCTGGGCTCGGAAGCCCAGGGCTTGTTCGTGGATACCGAGCGCTTTATCGAAGCTGATGCTCATGTCGGGAAACCTTCGGGTGACCTGATTTTTCGTAGGATCAACTTAGCAAGCCCCATGCCAATTCAAAAACCCCCGGAAACCGGGGCCTTGCAGGCCATGGCAACACGGCAATGCCAGAAAAGCGGCAACGGTTTTCCGCCGGATGCCGCTTTTCTGCCGCTTTCTTTGATCCAAAGAACACCGCCACCCCTGTAGGAGCGAGCCTGCTCGCGATGGGGTATCGATCAACCCCCGCATGCGCTGACACACCATCGCGAGCAGGCTCGCTCCTGCAGGTGTATGCGGTGTTAGCGGGATAGCGGCAGGCATAAAAAAGGGAGCCCATGAGGACTCCCGTTTTCGATGACGCCGGCAAATTCACTTCGCCTGGTAAATGATCCCCGGGCTGCACTGGACCATCTGGTAATGATCCGGCAAACCGTTCAACGCTTCGGAAGCACCGAGAAACAGGTAACCGCCCGGCTTCAACGTACTGTGGATACGCAACAGGATGTCCTTCTTCACCTCAGCGGAGAAGTAGATCAACACATTGCGGCAAAACACGATGTCGAACTTGCCGAGGCTCGCGTAGCTGTCCAGCAGGTTGAAGGAACGGAATTCCACCCGGCTCTTGATCGGCGCCTTGATCGCCCAGCGCCCCGGCCCTTTCGGGTCGAAATAACGCTGCAGACGCTCAGGCGACAGGCCGCGGCCGATGGCCAGGCTGTCGTACTCGCCGGTCTTGCAGTTGTTCAGCATGGTACCGGACAGGTCGGTGGCAACAATCTGTACGCCCATCCTCAACTGGCCCATGTTGACCCGCTCGAACTCGTCGATGGACATCGACAACGAATACGGCTCCTGGCCCGACGAGCATGCTGCCGACCAGATGCGCAGGCGCTGACCGGGACTGGCCTTGATCGCTTCGGGCAGTACCTTGTTCTTCAAGACTTCAAACGGGTAGGTGTCACGAAACCACAGGGTTTCGTTGGTGGTCATGGCATCCACCACCTGCTCGCGCAAACCGCTGCGCGGCTGGGTCTGCATGCGCTGAACCAGTTCCCCCAAAGACTTGATGCCTTGCTGTTCCATCAGTTTGTTGAGACGGCTGGAGACCAGGTACTGCTTGTTTTCACCGAGCAAAATGCCACAGGCTTTTTCCAGGAACACCCGGAACTGTTCGAAATCCAAATTACCCGTAGACAATGATGCCGCCTCTTAAATCGTGTTGACTGCCAGGGGCGCAGGCCCCTAGCTGATATCTGCTGCCTTGATCCGGTCGACTACCCGGGATGCCAGGTCATCAGGACGGAATTTGGCCAGGAAGTCATCGGCACCGACCTTCTTGACCATCGCCTGATTGAATACCCCCGACAACGAAGTATGCAGGATGATATGAAGCTTTTGCATGCGCGGGTCGTTGCGGATCTCCGCCGTCAGTGTGTACCCGTCCATCTCCGGCATCTCGATGTCGGAGATCATCATCAGGAACTCTTCTTCCGGCTTCTTGCCCTCGTCGACCAGTTTGCGCAGGTAGTCCAGCGCTTGCCGACCGTCGTTCAACGCCACCACTTCGACGCCGACCGTTTGCAGGCAACGCGTGACCTGCTTGCGCGCCACCGACGAGTCGTCGACCGTCAGCACGCGCAACGAAAGCGCCTTGTGCTGCGTTTCGACATCCACCACGCCGACGGAAATCGCCTCCGGTGTCGGTGCCACTTCCGCCAGCACCTTCTCGACGTCGATGATTTCGACCAACTGATTGTCGACCCGCGTCACTGCCGTCAGGTAGTGATCGCGCCCGGTGCCCTTGGGCGGCGGATGGATCTCCTCCCAGTTCATGTTGACGATGCGTTCCACCGAGCGGACCAGGAAACCCTGGGTCTTGGTGTTGTACTCCGTGATGATCACGAAGGGGTTGTTCTTGTCTTTCAACGCGCCGGAACCGGTCGCCATCGCCAGATCAAGGATCGGAATGGTCGCCCCCCGGATGTTCGCCACGCCGCACACGACAGGACTGGATTTGGGCATCAGCGTCAGTTTGGGGCATTGCAGCACCTCCCGAACCTTGAACACGTTGATCCCGTACAGTTGCTGGCCGTCGAGACGGAACAACAACAGTTCAAGGCGATTCTGCCCCACCAGTTGCGTGCGCTGGTTTACCGAATCCATTACACCAGCCATGCCAGACTCCTACGCCAACGCCAAGTGTTGTTGCGACGCGCCTTCATCACTAAACGGCACGGCGCTTGCTTTTTTAATCGTTATGAACACAAAACCGACATTTTTTCGACGCCTGACCACACCGTACCGCAAATTGCTCGGCGTGCTGGCGGCTGTTTGCCTGTTCAACGCTGGCAGCCCTGCCCTTGCTGACGCGGTTACCTTGCCTGACATGCTTATCGGCGTCACTCAGGGCTTTCTTGAATTCACCGTAGAAGACTATCTGGCGACCAGTCAAACGGAGGGTCGCTACGAGATCCAGGTCAACCAGCTCGATCCGCGCATGCACATGCCCATGTGCGACAGGGAATTGACAGCAACACTCGAGAGTCCCAAGCCGCTGGGACGGGTTACGGTCAAGGTTCGCTGCGAGGGCGCTTCCCCCTGGACGGTGTTCGTACCCGCTCAAGTCCGCCTGTTTCGCGATGTCGTGACCAGCGCCCGGCCAATGCGCCGTGCCGCCATTGTCGAGCCTGGGGATGTGGTCCTGCGCGAGCGCGATATCAGCCTCATCGGCCAGGGCTACCTGACCGCCCTCGATCAGGCGATCGGGCAGCGACTGACCCGACCAATGGTCGCCGACCAGGTGATTACCCTGGTGCATATCGAACAGGCCGAAGTCATCCGCAAGGGTGATCAGGTGGTGATAACCGCCCGCAGCGGTACCCTCAGCGTGCGCATGCCGGGCGAAGCCCTGTCAAACGGCAGTCTGAGCGAGCAGATCCGGGTGAAAAACCTCAACTCCCAACGAGTCATCAAGGCGCAGGTCATGGCGCCGGGGCAGGTGGAAGTGTCCATGTAATTCGCTCTGTTCATCAGAATGTGGCGCTTGCCGCGGCTGTTCCCTAGACTGTGCTCCATGCAGGGCATGCGCTGACGCGCGCAAGGTTCATTGATAAATGAGCCTAAAGTTTTCCAGGGAATGGCCGAAACCATGGCAAGCGTCCAAATTCCCAGAGGTTTTTTATCATGGTCATCGATTTCAGCCGTTTGAACAGCTCCTCGTCCCTGACGGGCAGTACACGTACCAGCGCCAGCAAGGAAAGCGCCGAGGCCGGCAAATCCGCGCCGCTGGAGTCCGCGGCCGAACAGGCCGGTACCGTCAAAAGCGGGGAATCGGTACATCTCAGCGATGAGGCTCAACAGTTGCAGAAGGTCACTGAACAGCTGCGCGATCAGCCTGCCGTCGACAAAGCCCGCGTGGCCGAATTGAAAGCAGCGATTGCCGATGGCAGCTATAAAGTCGACAGCAACCGTGTAGCCAGCAAACTGCTCAACTTCGAAGCCCAGCGCTAGGCCACCGCCGGCGCCAGGCTTTTGGACGCTTAAAACCCAAGGCCAGCCATGCACGACACTCATTTACTGCAACTGATCACCGACGACTTTGCCCCAGCGCAACACCTGCTGGAGTTACTGCAGACCGAATCCCTCGCATTGCATGGCCGCGACATGCCATTGCTCGAGAACATCCTGGCGCAGAAACAGGCATTGGTCGTTTTGCTCGAACAGCATGGCCGCAAGCGCAGTGAAATCCTCGCCAGCCTCAACCTGCCGACCAACCGTACCGGCCTGGAGCAATTGGCCAGCCAGTCGAGCCTTGGTGACCAGTTGCTGGCGCAAAGTGACGTGCTGACCGATCTGCTGACCCAGTGCCAGGCCATCAATGCCAACAACGGCCAGTCGATCCTCACTCAGCAGGCCGCTACAGCCACCCAGCTGAAAATCCTCAACGGCGGTGAAACCCCGGCGCTTTACGATGCCAGCGGAACATTCTCCAAGCTTGCCAAGCCGCGCCCGCTCAGCCAGGCATGAGCCGGTCAATGCCCCCGCTCTATCAAGACGCGCAACATACTGGCAAACTGCTAGCCAGTCGTAGTCAAATTTTGTCTGGAGATTGATTAACCGTGTCCAATGCCTTATCCGTGGATGATGCTCCGCAGCCACCCAAGGTGCTCTCCACGCCCTTGGAAATCTCCAGCAACCTGCGCCAGCTGCTCGAAAGCCATGACCCGCTGATCATCACGTTCCACGAGCGCAGCCAGCGCTTCCAGAGCTACCTGGTGGACCTGGACCGTGACAGCAACATGATTTCCCTGGACGAAATGATTCCCCGTGACGGCGAGCGTTACCTGCTGGCGGGCGAACCATTCAGGGTCGAAGGCTTCCACGAAGGCGTACGCATTGCCTGGGAAAGCAACGGCCAGTTGAACATCGACGAATCCGGTGGCAGCCGCTGCTATCGCGGCCCCCTGCCCGATGAAGTGGTGTACCACCAGCGCCGCAATGCCTTCCGCGCCGCGCTGAAGCTGGCACAACTGGTCAGCGTCAACCTCGACGGCGAAAAACTCAAGGCGCCCATCAGCGGCAAGCTGCTGGATATTTCCGCCACCGGGTGCAAACTGCGCTTCGACGGCGACATCACCGGCAGCCTGCAACTGGGTCAGGTTTACGACCGTTTCAACGCCGACCTTCCCTTCGGCAAGATGACCGCGCCGGTCGAGTTGCGTTATCTGCACTTCGAAGAAAGGATTTCCACCACCTTCGCCGGCGTTCGCTTCCACAACATGAGCGGGCTGGTGCAGCGTCAGGTCGAACGCTTCGTCTACCAGTTGCAACGCGAAGCGCGTCGCTTCGACAAAGACGACATCTGATAGCGCGCCAACAAAAAACGGGCAGTCCCTTGCGGTGACTGCCCGTTTTTTTGTGCCCCGGTTTTAAGGCCTGGCCTCGCTGAAGTTAGGATCCCGCCCTGTATCAGGGTCTTGCGGCGGCTGATCGGTTTCAGTTTCGGTGACAGGTTCTGATTCAGGCTCTGGCCCGGTACTCACCGGACTGTGCATCTGATCCTGCACCACCTGCTCGTCAACACGCGGGTCGAGGCAGGCCACCAGTGGCGAACTCGTCATATTGTCCGGCATGGCCACGTGATGCAGCGGTGCGTCGTCGACCTGATGCAGGTTGGTCACTGCTTTCGGGCGAATCCGCCATACCAGCACCAACGCAAAGAAACTGAAGAACGCATAGAGCATCTGGCTGCCGAACAGCTTCATCAGCACACCTGCCACCAGCGGCCCGATACTCGCACCCACGCCATAGGTGACCAGCAACATCGCCGTCAGGGACACCCGGCGATCACCTTCGACGTGGTCATTGGAGAACGCCACCGCCAACGGATACAGACAGAACTGCACCAGCGAACAGAGGAACCCGGCGATGAACAATACCTCCAGCGGCACCTGCGGCATGATCGCCAGCGGCAGTGCAGCCAGTGCCAGGCTGAACGCGAAACTGCGGATCAGAACGGCCCGATCGTAGCGGTCGGACAACCAGCCCAACGGCCACTGCACCAGCAGCCCGGCAAAAATGCAGCTACCCATGAACAGACCGACCTGTTCGGTGGACAACCCTTGCTGCGAGGCATACAGCGGCGCCAGACCGTAGAACGAACCGACGATCAGGCCCGCTCCGAGCACCGTGCTCAGTGACTGCGGCACGCGCTTGATAAAGAACCGTGGCTCCATCGGTGCCGGGTGCAAGGGTGCCGGGTGAATGCGCCGGGTCAGGGCCACGGGTACCAGGCACAGCGCGAAGCACAGGGCGACCAACATCAGCAATTCAAGCCCCAGCCCTGGGTGCATGACCAGAATCAACTGCCCCAGCACCAATCCCAGGTACGAAGCGATCATGTAGCCGCTGAAGACCATGCCGCGCTGATTGGCATCGGCCTGTTCATTGAGCCAGCTCTCGATCACCATGTACTGGCACATCATGCCGAGGCCGACGATCACCCGCAAAAACAGCCAGGCCGGCAACCAGTCCACCAGCCCATGGCCGAGCACCGCCGCGCCAACGATCCCGGCACACGCCGAATAGGCCCGGATATGCCCGACCCGGGCAATCAACCGGTGACCGATCTTGCCCCCCAGCACCAGGCCGAAATAGTTGGCAGCCATCAGCGCACCGACCCACAGACTGTCGACATGGTCGGCAGCCAGGCGCAACGCCAGGTAAGTACTCAACAGACCCGAGCCGATCAACATCATCAGCGAGGCGAAATACAATGCTCGAAAGGATTTCCAGATTTGGCGCATCGGCGTTCCGAGCGGCTCCTTGCAGTGAGAATCGGCTATCGCTAAACGATAGCCGGATGTCGACGGAACGTCAGGCCTGGGCTGCTAAAACACGCCTTTCCCAGGGAGTAATTTCATCATGGAAACTGGTCAGTTCCAGGGTCTTCGAAGCGATGTAGCCTTCGATGAATTCCGCGCCGAACAGTTCCTTGGCCAACTGGCTACGTTTCAGACGCTCAAGTGCCGCATGCAAGGTACACGGCAACGAAAGATTGTCCGGCACCTCGAACTCACCCTGGATCGGCGCACTCGGCTCCAATGTCTTCTCGATGCCATGCAACCCCGCCGCCAGGCTTGCGGCAATCGCCAGATACGGGTTGGCATCGGCCCCCGGCAAGCGGTTCTCGACCCGACGGGCCACCGGCAAACTGGCCGGAATGCGCAGGCCGGCCGCCCGGTTGTCGTAGGACCAACAGGCATTATTCGGTGAGGCGTAAGGGTGGCACAAGCGCTGATAGGAGTTCACGTTCGGCGCAAACAACGCAGTGAAATCGGCCATGCACGTCTGCTGACCGGCAATGAAGTGGCGGAAGGTGGCCGTCTCCTGCCCCGCCTCGTCGCTGAACACGTTACGTCCGGAATCGATCTCGACCACGCTCTGATGGATATGCATCGAACTACCCGGCGTATGCGCCAACGGCTTGGCCATGCACACCACGCTCAGGCCGTGCTTGAGGGCCACTTCCTTGAGCAGGTGCTTGAACAGGAATGTCTGGTCGGCCAGCAGCAGCGGATCACCGTGCAGCAGATTGATCTCGAACTGGCTGACACCCATTTCGTGCATGAACGTATCGCGAGGCAACCCCAACGCAGCCATGCACTCGTAGACTTCATTGAAGAACGGCCGCAAGCCGTTGTTGGAACTGACGCTGAACGCCGACTGACCATCCTCGCGACGACCGTCCAGCCCCAGTGGCGGTTGAAAAGCCAGGGTCGGATCAGTGTTGGGGGCGAAGACAAAAAACTCGAGCTCGGTCGCCACCACTGGCGCCAGGCCGCGGGCCGCGTAACGGGCAATCACCGCCTTGAGCTGACCACGGGTCGACAGGTTGGAGCTGGTGGTGGTGCCCAGTTCATCCGCATCGCAAATGGCCAAGGCCCGCGGTGGATGGCTCCAGGGCAAGCGATGGATTTGTGCAGGGTCCGGGATCAGTGCCAGGTCGCCATCGTCGCTGCCGTAAAACCGCGCCGGCGGATATCCGCCCATGATGCATTGCAGCAGCACGCCCCGCGCCATCTGCAAACGTCGACCGTCGAGAAACCCCTCGGAGGTCATCACTTTGCCCCGTGGTACGCCATTCAAATCCGGCGTGACACATTCAACTTCATCAATGCCCGTCAATCGCTGCGCGAGTGAACTCAGGCCAACGGTGGTCATGACACTATCCTTGTTATTGTGCGGGCCGCGAACGGCGACCGTACAAAATAGGCTCCACGTGTTCGGAATTTCAAGCAGCGTCGAAAAAAATGCTGTCTGTCAGGGCAGGTAAAGGCGGAACACCCCACCGCCCAACGGCCCGCCATTGCTGATTTCGGTACGTCCACCCACACCGTTGCGTTGATGCAGCGCGGCAATTCGCCCGGCAAAGTACAGGCCCAGCCCGGTGCTGCCGGTGCTTTGATTGATACCCTGCACGTAATCGGCCTGACGCTCGATCATCTGCGCCGGATACCCCTCGCCATCGTCATTGATGGTCAACACCAGTTGCCCGGCTTCGTCGCTGACGCTGATCAAAACGGCATGCCGTGCAAAGCGAATGGCGTTGTTGATGCAGTTGGCCAATACCGACGCGATCAACTCACGGTCGAAGAAACCCAGCGGGCTCAGCGGGTCCACTTCATAGGTGGCCATGATCCCGCGGCTGGCGAACACCTCCTGATGACAAGCCAGTTGCGCTTCGATGAAATCGTCCAGCTCATGGTAGGCCGGTTGCAGCGGCATCTGGTTGACGCCGAGTTTGTACAACCCCAGCAACTGCACCAGCATGCCGTTGAGGTGGGCGAATTCGAAGTCGATCACACCCTGCTCCGGCGCCTGCCGCGCCGACTCCGGCAATCGCCCTAGCCACTGGCTGTGGGCCTGCATCAGCATGGCCAGCGAGTTCTTCATATCGTGCACGGTCGAGGCGATCACCGTGGAGAAATCCAGTGCCGGTTCGTTGTCGTTCATTGACCAAACGCCTTGCTTTTCAGCTTCTGGTAGCGCGGATAGCGCGCGTCGGTGTCGGGCATCAGGCCGACCATTTTCAGGCAGACCTGGCACTCCTCCAGCTCCGCCGAGGGAACGCTGGTATCGGTGCCGTGCAACAACGACTGTGCCATGTTCAGGGCGATACTGATGTTCTTCGGTTGCATCGCCAGGGCCCTGCGGAATACCTGCCGGGCCTCCACCAGGTTGCCGGTCTTGTACACGCGCACGCCCTGACGGTTGAGTTCCGCGGCGGCGTTGCCGGAATTGAGGATGCTCGGGTCGTCGGTCTGCTTGGCGATGTCCTTCATGACCACCGGATCGTCGCCGTAGATTTCCACGCAGTTTTTCAGCATCGCGGTACCGGCCTCTGTCTGCCCGAGCAGTTTCAGTTGCTTGGCCACCAGCAACGCCGCTTCGGCGCTCATGAATTGCTCCATGTCGTCCAGACGCAGCAAGGCTTGCTCGGTAAGCTTGTCGGCCGTCTCGGCGTCGTTGAGCAACAGACTGGTGGCCTTCATCAGGCGCGCGCGGATTTGCAGGCCCGGATCGGAAGGGTTTTCCTTGGCCACGGCACTCAATGTTGTGTTGATTTCCAGGCGGGTCCGCGTGTCCAGGCCCCGTTCGCTGCCCTTGCTGATCAATGCATGGGCCAGGCCGAGGTTGCTCTCGGCATCCTTGAACCGCGACTGGGCGCCCTGGCTCACGGCCTGGCGATAGGCCTTGGCCGCCGTGTCGAAGTCCTCGTTGGTCATCGCCAGCTTACCGAGCAACGCCTGGCGACGCACCGCCAGCGGCGACAGGCGAATCGCCTCCTCCAGAATGCGCTGCGCCCCCTTGGTATCCCCTTCGGCGACCAATACATCCGCCATGCCGTCATACAGCGACGGCATCATCGGGAAGACTTTCAGGGCTTTCTCATAAATGCCCTTGGCCTGCCCGACCTGACCGCGCTTGAACAGCAACTTGCCCAACCCGGCAAACGCCCAGGGCAACGGGCGGTCGGCGATGATGCCGTCGTAGAGGCGCTCCAGCGCTTCGTTCTGATTCAGGTCGCGCAGGGCATCGGCGCGATAGCGCAGGCACAACGGCGAGTAACGAATATCTTGTTTGCACAGGACGATACAGGCGTTGAGCACCTCCATCGGCTTGCCCCGGTCGAGGGCCTGCAGGATCGGCTTGAGCAGAGTCTTGCGCTGCTCCAGGCGCTCCAGGCGCTGGGCCAGGCTGGAACGGTTGAAGGGTTTGGTCAGGTAGGCATCGGGCTCATGCTCCAACGCACTGAGCACCATGGCCTGGCTGGTTTCGGCTGTGACCATGACGAACACCGCTTCATGGCTGATCAGCTTTTCTTCCATCAGGTCTTCGAGCACCTGCTGGCCGTTCTTCTTGCCGTCACCCAGGTGAAAGTCCTGCAGGATGAAGTCGTAGGCCTTCTGCGAGCACATTTTCAGCGCCTGCTCACCGGTATCGGCAGTGTCCACTTCCTTGACGCCCAGTTCCCGCAACATCGACCTGACCGAACTGCGGAAGTCCGAGAAATCATCGACGATCAGAAAACGCTTTTGGTGATACGACAGCATCGAAGATTTCCAGGCAATTTAAGAAGAAGAACCCAAAGGCAAATACACGGACGGACTCAGCTTCGCAGCCCCTGTTTTGGCGCGCAGATGATAACGGGTAGCACTATGCCATCAAACACCTTCTCATAGAGAGTGCGCCCCATGTCGACCGGAAGAGACGAACAAGTCCCTGACTGCCCGTGTTATCGGCCAGCCATGGCATTCCCTTGAGAACCTTCCCCCAACGCCCGTTCTGAATAGGTGTAGGCCTTACTGAAAACGAGACCTCGCGCACAAAAAAGTGCTGATGCATGAACACCAGCGATACATGAACACCCGCAAATGCCGGTGGCTGACCAGCAGGCATCGCCGATAAATTGACTAAGCTGACATTAGCACTCCTAAGTGAACACCACTCGTCGATTAATTGACGAACGCAATCAGGATCAGACCTTGGCAATTGGCCACCCATGGCGAGCCTAATACCTTGATTTTCGAGGCTTACTCCCCTCCTTGAGTACATCGCTCAGGCCTGTCCGCACCGGGCTTGTATCGAGGACTGACGGATGGACAGGTTGGCAGCGCTCCGGGCTGACCTAGAATCAGTTGAGAGGCGGGAGGGAGCACATCATCATGCGTAAACCACTGATAATTATTTGTATTGAACTTCTCTCCCGGGCTTTGCCTGCCTTATGGAAAAGTTCGCCCCACGTGCCAGTGCTGTTGATGGAAATGGCCCCGGGGTCGGTGGTTGCCAATGCCTGGGCGGGCATCATCACGGCCTCCCGGCGTTCGAATCCATCCTTCAATCGCTGCGCCCCGGTGAGCAAGTTGCTGACCCGGGAAAGCCAGCGGGTGGAGGCCATCATTGGTTTTTCAAGGAGGTCAGGAAGATCATGACTGACCAAAAAGAGCCAATTGGTGTGATGTTGATCGATTGTCGCCCCCTCATACTCAAGGGCCTTCACGACTTGATCAATGCCAGAATGCCCCGGATGGAAGTGACAGGACAGGCCACCACCTATACCCAGGCGCTGGATCTTGCCGATCAGCTGCGGCCCGATGTCATTTTTTTCAGTTTCTTTCCGGATGCGCTGAACCCTCTGGATGTCGTCGCGGGACTCACCCGTAGCGCCGAAATGAAAGTGCTGCTGCTCAAGGGCCTGTACGAAGTCGTCCCCGCTGCCCAGGCGATAGAGGCTGGCGCTCGCGGCATCGTGCTGGCGGAAGACCCGACGGAATCGATCATCCAGGCCATCCTCAAGGTCCACCATAGCGACATCGCAATGGATAGAGCCTGGGCTGGCGGCCTTTCCGGCTATGCCGCGTCCAGACATACACCCATGAAATGCAATCTGGAGCGGGCGAAACAGGCGCGGTTGACGCTGCGCGAGAGAGAACTGATTCGCGCCATCGTGGGCGAACCGTCCGCCAAATATGTGAGCATCGCCGGGCGCCTGGGGATCAGCGAGCACACCGTGCACAACCACCTCAGCAACATCTATCAAAAGCTAGATCTCATCAACCGCATCGACTTGTTGATGTATGCGCTCAAACACGGGCTCACCAACGAAGCACCAACCGAGTCCGCCTGGGTAGAACTGGATTGAATTTCAAGTCGATGCAAGACGGTCTACCCCACACTTTTTCAGGGGGTAGGTCGTCACCGTTTCGCCGTCCTTGTCGGTGGCCTGGGACTGAGTGCCCGCAAAACTGATGTCGTTCCCGGTAAATCCTGCCGCACCAACCTGTACCTACTCCCCCGCGCACTCCCAGACGGGATGGGAGATTCAGACTACGTGGGAGAGGAGGCGCAAAGGCGCGAAGGTAGAGTTGAAGGCTTCGATAAATCCAAGGCGCCTGAATTTGCAGAACTTTATCTACAAGTCGTGAAAAGGAAGCGTTGAGGCAGGCGGGGGGAGCTGAAAATATGGTGTCCCAGGGCAGGTTCGAACTGCCAACCTTCCCCTTAGGAGGGGGATGCTCTATCCAATTGAGCTACTGAGACACAGGTTGACCGCGACGATACGCGGTGCGATGGACGGCGTGCATGTTAACGGCCGGGCTGGCTTTTGTCATGTCGTCCGTAGGCTTTTTAAGTGTAGGCAGACGCCTCGGCCGGGCGCGGACTTGTTTACCATGCAAATTGCATCACTGCAAAAAGCCATCATTGCAAAATGCAATATGGCGCTTTACCAAAAATAACTTAATTCATTGTTTTTAAAGAATTTAATTGTCGATAGACTCTGGCATGCGAGCTGCTTCTGCTGTTCTCACAGAACAACCGAGGCCCGTCCCATGAAGAGCGCCCTTTCACTCTCATCTGCAATCGCACTAGTGGTTTTAGCGGGCGCTCATTTTGTTCCCGAGAGCAGCGCTACGCAGGTTGCCCAACGTATGCAGTATTACCTTCAGTTGCAGAAGGCGCCGCAGCTGGCAGTGACAAGCGACCGGCACAGCCTTGTCAGTCAGGAGATCGACCAGGAAAACCTCCTGGTGCCGGCTCCGTCTGCCGAACGTTTGGTATTTTGAATGACCTTTACCAGGAGCACAGCATGTCCAGATCAGCCGCGAGTTTCTTCGTCCTCGCCTTGTTGAGCGGCATTTTTCATCTGTCATTGACCCAGGACATGGTCGTCACTCTCCCCCTGATCGCCTGTGGCGTATTCAGCACGCTGTTCGTGCTCGCATTGATCGCCGGGCGCAAGATCAAGTTTGATCCGGTACTGCGTTGATCCTGGCATGGTAGACCCGCTGCAAGGGCCTGCCATCCATCCTGAATTCACCCCCGCTATACGACTTCCCCTAGTAAATCGGCAATTTGCCACTATCCTATAAAAGACAAGGAACAGGGTCCGAGTTCACTTTTTCCTGCCCGCCGGAAACCTTTCGTCGGGTGGAGAAAGCGATAAGCGATACGGCTTGGTCGAACTTTTCAAACCAGTCCGCATTTCTGATAATTGGTGCTGGCAGAACGCCTTTATCCAGTTCAATATTTGTCACATAATTGGCGCCAAGGATCTGGCTGCTTTGAGGCATGATGCGCGCCTCTATGAATTCAGGTTGAACATTTGGTCAGAGCGCTTGTCCTACCAGACATCCTGCGGCCAATCCCGAAAACCGCTCCCCTGAACTAACCGGTTAAATATATGCGCCCATTGAAACAGGCAATTTATTCCAGCCGTACGGCTGACAAGTTCGTCGTACGTCTGCCAGACGGAATGCGTGAACGCATTGCCGAGGTGGCTCGCAATCATCATCGCAGCATGAACTCCGAAATCATTGCGCGCCTTGAACAGAGTCTTATTCAGGAAGGCGCACTGGGAGAAGAGTTGAGCATGCGCCTGGACAGCCCGGAGCTTTCCTTGCACGAACGGGAGTTGCTGCAGCGCTTCCGCCAGCTCTCCCATCGACAGCAGAACGCCCTGGTTTCGCTGATCGCCCATGACGCTGAAATGACCGCCGACGCTTCCTGATTCAGCCAGTAAGCCCAAGCCAGCCTGATCGCTGGCTTTTTTTTGCCTGAAATCCGGGCACAAAAAAACCCGCCAAAGACGTAACGCTGTAGGAGCGAGCTTGCTCGCGATGGACTCAAGAGCGCCGCGTTTAGCCAGTAAACACGCGGTATCGTTAACGACCATCGCGAGCAAGCTCGCTCCTACAGCATTACGCCAAAGGCGGGGTTTTAATGAACGGCGCTTCAGAGCAGGAAGATTGTCGCCAGCCCCAGGAAGATGAAGAAGCCGCCGCTGTCGGTCATGGCCGTGATCATCACGCTGGCCCCCATCGCCGGGTCGCGCCCCATCTTCGCCAGGGTCATCGGGATCAAAACCCCCATCAACGCCGCCAGTAGCAAGTTAAGCGTCATCGCGGCAGTCATCACCACGCCCAAAGACCAACTGCCATAGAGCAGATAGGCAACCACACCGATCACCCCGCCCCAGATCACGCCGTTGATCAGCGCTACCGCCAATTCCTTGCGCATCAGGCGCGAGGTATTGCCGGTGCTCACCTGGTCCAGCGCCATGGCCCGAACAATCATGGTGATGGTCTGGTTACCCGAGTTGCCACCAATGCCCGCCACGATCGGCATCAACGCCGCAAGCGCCACGAGCTTCTCGATCGAACCTTCAAACAAACCGATGACCCGAGAAGCCACGAACGCGGTAATCAGGTTGATCGCCAGCCAGGCCCAACGGTTACGCAGGGATTTCCAGACCGACGCAAAAATGTCTTCTTCTTCACGCAGACCCGCCATGTTGAGAACTTCGCTTTCGCTCTCTTCACGGATCAGGTCGACCATTTCATCGATGGTCAGACGGCCGATCAGCTTGCCGTTCTTGTCGACCACGGGTGCGGAGATCAAGTCATAACGCTCGAATGCCTGGGCGGCATCGTAGGCGTCTTCGTCCGGGTGGAAACTCACCGGATCGCTGGCCATCACCTCGGAAACCTGTTTGTCCGGATCGTTGACCAGCAAACGCTTGATCGGCAACACGCCCTTGAGCACGCCGTCGTAATCGACCACGAACAGCTTGTCGGTGTGGCCCGGCAACTCCTTGAGACGGCGCAGGTAACGCAAGACCACTTCAAGGCTGACATCCTCACGGATGGTCACCATCTCGAAGTCCATCAGCGCACCGACCTGCTCCTCGTCATAGGACAGAGCCGAACGCACGCGCTCGCGTTGTTGCTGGTCGAGGGTCTCCATGAGCTCATGGACGACGTCTCGCGGCAGCTCGGAGGCCAGGTCAGCGAGTTCGTCGGCATCCATGTCCTTGGCGGCTGCCAGGAGCTCGTGATCGTCCATGTCGGCGATCAGTGATTCACGGACCGAATCGGATACTTCAAGAAGGATGTCGCCGTCGCGATCAGCCTTGACCAGTTGCCAGAGCGTCAGACGATCGTCCAGCGGCAAGGCTTCAAGGATGTAGGCGACGTCGGCGGAGTGCAGGTCATCGAGTTTGCGTTGCAACTCGACGAGGTTCTGCCGGTGGACCAGGTTCTCGACCCGGTCATGATGCGGGCCTTCCTGGCGGTGAGTCAGGTCTTCTACAACTCGCTGGCGCTGCAGCAACTCAACCACCTGAGCCAGGCGATCCTGCAAGCTTTCCTGCGTTTTCTTTACTTCAACATCGGACATAGGCGAACTCCACTCCCAGCAGCGGGGCACGCCGGAAGGATCAATCAGTCAATTCATGATTGGTGAAACGGGGTACTGAGTAACTACTGGGTAAGTCCATGGAGGTATTCCACAAGCCCCGGCGGGGCTGACGGGCGCAATGATACACCGCCTGACGGTTTTAAACGTTAAAAAATCTCGGCTGAAACAAGCGCTTGCACAACAAACCTGAGCATCGGCCTGATCCATGAAAATGCGACGACGTATTCCGAAAAGAAAACACACACCCCTTCGAAAATTGTAGCCGCTACCCTTGAAAAGGAACGTCACGGAGGACGCCTGATGCCATCAGTTGCTCAATTCTTTTTGGTTTTCACCCTGCTCAGCCCCCCGCCCTTGGCGGTCGCCACCACCGTTCAGCGCTGTGAGGCTGCCAATGGGCGCATTACCTTCACCACACTGGGTTGTGCCGCGGGAGAGAATGTTTCACTTCAGGACGCCCGTGCCTTTACACCTGGCAGCACGATGGCGCTTATGCCGCCAGCCGAGCCCCGCGAAACATCAGGTATGAAAATCCAAAGCAGAGAGCCGACCGTGGTCGGCCAGGCGCAGGACAAGTGTGGAAACCTGATCAATGCCAGGGAGCGCCGGGAGGCGATCATCAATCAGCGAGTGATCGCGGGCATGAGCCAGCAAGACGTCGAAAGCGCCCTCGGCAAGCCAGACAGGATCAGTATTCGAAATTCAGCCACGAGCTACCGTTACGACACCCTGCGAGGTCGTAGTGCACAGGTGGAGTTCGACGAGAGGGGATGCACGAAAGGAAAAGCCAAATCCCGGACGGCAAAAAGCCCGCATTAGATGCGGGCTTTCTGTTGTATGGTGCACTCGACAGGATTCGAACCTGTGACCGCTCGGTTCGTAGCCGAGTACTCTATCCAGCTGAGCTACGAGTGCAATTTGTGTTTTTATACCAGATCACAACTGGTTGAAGCCAAGTTACTTACATTGCTGTAACTAACTCTTAAATGGTGCACTCGACAGGATTCGAACCTGTGACCGCTCGGTTCGTAGCCGAGTACTCTATCCAGCTGAGCTACGAGTGCATTTGTTGCCGCGCATTATAGGCCGTTTAATCTCTATGTCAAACACTTTTTCTAGTAATTTCAACAACTTACCGAAAAAGCCAGATTACAACGTACTACGCAAATAATGGCGGAGAACGGGGGATTCGAACCCCCGACACCCTTTTGAGGTGTACTCCCTTAGCAGGGGAGCGCCTTCGGCCACTCGGCCAGCTCTCCGCAACACGGGGCGTATATTAACCAGCTTCTTCCCCGTTTGCAAACATAAAAAACGATAAAAATTAATGGCTTGGTTCTTCGTCCTTCTCTTTCTTGATACGCAGGTAAATTTCTTCCCGGTGAACAGCTACCTCTTTGGGGGCATTAACACCGATGCGCACTTGATTTCCTTTGACGCCGAGCACGGTCACGGTGATTTCGCCATCACCGATAATCAGGCTTTCTGCACACCGACGAGTCAGAATCAGCATACCTTTCTCCTCACGCATTTCATTTCAGGGACAACAGTCTGCAAAAAAAAGGCACTCGACCCACAACCGGAGCGGTCGCAGCCCTACATGCCTGAGTATTGACTAGCGCGAGCAAAAGAACAGTCTCGGGGGGTCACGCCATTCAAAAAAACAAAAGGCGCGGTCAGACCGCGCCTTTTGGCAAACGCATCACTCGCCCTGGCGGGCCGGTGCGTCCAGTTCGAAAGCCGTGTGCAGAGCGCGCACAGCCAGTTCCAGATACTTCTCTTCGATCACTACGGAGACTTTGATTTCCGAAGTCGAGATCATCTGGATGTTGATGCTTTCCTTGGCCAGGGATTCAAACATGCGGCTGGCCACGCCTGCGTGAGAGCGCATGCCAACGCCGACGATCGACACCTTGGCGATCTTGGTGTCGCCCACGACTTCACGGGCACCCAGCTCGCCAGCGGTTTTTTCCAGCACAGCTTGCGCGGCCTGGTAGTCGTTGCGGTGCACGGTGAAGGTGAAGTCGGTGGTGTTATCGTGCGCGACGTTCTGCACGATCATGTCGACTTCGATGTTCGCGGCACTGATCGGGCCGAGAATCTTGAAGGCAACGCCCGGGATGTCTGGCACGCCACGGATGGTCAGCTTGGCTTCATCGCGGTTGAAAGCGATACCGGAAATGATCGGCTGTTCCATGGTTTCCTCTTCATCAATAGTAATGAGGGTGCCCGGACCCTCCTTGAAGCTGTGCAGTACGCGCAGCGGAACGTTGTACTTGCCGGCGAACTCGACCGCGCGGATCTGCAACACCTTGGAACCGAGGCTGGCCATTTCCAGCATCTCTTCGAAGGTGATCTTGTCCAGGCGCTGAGCCACGGACACCACACGCGGGTCGGTGGTGTAGACGCCGTCGACGTCGGTGTAGATCTGGCATTCGTCAGCCTTCAGGGCTGCCGCCAGCGCCACGCCGGTGGTGTCGGAACCGCCACGACCGAGGGTGGTGATGTTGCCGTGCTCGTCGACGCCCTGGAAACCGGCGACAACCACCACACGACCTGCCTTCAGGTCACCGCGAATCTTCTGGTCATCAATCTGCAAGATACGCGCTTTATTGTGCGCGCTATCCGTCAGAATCCGCACCTGATTGCCGGTGTACGACACCGCCGGCACGCCGCGCTTGATCAGCGCCATGGCCAACAGGGCAATCGTCACCTGCTCACCGGTGGAAACGATCACGTCCAGCTCGCGCGGAACCGGTTGGCCGTCGCCACTGATTTGCTTGGCCAGATCGATCAGACGGTTGGTTTCGCCGCTCATTGCAGACAGCACGACCACCAGGTCATCGCCGGCATCGCGGAATTTCTTAACCTTGTCGGCGACCTGCTCGATTCTCTCGACAGTGCCGACCGAGGTGCCTCCAAATTTCTGTACGATCAAAGCCATTTCAAAGCCGCCTCTGCCCATGAAGGGCGCCCAAATAATCACTCAAACAGCGTTGCGGCCCACCACTAGACTGCGGGCCGCAAGTACTGCCTTATAGACCCTGCTCTACAAACGGAACGGTCAGGGCCAGTGCCGCATCCAGTGCGCCAGCGTCGGTACCGCCGCCTTGCGCCATGTCTGGACGACCACCACCCTTCCCGCCCACTGCCGCAGCGGCTTGCTTCATCAAATCACCGGCTTTGAGTTGGCCAGTCAGGTCTTTGGTTACGCCTGCAACCAGAACGACCTTTTCCTCATGGACACTGCCGAGCAGGATCACTGCGCGGCCGAGTTTGTTTTTCAGTTGATCGACCAGCGCCAGCAGCGCCTTGCCATCCTGACCGTCCAGACGCACGGCCAGCACTTTCACATCCTTGACGTCCAGCGCCTGGGCCGACAGATCGTCGCCCGCGGCACTGGCAGCCTTGGCTTGCAACTGCTCGAGTTGCTTCTCCAGCAGACGGTTGCGCTCCAGCACAGCCGACAGCTTGTCGATCAGGTTGTCGCGGCTGCCCTTGACCAGGCTGGCCGCTTCCTTGAGTTGTTCTTCCGCAGCGTTCAAGTAAGCCAGCGCTTGCGCACCGGTGACCGCCTCGATACGACGCACGCCCGATGCCACACCGCCTTCGCTGATGATTTTCAGCAGGCCGATGTCGCCGGTACGGTTCGCGTGGATACCGCCGCACAGCTCGACGGAGAAATCGCCCATGCTCAGTACGCGTACGTTGTCGCCGTATTTTTCGCCGAACAGCGCCATGGCGCCTTTCTGCTTGGCGGTTTCGATATCGGTTTCTTCGGTTTCAACTTCGGAGTTCTTGCGAATCTCGGCGTTGACGATGTCTTCCAGCGCTTTCAGTTGTTCAGGCTTGATGGCTTCGAAGTGGCTGAAGTCGAAGCGCAAGCGCTGACTGTCGACCAGCGAGCCTTTCTGCTGAACGTGATCGCCCAGCACCTGACGCAATGCTGCGTGCAGCAAGTGAGTCGCGGAATGGTTCAGCGAAGTGGCGTGACGTACGTCGGCGTCCACCTGCGCCTGAACTGGCGAGCCAACAATCAGGCTGCCCGAATCCAGCACACCGTGGTGCAGGAACGCACCGCCGGTCTTGGTGGTGTCGCGCACGTCGAAACGCGCAGCGCCAGCCTGGAGGAAGCCGCAATCACCAATCTGACCACCGGATTCCGCATAGAACGGCGTCTGATCGAGAACGACTACGCCCTCTTCGCCTTCGCTCAACACGTCGACCGATTGCCCGTCCTTATAGAGAGCAACGATCTTGGCGGAACCGCTGTGAGCGGTGTAACCGGTGAATTCGGTGTCCACATCAACCTTGACCAGGCTGTTGTAGTCCATGCCGAAGGAACTGGCGGAACGGGCACGAACGCGCTGGGCTTCCATCTCGCGCTCGAAACCTTCTTCGTCGATGGTCAGGCTGCGCTCGCGAGCGATGTCGCCAGTCAGGTCCATCGGGAAGCCATAGGTGTCGTAGAGTTTGAACACCACGTCGCCCGGCACCACGTCGCCCTTGAGCTCAGCCAGATCCTGCTCGAGGATCTTCAGGCCCTGCTCCAGGGTCTTGGCGAATTGTTCCTCTTCGGCCTTCAGCACGCGTTCAATGTGCGCCTGCTGGGATTTCAGTTCCGGGAAGGCTTCGCCCATCTCGGCGACCAGGGCCGCGACGATTTGATAGAAGAAGCTGCCCTTGGCGCCCAGCTTGTTACCGTGACGGCAGGCGCGACGGATGATCCGGCGCAGCACGTAGCCACGACCTTCGTTGGACGGCAGCACGCCGTCGGCGATCAGGAAGCCGCAGGAGCGGATGTGGTCAGCCACGACTTTCAGCGAAGCCTGAGCATCGTTGGTGCAACCGATGGCCTTGGCCGATGCAATCAGCAGGCTCTGGAACAGGTCGATTTCATAGTTCGAGTGAACGTGCTGCAGCACGGCACTGATCCGCTCCAGGCCCATGCCGGTGTCCACCGACGGCGCTGGCAGCGGGTGCAACACGCCATCGGCGGTGCGGTTGAACTGCATGAACACGTTGTTCCAGATCTCGATGTAACGGTCGCCGTCTTCTTCCGGCGAGCCCGGTGGGCCGCCCCAGATGTCGGCGCCGTGATCGTAGAAAATCTCGGTGCAAGGACCGCACGGGCCGGTATCGCCCATGGTCCAGAAGTTGTCGGAGGCGTACGGTGCGCCCTTGTTGTCGCCGATGCGCACCATGCGCTCGGCCGGAACCCCGATTTCCTTGGTCCAGATGTCGTACGCCTCGTCATCGCTGGCATAGACGGTGACCCAGAGCTTTTCCTTCGGCAGGTTCAACCACTTGTCGGAAGTCAGGAAGTTCCAGGCGTAGCTGATGGCATCACGCTTGAAATAATCACCGAAGCTGAAGTTACCCAGCATTTCGAAGAAGGTGTGGTGACGAGCGGTATAACCGACGTTTTCCAGGTCGTTGTGCTTGCCGCCGGCGCGCACGCATTTCTGGCTGCTGACGGCGCGGGTGTACGCGCGCTTTTCCTGGCCCAGGAAGCAGTCCTTGAACTGGTTCATCCCCGCGTTGGTGAACAGCAGGGTTGGGTCGTTGCCCGGAATCAAAGAGCTGGAGGCTACACGGGTGTGGCCTTGCTCTTCGAAGAAGCGAAGGAAGGCTTCACGGATTTCTGCGCTTTTCATTAGGTTCTTCCACGGAGGCTGCGGCCAAAGGCCTGTTCGAAACGTCAACAGACGAAGCGACGGCAAAGGGCCGCATTATATCGGCCCTGCGCGCGGGGTACAGCGTGTTTATACGATAGAAACGGTCAATTGGAGTGCTAACGCTATCACTTGCGCGAAAAGTCGACGAATGTCGCGACGACCTGCTCGATTTGCGCACGGCTGACGTCCATGTGCGTGACCATGCGCAGACGCGCGGCGGCACTGAGTTTGATCCCGCGCTTGGCGGCAAAGGCCTTGATGGCCTCGGCCTGGTCGCCCATCTGCACATAAACCATGTTGGTCTGCACCGGTTCGACCTCGAACCCCGCCCCGCGTAGGCCTTCGGCCAGCAACTGCGCGTTGGCATGGTCATCGGCCAGGCGCTGAACGTTGTTATCCAGCGCATACAGGCCTGCCGCCGCGAGAACCCCGGCCTGACGCATGCCGCCACCGACCATCTTGCGCAGGCGCCGGGCCTTCCCGATCAGCTCGGCCGAGCCGCACAGCACCGAACCGACCGGTGCGCCCAGGCCTTTGGACAGGCACACCGAGACGGAATCGAAATACTGGGTGATTTCCCGGGCATCCACGCCCAGCTTCACTGCCGCGCTGTACAGACGTGCGCCGTCCAGGTGCAGTTGCAAGCCATGCTCGCGGGTAAAACTGCGCGCCCGTGCCAGGTATTCCAGTGGCAGGACCTTGCCTTGCATGGTGTTTTCCAGCGCCAGCAAACGGGTGCGGGCAAAATGGAAGTCGTCCGGCTTGATCGCAGCAGCGACCTGCGCCAGGTCCAGCGAACCATCGGCCTGCACTTCCAGCGGTTGCGGCTGGATCGAGCCAAGCACCGCCGCGCCACCCCCTTCGTACTTATAAGTGTGGGCCTGCTGGCCGACGATGTACTCGTCACCGCGCTCGCAATGGGCCATCAACCCCAGCAGGTTGCTCATGGTGCCGGTCGGCACGAACAGTGCCGCGGCAAAGCCCAGTCGCCTGGCCAGTTCGGCTTCCAGGTGATTGACCGTCGGATCTTCGCCATACACGTCATCGCCGGTGGCGGCCTTGGTCATTGCCTCGAGCATGCCGGCGCAAGGTTGGGTGACAGTGTCGCTGCGAAGATCGATAACACTCATGAATCTGGCCTCGGTAAGCAGGGGAAATCCCTTTCAGGAAAGAATTACTGCGGGCATGGCGACGATTAATCAACCCTTGCGTAGGAAAAGGCCGATTAAACCAACGGAAAAGTCGATGACAATCATCCAAAAGGGGTCATGCGCATACCGCAAATATGTGATAAAAACGCTGCGCCGCCAAACATTTGGGCGGCAAAAACGTTCTCAGGGCGGGGTGCAACTCCCCACCGGCGGTAATTGCGCGCAATGCGCATAGCCCGCGAGCGCTTGGTGACAGCACGGCTTCGGCGGTGCCTGACAGCAAGGTCAGCAGACCCGGTGTGATCCCGGGGCCGACGGTCATAGTCCGGATGAAGAGAGAACGGGATTGACAACAAAGGGCCGTCCGCCGGCATTCGTGCGAGCGTGCGTACCCTCAGATCCCCTTCGATTCATAACGCCCTGTTTTTCACACAAACAGGAGTCAGAACATGCAACCCACCGCAATCGACAGCAAAAGCAAACACCATCAGGGCGAGCGCGTAGCGTTCATCCAGGCCTGCTGGCACAAGGACATTGTCGATCAGAGCCGTAAAGGTTTCGTCGCCGAAATGATTGCCCAGGGTTATCAGGAATCCGATATCGACTTCTTCGAAGTCGGCGGCGCCTTTGAAATGCCCCTGCACGCCAAGTTGCTGGCCAAGACCGGTCGTTATGCCGGCATCGTCGCCGCAGCCCTGGTGGTGGACGGCGGGATCTACCGTCACGAGTTCGTCGCCCAGTCGGTGGTCAGCGGCCTGATGCAGGTTCAACTGGAAACCGAAGTGCCAGTGTTCTCGGTGTCCCTGACCCCGCACCACTTCCATGCCGGTGAAGAGCACCAGAAGTTCTTCTTCGAGCATTTCCTGCATAAAGGCCAGGAAGCGGCGAAGACCTGTGCGGATACGTTGCTGAAAATCCGCAGCCTGCGTCGCACTGAACCGCGTGCCGTAGCCGTCTAAACACCGCCTCTCCCTGTAGGAGCGAGCTTGCTCGCGATGAACTCCAGAGCGCCGCGGGCCTTCAAGTTCCCAGCGTTATCGTTGACGACCATCGCGAGCAAGCTCGCTCCTACAAGGGATTTGTGTCGGGCGTGAGGCCCGTGTCAGGCCAGGTTTGCGTCGGTGGTCGGCACGACCAGGATGCCGGCACGCAAACCATTCTTCACCCTGGGGTTCGGGAAGATGATCCGGGCGCCCTCTTCCTCGATGATCCAGCGGGTGTTGGCGATATCTTCCGCCAGCAGGTAACCCACTTCCAGCTCCGAAAAGTTCTCGATGTCCACCGGCAGGTTCAGGCGGAAGCTGTCGCTGTGCTTGATGATTTCTCGCGCCACGCTGTACAGCTGCAAACCGTCCAGCGCGTCCTCAGTCAGTTCTGGTTCGGTGCCCTCGATGATCTGCTTGAGGCGCTTCTCCAGCAGCGACACGTTGACACCGTCGTTCTGACCGAACGGCCGCGCCTTGCCCAACTCCAGGGTAAAGGCCTCGGCACCCAGCTTGTCGTAGGTATAGGAGCTGAACACGATGGACGGCTTGTTCTGCAGCAACACCGCTTCCATGCCGGCAGCACGCAGGCGCGCCAGCTCCTGACGCGAATGCTGGCGGTCTTCCTTCCACGGGTACAAGGCGAACTGCTCGATTTTCGAGCCACGAATCGCCGTGTGCAGGTCGTAGTGCAGGCGCTGGCGATCCGGCAGGCTGAAGAAGCTGGCAGCCAAACGCTCCAGCTCGCAGGCGCGCAGGGCTTCGCAACCGCTACTTTGTTCGTGACGGCCATTGAACAGCCGATTGACGTCCTGCTCGACGAAACGCTCGCCCTTGCGAATCGCTTCCGGGTTGCCGAACAGGAACAGAATACGTGTGCGCGGCTTCAGGTCGCCGCGAGCAATGTCGTGCAACAGGCGATCGAGCAATTCGATCGGCGCTGTTTCGTTGCCGTGGATCCCCGCCGACAGCAGCAGGTCCAGGCCATTGTCACGCGCTTCAGGTGGCCGGACTTCCAGCGCACCTTCGCTCAACCAGCGCATGCGCACGCCTTCGACAGTCAGTTGAGTCTTCTCCGCCGGTTCGCGGCCGGCGAGGGTCAGTTCAAGCAGTTTGCCGAGGGCGAGCATGAGCGGTTTCCTTAGTGGTCGTGGTTGCAATCCGGGCCGTGAACGTGATCCTCGTCGTCGCCGAGTTCAGCCGGTTCCATCTCCAGTTGCAGACTTACCAGATTAGTCGCCAATGGGCGCAACAGCAGGTTGGCGTATTCGGCATCGCCTTCCTCGACGTCCACGCCGATCAGCAACTGACCACGGCCGTCCTGCTGGATCCACAGCTCTTTACCTTGCCACAGGACCGCGACGCGGGTGCAGGACGTTTCCAGTTGCGTGCCGTCGGTGTCTTCAAGGATCAGCTGCAGGGTATCGCTCATGTCTTTACGCTCTCGTTTGAGATGAATCAGCGCGCTGCCGTAGAAAGCGGCGCGCCGTCGATCAATTGATCTGGAATGGATAAACCGCGCCCAGTTTAAGGATTTGCGTCAGTTCATCCAGTGCCGTCCGGCACTCAAGCAGCAATTGCGGGTCCGCCAGATCGTTTTCGGTCATGCGGTCGCGGTAGTGCTTCTCGACCCATTCGGTCAGTGTGCCGTACAACGGTGCCGTCATGATAACCCCTGGGTTGACGGCCGCCAGTTCGGTTTCGTTGAGCGCGACACGCAGTCGAAGGCAAGCAGGGCCACCGCCGTTCTGCATGCTCTGCTTGAGATCGAAGACTTTCACTTCGCGGATCAGGCCGCCGGAGCTGGTCAAACCCTGCAAGTACTGCCAGACACGCTCGTTGCCACGGCATTCTTCCGGCACGATCAACAGCATGGAGCCGTCAGGACGCGACAGCAGTTGGCTGTTGAACAGGTAGGAACGAACCGCGTCTTCCACGCTGACGGCGGAACGTGGCACACACACAGACTGAAATTTCCCACCGACTTTGGCGAGTTTGCTCTGCAATTCAGCGAGCATCTTCTCGGTCTCGAGGAACGCGTCCTCGTGATAGAACAACACTTCACCATTACCCACGGCGATCACGTCGTTGTGGAACACGCCCTGATCGATCACCGACGGGTTCTGCTGGGCGTAGACCACGCCGTCATCGCTCAAGCCATGCAAACGGACAACGGCCTGGGACGCTTCGAGGGTCTGGCGCGCCGGGTACTTCTGCGGTGCCGGGTAGCGGGTGTCGAACGCACTGCGGCCGAACACGAAGAACTCGACACCGGCTTCGCCGTATTCACGGCAGAAACGCGTGTGGTTGGCCGCGCCTTCGTCACCGAATTGCGCCACGGCCGGCAAGGCGGCGTGGTGGGCGAAGTGTTTCTGGTCAGCGAACATCGCCCCCAGCACGCGGCTGGTGGTCGGGTGTTCGATGCTGCGGTGGTATTTGCAGTTGAGGTTGGCGGCGGTGAAATGCACGCGGCCATCAGCGGTGTCGGCGCTCGGGCTGACGGTCGCGGCGTTGGCCACCCACATGCTCGACGCCGAGCAACTGGCCACCAGCAGCGGCATCGCCTCTTTGGCAGCGCGCTCGATCACTTGAGCGTCGGTGCCGCCAAAGCCCAGGCGACGCAGTGCAGCCACATCCGGGCGCTCTTGCGGTGCCAGTACGCCTTGCTGGAAACCCATTTCCATCAGCGCTTTCATCTTTGCCAGGCCTTGCAGCGCCGCTTCCTTGGGGTTGGACGACTGCTGGCTGTTGCTCTGGGACGCGACGTTGCCGTAGGACAGGCCGCCGTAGTTATGGGTCGGCCCCACTAGACCGTCAAAATTGACTTCATAGGATTTCATCAGCGAGGCTCCACGAGAATCTGTTGTTATAGGCTTCAGTAACTGTTCTTTTAGACCGGGTCGCGGCCATCGCGAGCAAGCTCATCCCACAGTGATTGCGTCGTACACAAGATATGTGAACGCCACCGAACCTGTGGGAGCGGGCTTGCCCGCGATGGGCATCACGCCATCTTCACGCCAGGCGTAAGGGCCGCTGGCAACACCAGGCTCGGCGTTTCCAGCGAGGCCACCGGGTACGCGCAGTAATCCGCCGCGTAGTAAGCGCTGGCGCGGTGGTTACCCGAGGCCCCTACGCCGCCGAATGGCGCGCTGCTCGCGGCACCGGTCAGTTGCTTGTTCCAGTTGACGATACCGGCGCGGCTTTCCAGCCAGAACTGCTGGTAGCGTGCTTCGGAGTCCGACAGCAGGCCGGCGGCCAGACCGTAGGCGGTGTCGTTGGCTTCAGCGATCGCCGCTTCAAAATCAGCGTAGCGGATCACCTGCAGCAACGGGCCGAACAGCTCTTCGTCAGGACGATCGGCAACGGCGCTCACGTCCAGGATGCCCGGGGTCAGCAAGGCCGATTGAGCCTGAGGCTGAGTCATTTCCAGCAGCGCCACGGCGCCATTGGCCAGCAGATGCTCTTGCGCATCCATCAACGCTTTCGCAGCGCCAAGGGAAACCACCGAGCCCATGAACGGCGCCGGCTGCTGATCGAAGGCTCCGACTGAGAGGGTCGAGCTGACCGCCACCAGGCGCGCCAGCAACGAGTCGCCCCAGGCACCTTGCGGCACCAGCAAGCGACGGGCACAGGTGCAACGCTGGCCGGCGGAAATGAACGCCGACTGAATGATGGTGTACACCGCGGCATCGAGGTCGGCGACCTGATCGACCACCAGCGGGTTGTTACCGCCCATTTCCAGCGCCAGGATCTTGTCCGGACGACCGGCGAATTGCTGGTGCAGGTGATTGCCGGTGCGGCTGGAACCGGTGAAGAACAGCCCGTCGATGCCCGGGTTCGCGGCCAGGGCGATGCCGGTTTCGCGAGCGCCTTGCAGCAGGTTCAAGACGCCAGCTGGCAGGCCAGCCTCGATCCAGCACTTGACCGTCAGCTCAGCGACTTTCGGTGTCAGTTCGCTAGGCTTGAACAGCACGCTGTTACCGGCCAACAGTGCCGGCACGATATGGCCGTTCGGCAGGTGACCCGGGAAGTTGTAAGGACCGAACACTGCCACCACGCCGTGGGGTTTGTGGCGCAGCACAGCGGTGGCATCGCCCAGCGGCCCGCTCTTCTCGCCGGTACGTTCGCGGTAGCTCTGCACCGAGATGGCAATCTTGTTGACCATGCTGGTGACTTCGGTCGCCGCTTCCCACAGGGGTTTGCCGGTTTCTTCGCCGATGGTATGAGCCAATTCGTCAGCGTGATTCTTCAGCGCGGCGGCAAAGGCCTCCAGCACCGAGATACGCTCTTCCAGGGTGCGCCGCGCCCAGTCCGGGAACGCCTGACGCGCCGCTTGCACAGCCGACTCGACCTGACCGGCGGTGGCTCCGACGCCGGACCACAGCACCTGCTGCGTCACCGGGTTCAGCGACTCGAAGGCTTCGCCCCCACCTGCCAGCCATTCACCTGCGATGTAAAGCGACTTCATTATTTCGACTCCCGAGCTGCGGACAACGCCACGGCGCGCACTTGATCGCCCGCGTTGAGTTGAAGACGTTTGGCGGTCAACGGGTCGACCACCAGGGTGCCGGCGGCCAGACGTGCAGGCGCGGCAGTGATCCGGCAGTCCTCGCGCTTGCGGTTGTGAATGATGAATGGCGTGGCATCGTCACCCGGTGTGCCGACGGCCAGCACCAGCGCCTGGCTGTCGCGCACGGCGCGGATCTTGCCCGTTTCGCACTCGATCGCCGGGCCTGCGTCGAAGATATCGACGTAGCCCTGGTAGCTGAAACCTTCGCTCTTGAGCATGGCCAGCGCCGGCTCGGTGTCCGGATGAACCTGACCGATCACATTGCGCGCATCCGGCGACAGGAAGCAGGTGTACAGCGGGAATTTCGGCATCAGTTCGGCGATGAACGCCTTGTTGCCCACGCCGGTCAGGTAGTCAGCCTGGCTGAATTCCATCTTGAAGAAGTGCCGGCCCAGGCTTTCCCAGAACGGCGAACGCCCGGCCTCGTCGGAAACACCGCGCATTTCGGCAATGATCTTGTTGCCGAACAGTTGCGGGAATTCGGCGATGAACAGCATCCGCGCCTTGGACAGCATGCGACCGTTGAGGCCACTGCGGAAATCGGCGTGCAGGAACAGCGAGCACAGCTCGGAGTTGCCGGTCAGGTCGTTGGCCAGGAACAGCGTCGGGATTTCACGATAGATGTTCAACTCTTGCGAGGCGCTGACCGTCAGACCGACCCGGAAGTTGTACCAAGGCTCACGCAGGCCAACGGCGCCGGCAATGGCGGAAATACCCACCACGCGCCCGTCGTCATCTTCGAGCACGAACAGGTAGTCCGCGTCGCCCCGCCCGGCTTCGCCGCGAAAGGTCTTCTCGGCCCAGCCGACCCGATGGGCCAGCCGCTCTTCGTTGGCCGGCAAGGTGGTCAGGCCGGTGCCGGTGCTGCGGGCCAGGTCGATCAGAGCGGGTAAATCGCTGCTGCGTACGGGACGAACGATCATGCTATCTCCTCAAACGGGCCGCTTGCGCCACCCGTGAAACTTCGCTGCTTTCTAAACGAGCAATCAGGCCAGGTCGCTGTTAAACCGCGACCAGGCGCACGCTGGCACCCTCGCCGACACCCAGGGCTTCGGCCGCCTCCAGGTCCAGGGTCACCGGTTTTCCCGGCGCGTAATCGAGCTCGAGCATGACCGCGCGGTAATCCTGCAACTGGGCATTGGCAACCAGGTACTGGCGACCGACGCCTTTGACCGGCTCACCGATCTTCACCGGCACCACACGGCTCTGGGCGATCGAACGGATCCCCGAGACACGGGCATGCAGGGTCGGGCCACCGTCGAAGATGTCGATGTAGTGATCGGTCTCGAAACCTTCACGCATCAGAATGTCGAAGGTGATCTGCGCGCGCGGGTGCACCTGGCCCATGGCTTCTTGAGCGGAGTCCGGCAGCAGTGGCACGTAGATCGGGTAATGCGGCATCAGTTCGGCAAGGAACGTACGGCTTTTCAGCCCGCACAGACGCTCGGCTTCGGCGTAGTTGAGATCGAAAAAGTTGCGACCGATGGCATCCCAGAACGGCGAGTCGCCGTTTTCATCGCTGTAACCGACGATTTCGGTCACCACGGAATCGGCAAAACGCTCCGGATGGCTGGCCACGAACAGCAAACGGCCACGGGAGTTGAGCTCCGACCAAGGCGACCCCACCAGCTCGCGCTGCACATAGAAGCTGGTCAGCAAGCTGTTGCCGGTCAGGTCGTGGCACTGGGAGAGCACGTGGATCTTGTTGTGAATCTTCAACTCGCGGGAAGCGTGCACGAAGGTTTCGTTGCGGAAGCTGTAGAACGGCTCGGAGTAACCGGCCGACGCCACGATGGCCGAGCAACCGACCAGCTTGCCGGTGGTGGAGTCTTCGAGGACGAAGAAATAGCTTTCCTCACCGTTGAAGCTCACTTCGGCGGCGAACGAGGCTTCGCTTGCCGCGATCTTGTCGCTCAGGCGCTCAACGTCATCCGGCAAGGAAGTGACACCAATCGGACTGTCCGCAGCCAGACGCTGTACCTCGCCCAGATCAGCCATTTGCGCGGGGCGCATCACCAGCATGGTGTCACTCCTTAATCTCAGAACTTACAGAAAAAAATCCCGGGCCATCTCCGCAGGAGACTGTGGGAGCGGGCTTGCTCGCGAAAGCGGTGGGTCAGACAGCAAAAATGTTGACTGATACACCGCTTTCGCGAGCAAGCCCGCTCCCACATTTGATCCGGCCCGGAACAAAAATTGGGTTCGACGCCTGAAAGGTCAGGCGTCGAAGGGTCTATCAGGCTTGCGTCAGTTTTGCCGCGGCACGTTCGAAGCGGTCCAGACCGGCATCGATATCCGCGTCTTCCACCACCAGGCTCGGGGCGAAACGCACCACGTCCGGGCCGGCTTGCAGAATCATCAGGCCTTCTTGTTCAGCGGCATTGAAGATGTCCTTGGCCTTGCCTTTCCAGGCATCGCTCAGCACACAGCCGATCAACAGACCCAGGCCACGGACCTGGGTGAACAGGCCGTATTTCTCGCCGATCTGCTCAAGACGTGCCTTGAACTTGTCGTGCTTGGCATTGACGCCAGCCAGCACCTCTGGGGTGTTGATCACGTCGATCACCGCGCCTGCGACAGCACACGCCAGCGGGTTGCCGCCGTAAGTGGTGCCGTGGGTGCCGACGACCAGGTGCTTGGCCAGGTCTTCGGTGGTCAGCATGGCGGCGATCGGGAAACCACCGCCCAGGCTCTTGGCGCTGGTCAGGATGTCCGGGATCACGCCGTAATGCTGGTAGGCGAACAGGTGGCCGGTACGGCCCATGCCGGTTTGCACTTCGTCGAACACCAGCAGCGCGTTGTGCTCGTTGCACAGTTCGCGGGCGCCTTGCAGGTAGGCCAGTTCGGCCGGCAGTACGCCGCCCTCACCTTGAATAGGCTCCAGGACCACGGCGCAGGTCTTGTCGGAAACGGCAGCTTTCAACGCAGCCAGATCGTTGTACGGCACGTGGGTGATGCCGGTGATCTTCGGACCGAAGCCATCGGAATACTTCGACTGGCCACCAACGTTCACGGTGAACAGGGTACGGCCGTGGAAGCTGTTGAGCGCGGCGATGATCTCGTACTTCTCGCTGCCATAACGGTCGAACGCGACACGACGGGCCAGCTTGAAGGCGGCCTCGTTGGCTTCGGCGCCGGAGTTGCAGAAGAAGGCGCGCTCGGCAAAAGTGGCGTCGACCAGCTTGTGTGCCAGGCGCAGGGCCGGCTCATTGGTGAACACGTTGGACACGTGCCACAGCTTGTTCGCCTGCTCGGTCAAGGCACCGACCAGCGCCGGATGCGCGTGACCCAATACGTTGACGGCGATCCCGCCGGCGAAGTCGATCAGCTCGCGACCGGACTGGTCCCAAACGCGGGAACCGGCGCCACGCACAGGAATGAATGCGGCAGGCGCATAGTTGGGAACCATTACCTGATCGAAATCGGCGCGTTGTACCGCAGCGTGCTCAACGGACATCGGAGTCTCCTGAAGAGAAAACACTCGCCTGAAACTGGCGAGCTTGGTGAGGATTGTAAGGACAGTTTTCGGCCCGGCCTTGCCGCCAAGCGACAACTTCTTATAGCGCAAACCCCGGATTTTCCCGGGTTTACGGCAATGCGACATATAGGGTCGCAAAGGCGCAGTTTAACTGGCGGCGGACGTTTGCGGCAGGCTTGCTGCGTTGTAACTCATGGCAATGGCCCGAGTGCGGTAAATATGTACCGCACAGCGTCCGGGCTAACGCGGTTTCCTAGGGGTCTCATCCAACTTCGATGGTCACCTTAACCGCATGAATACCCAACATACCGACATTGCTCGCGACGCATTCAGGCCAGACGCTCACTATCAGCACCTGATCAACGTGATCCCCTCCTGGCTCCGCCAAGCAACGCCTCAACGGCGTGAGGCACTGCGCAACAGCGCGCCAGGCATTCCGGCCGGGCTCAAGGACGCTCCAGCCCATCAGCATGCAGAACTGGGCAAACTCATTGCCCGCCATGTGACCAGCCAGAACCAGGTTGATCAAATGATGGCAAATCTGCAGAGCCCCGCCGACTTCGCCAAACCACTACTCGAAACGGCGCTCAAGACCCGATTCGGCCTGGAACTGGACGCTCGTAAAACGTTCCTTCGCCTTTATATCCCGGCTCACATTCCATGGCTTCGGCTGAAATCCGGCGCTGCGCGCATCTGGACGGTGTCGCTGCTGGATGCCGCATTGCACAATTTTGAAAGCGCCGAAACCAATGCAGACGCCTTCGAGCCCGCCTCGACTTACATCACGCCCCCTTCTGCTACCGGGCAATTCAATACATTGCCGCAGATACTGGAAAAGATGCCCATCACGGCTTTTACCCGCCTCTGCCGGGAACTGGACATTGGCCAGCGCTATAAAGAGTATCTGGACGACAATCTTGGCATCAGCAATCCCGTGGCCGCGGCAATACTGAAATCGAAAATTCACGACAGCCAGAAAACCGCAATCACCGCTGCCCTGCACATGGCGCAGATGCAAAAAATGCTGGGCAGTGACGTCCACCAACTGACTCTTGGCTTGCTCGACAACCTGCCTACTTTACGTTTGCATGGTCTGCCCTGGGGCTTCCATGAACTGACAATCATGAACGCTCGCCTGACCGGCATCGTTTTGTTTGCACCGGATCTGGAGCGCGCAACAGAAGTGGTCAGAGTGGTGGCCTACATTCCTGACGACCCCGAACACCCGATCAAGGAATACAGTTCAACCGCCGCATTCGCCGAGGAACTTGGTCAGCGCTTGCGTGCCCCCGAATACCAACAGTTTTTCAGTCGATTCATCAATCATGAGGATCGCGGGCACTTTTTCGCGCAGTTGAACAACGAGCTATCACCTTTAACCTGGCAGCCTGTTCCACCGGGCGATCCGCACCCGACCTGGCGAGAGCGCCCCAACCAACGTCCCGACTTGCACATTGCGGCCACACCGGTGAAAGACGATCTCTTGACCCACCTCTACCAGAGCAAGCTCAACAAGATCCTCAACGATGCGCGGGTGATCGCGGTATCCACCGCAACAGTCGACCAGAGAGCCCGCTGGGCGTTATGGGACTCCTTTACCGAAATCGCTTCGACCCTGCTGAACATCGCAGCCTTTATTGCCCTGCCGTTCGTACCTTTCCTTGGCGAGTTGATGCTGGCCTACATGGCCTACCAGTTGCTCGACGAAACCTTCGAAAGCATTGTTGACTGGGCCGAGGGCCACACCACCGAGGCCTTCGAGCATTTCATGGGCGTTGTTGAATCCGCCGTACAACTGGGCACCTTTGCGGTGGGTGGCGTGGTCGCGGCGGGAGAATTTCGCGCGATCCTGCCCAAGGAAATTGTGCAGTTCATCGACCGTTTCAATTCGGTGAAGCGGCCCAATGGCGAAACCCGCTATTGGAAACCCGACCTGACCGCCTACGAGCACCCCGCCACACTCCCAGCAGACTCAAAACCGGATTCACTCGGACTGCACAGGCATCAAGGTAAAACCCTGTTACCCCTGGAAGGCAAAAACTACGCCGTCAGCGAGGACTCAGTCATCGGCGAGCATCGCATCGACCACCCCACCCGCCCTGACGCCTACAAACCACAACTGCGGCACAACGGCAGCGGCGCCTGGCAAACCGAACTCGACCAGCCGTTGCGTTGGGACCAGGCCACCGTGCTGCACCGTATCGGCCCGGACATGCAGCGATTTTCGGCCAGTACCCGCGAGCGCATCCTCAGTATCAGCGGCAGCCACGAAAATGCCCTGCGCAAGATGCACGTGAATGCCGGGCAGGTGCCGCCGTTGTTGGCCGACACACTCAAACGCTTCGGGATCGATCAGGACATACAAACCTTTATCGATCAGATCGGCAGCGACCAGCCGGAGCACTTCCTCAAGGCGGATCCCGTGACACAGCTGGAACTGCTCAATGAAAACGGTTACTGGCCGGCAAACAAAGGCCTGCGACTGATCGACGAAAATGCGCAAACCCTTTGGCAAAGCCCGGCGCCCGATGTACCCGTGGTGGAAGTCGACGCCTCCCGCCTCACCGACGGCGACCTGCTGAAAACCTTTCTCCTGCCCCTGTCGGACAGCGAAGCCAGAACGCTGATGGGCGAAGAATTCGCTCACCCCTCCCCTGGCCTGGAAAACCGGGCGCAGCGGTTGCGCAAGATACTTGCGCGGCTTGCCGAACAGAAACGGCAAGGCCTGTTCGATCAGCGTTATCGCAGACTCGAACGTGGCGCTAGCGCGGCCATACAAGTGGTTATGGATGCCGAGCCCGGACTGCCACGCAGCGTAGCTCAAGCAATTGTGGACACAGCAAGCGACCAGGAACTGCAGCAGCTAAAGAACGCAACCGTTGCCCCTCGATTAGCCGAGCTGAGCCGAGAGGCCGGATTGCAAGTGCGCGTGACACGCGCCTACGAGGGGCTTGATTTGCCATCGACCGAGAACAACCTCGACACCGACCGGCTGGCCTTGCACACCCTGGAAAAACTGCCAGGCTGGACGGGACAGCTACGGTTGGAAATCCGCCAGTATGCCCATGAGGGCCTGCTGATCGAGAGCCTTGGCCATGCCGACGCGCCTCTGCGTAAAGTGCTGGTACTCAGAGAGGACGGCTCTTATCAGGCCTTCGATCATGACGGCGAAGAACTCAGCGGCATGGGCTCGCTCTACACCTGCCTGCTACAGGCCATGCCGGACAGCGAACGCACCGCCCTGAATCTGAATATCGGTGAAGGTGAACGGCTCAAGCAGCTGATTCGCCAGCATGCCTTGAGCCGAGATGCATTGCGCGCGCGGCTGGTTCAACACCCCGACCTCAAACCCACCTACGACCCAAAGGTAATGCGCTTGCTCGGTGGCAGTGACGGGTATCGTCAAATGCCACGCAACACACCTACCTTGCAAGCTCGGGCTCAGACACTGTTCCCCCATCTATCCACCGAAGAGCTCGACGCCTTCGTCGAACGCTTGCAACAGCACCCAAACGGACCGCGGGCAGAACTGAGTCGGCTTATGGTTCAACACACGCAGCTCCAGGAAACGCTTTCTTCCTGGCGCGACGAAATTCCGCTGTTTATTCCAGACACACAAATCAGGGTCACTCCCGAGCAATTCGCTGCACAAAAGCAGGTCCGTCGACAGTTCACCATCGACCTGATGGACTGCTGGCGACAGCAATGGACCCTTTCCGAGACCGCGCCTGAAACAGTCGAATTCAACTTCTTCCAACCGATCATCGGCGAATTGCCAACCCTGAGCACCGACTTCAGCGGCGTCACAATGCTTACACTGGAAGGCAGCAGCGCCACGCGGGGCATGCATGAGTTTCTGCGCAGCTTTACCGGTTTACGCATCCTGAAACTGCGCGATTTCAACCTTGGCCACTTACCGGACACCCTTCCATCGCTGCAACTCGAAGAACTCATTCTGAGCAATTGCGCGATCACCCTCAGCCCCGAAAGCCAGGTCGGGCTCGCGGGCCTGCATCGGTTGACCACAATGGACCTGTACAAGAACCCCTTGGGCCTGACACCCGATGTCGGCAGCATGCCCGATTTGAATTACATCGACGTATCGCAGACGGGCATTACTGAACTCCCGCGCGATTTATTGACTCGCCCACGCCTGCGCACCGCCCTGCTCAATAACAACCAGATCAAAGAGTTGCCCGGCGAACTTTTCACGTTGCAACAACGCACCCAGGAGGGTTTCGACCTGGGCAACAATCCGCTTTCAAGCGCAGCCCGCGAACGCCTCAAACAGCACTTCCAGCAGACCCGTCAGGACTTCGGTATCTTTGCCGAAGAAGCAGATATCCACCGCGCGCAGGCACTGTACCCCTGGATGGACCAGGAAGATGCCAGCAAATTCGTCTACAAACTGCCCGGAACCCTGAATGAGGGGCGAGTCGAACTGACCCGCCTGGAAGTCGAACTCACCACCCTGGAGAACGACCTGTCCGCCTGGACCGGCAATATTCCAGCCGTCCACCCCCACAGCAATCAACCCTTCACTGCCCAGCAACTGCTGATCGAACACTCGACGCGGGACGCATTCAGAGAGTCCGTACTGCGCTGCTGGCGCCGGGAAACCGAGCTGGATGATTTCGACGATTCACTGCAAGCAACTACTTATGACCTGAGCCTGGATACGCGGATTACCGGTAACCTGCCGACACTGAGCGCAGATTTCAGCCATGTTTCTCTGGTTTACCTAGGTAGCGAGAGCGGCCTGACCACAGGCGTCACCGGATTTCTGGAGTGCTTCCCCAAACTCAAGACCCTCGTTATCAACGACTTCAGGCTAGGCGATCTCCCGGGGGCGATCTTCCGGATGAGCGATTTGAGATCGCTCAATCTCCTCGACTGCAACATCACCCTGACCCCGCAGTCTGCCCTGAACCTGGCCGAGATGGCCCACCTGGAGTTCATCGACTTGAGAGACAATCCGCTGGGGCTGGCTCCGGATATCAGCCAGATGGCGGACCTGGCGACCCTGCAACTGGACAACTGCGGGCTCACCGAATTACCCGCTGGACTGTTGCAGCTCAAGAGCCTGGAAACCGTAGACCTGAGCGACAACGCAATCAGCCGGATACCCGCCGACCTCCTCGAACTGCCGCTGGAGATCGCCGAAAGCATCAACTTGCGGGGCAATCCGTTCTCCGAAGACAGCCTGCAGATCCTGATCGAGTATTTCAGGCTGACCAGTGTCGACTTCGGCGTTCAGGAAGTGATCGATCGGGCAGAATTGGAAGTGTCGACGTCCGAGGCGTCCGAACCGGAAGACTGATCGGGATCAGGAGCTGCTCAGCCGCGTTCCGGCGGCACCGATGACAATTCGAACGGGCTGCTGCTGCGCCGCTGGTTGCGATCTTCCCGCGGCGTGGCACCGAAGAAATTGCGGTAGGCGCTGGAGAAATGCGGCCCCGAGGAGAAGCCACAGGACAGGCCGATCTGGATGATCGATTTGCTGGTTTGCATCAACATCTGCCGGGCCTTGTTCAGGCGCAGTTCCAGGTAATACTGGCTCGGCACACGGTTGAGGTATTGCTTGAAGATCCGCTCCAGCTGCCGACGGGATACGCACACGTGCTGGGCGATTTCGTCGGTGGTCAGCGGCTCTTCGATGTTGGCTTCCATGAGCAACACGGCTTGTGTGAGCTTCGGATGGCTGGAACCGAGGCGGTTCTGTAACGGAATGCGCTGGCGCTCGCCGCCCTCGCGGATGCGTTCGACCACCAGTTCTTCAGACACCGCACCGGCCAGTTCCGCACCGTGATCGCGGGCCAGCACGGCCAGCAACAAGTCGAGCACCGACATCCCGCCGCACGCGGTCAGGCGATCGCGATCCCAGTCGAACAGGTGACTGGTGGCGATGACCTTCGGAAAGCGCTCGGCGAAATCATCCTGCCAGCGCCAGTGCACAGCCGCGCGATAACCGTCGAGCAAGCCCAACTGCGCCAGCGGGTAAACACCGGCCGACAGACCGCCGATCACACAACCGGAACGCACCAGTTGCTTGAGCGCACTGCTGAGCGCCGGCGCCAGTGCGGTCGGTGGTTCGTCAGCGAGCAGGAACAGTTTCTGGAAGTTTTCGAGCTTGCCGGTCCACGCCTCACCCGGCAATTGCCAGGCGCTTTCACTCGGCGCTTCGGCCTGCAGGAACGACAGTTCGTAAACCACGTCCGGATGCACACGCTGGGCAACACGCAAGGCCTCCTCAGCCAGCGCAAGCGTCAGTGCTTTAGTGCTGGGCCAAATCAGGAAACCAATTCGATGGGCAGTCATGGGCGAGCGATCCGAAGCGAAGAACAGTGATGAAGGCATGGGCCAATGCTAGCCCGTAAATGAACACAAATCGCAAAACCGGCAAAGATCAAATGTGGGAGCGGGCTTGCTCGCAAAAGCGGTGGTTCAGACAGCCATGATGTTGACTGACACACCGCCTTCGCGAGCAAGCCCGCTCCCACAGGGGATCCGGGCCAGCCTTTAGACTGCGAAGCATGCACTATCGCAGTGCACAACGTCAGTTCTGATTACTTCAGGCTACCCGACAGGAATTGCTGCAGACGCTCGGATTGCGGGTTCACCAGCACTTCGCGCGGGTTACCGCTTTCTTCAACCACACCTTTGTGCAGGAACACCAACTGGTTCGACACTTCACGGGCAAAACCCATTTCGTGAGTCACCACGACCATGGTCCGGCCTTCCTGGGCCAGAGCCTGCATGACTTTCAACACGTCGCCGACCAGCTCCGGGTCGAGGGCCGAGGTCGGTTCGTCGAACAGCATCACCTCAGGTTCCATCGCCAGCGCACGGGCAATCGCCACACGCTGCTGCTCGCCGCCGGACATGTGCCCAGGGTAAGCATCCTTGCGATGGGCCACGCCCACCTTGTTCAGGTAGTGTTCGGCCTTCTCGCGTGCTTCAGCCTTGGACACGCCCAGCACATGCACCGGCGCTTCCATGATGTTTTCCAGCGCGGTCATGTGCGACCACAGGTTGAAATGCTGGAACACCATCGACAGGCGCGAACGCATGCGTTGCAGCTGCTTCGGATCGGCGGCCTTCAGCGCACCGTCCTTGTTCGCCACCAGCTTCAGCTCTTCGTTGTTGAGCAGAATCCTGCCCGCGTGCGGCTGCTCCAGCAGGTTGATGCAGCGCAGGAAAGTACTTTTGCCGGAGCCACTGGAACCGATGATGCTGATCACATCGCCGGCTGCCGCTTTCAGGGACACACCCTTAAGCACTTCGTGACTGCCATAGCGTTTATGCAGGTCTTGGACTTCAAGTTTGTACATGCTGTCGGTTCTCACAAAAACAGTCAGTCAGTGATATCAGTGCTTGCGCGGGGCCAGGTAGCCCAGCCAGCGGCGCTCGGCCATCTTGAACAGCTTCACCAGGATGAAGGTCAGGCACAGGTAGAACACGCCAGCGGTGATGTACGCCTCGAACGGCAGGTAGAACTGGGCGTTGACCGTGCGCGCGGCACCGGTGATGTCGATCAGGGTCACGATGGACGCCAGACTGGTGGTCTGCAGCATCATGATCACTTCGTTGCTGTACTGCGGCAGCGCGCGACGCAGGGCCGACGGCAGCAGGATGCGCTTGTACATCTTGACCCGCGACATGCCCATGGCCTTGGCCGCTTCGATCTCGCCGTTCGGCGTGGCGCGCAGGCTGCCGGCAATGATTTCGGCGGTGTAGGCGCTGGTGTTGATCGCGAAGGCCAGGCACGCACAGAACGTTGCGCTGGACAGCCACGGCCAGAGGAAACTTTCCCGCACCGCTTCGAACTGCGCCAGACCGTAGTAGATCAAGAACAGCTGCACCAGCATCGGCGTGCCGCGAATCACGTAGGTGTAGAGCCAGGCCGACATGTTGACGACCGAGTTCTTCGAGACGCGCATCAGGCCCAGCGGCAAGGCGCACAGCAAGCCGAAGAACAGCGACAGCGCGAGCAGTTTGAGGGTGGTCACCAGGCCGCCAAGGTACAGCGGCATGGCCTCCCAAATGACGTTGTAGTCGAAGATCATAGATCAGCCGCCCTTACGCCTACCGAGTAGCGCTTCTCAAGGTGACGCAATGCCAGCAACGACACACTGGTGATCACCAGGTACATCGCGGCTACTGCGAGGAAGAAGGTGAAAGGCTCGCGGGTGGCATCGGCCGCCTGCTTGGCCTTGAACATCATGTCTTGCAGACCCACCACCGAAATCAGCGCGGTAGCCTTGGTCAATACCAGCCAGTTGTTGGTGAACCCCGGAATCGCCAGGCGAATCATCTGTGGCACCAGCACCCGGAAGAACACCTGAAAACTGCTCATGCCATAGGCCATGCCGGCTTCGGCCTGACCCTTGGGGATCGCCATGAAGGCGCCACGGAAGGTTTCCGACAGGTACGCACCGAAGATGAAGCCCAGGGTGCCGATACCGGCCGCCAACGGGTTCAGGTCGATGTACTCGTCAAAGCCGAGCAGCGGTGCGACGCGGTTGAGCAGATCCTGGCCGCCGTAGAAAATCAGCAGGATCAGCACCAGGTCGGGAATACCGCGGATCACCGTGGAATACAGGTCGCCCAGCCAGGCCAGCCAGCGCACCGGCGACAGACGCAGTGCCACGCCGATCAAGCCCAGAACGATGGCCATGGCCATGGACGACAAGGCGAGCTGAAGCGTCAGCCAAGCGCCATCGAGGATGACAGCCCCGTAGCCTTTCAACATGATTCAGGTCCTCGAAAGTTGGGATGAAAAAATGGCGCAAACCTCAGAGATCCTGTTGCTTGCGCCATTTCGGACTTGTCGCTGGGACGTATTACTTGCCGTAGATATCGAAGGCGAAGTACTTGTCCTGGATTTGCTTGTACTTGCCGTTCGCGCGAATGGCTGCGATGGCGTTGTTGAGCTTGTCCAGATCTTCCTTGTCGCCCTTGCGCACCGCGATGCCTACGCCGTCGCCGAAGTATTTGACGTCGGTGAACGCAGGGCCGACGAAGGCGAAACCTTTACCGGCATCGGTTTTCAGGAAGCCGTCATCCAAAAGCGTAGCGTCTGCCACGGTGCCGTCGAGGCGGCCGGCGGCCACGTCGAGGTAAATTTCGTTCTGCGAACCGTAAGGCTTGATCTCGGCACCCAGCGGGGCCAGGACTTCGCGGGCGAAACGCTCGTGGATCGAACCACGCTGCACGCCGATGTTCTTGCCCTTGAGCTCGGTCAGGCCTTCGCTGACCTGAGTGCCGGCCTTCATGACCAGGCGAGCCGGGGTGTTGTAGTACTTGTTGGTGAAGTCCACGGACTTCTTGCGATCTTCAGTGATCGACATGGACGACAGGATCGCGTCGATCTTGCGCACTTTAAGCGCAGGGATCAGGCCGTCGAACTCTTGCTCGACCCACACGCACTTGACCTTCATTTCTTCGCACAGCGCGTTGCCGATGTCGTAGTCGAAACCCACGATGCTGCCGTCCGGCGCTTTCGACGCGAACGGAGGGTAAGCCGCCTCGATACCGATTTTCAGAGGTTTTTCATCGGCGAAGGTTGTCAAGGACAGCACGGACAGTGCCAGGGCGCCAAGCAGCACGAGTTTCTTCATCTTGGGACTCCATCGGTAAAGGGCAAAAACGGCAGAGTGAGCAACAGCCCAATATGCGAATGAGTGGAACCAGAAAGCAGTGCTGCGTCCTGGGAAGCGGGTGTTGAAATTCAACACGAGCAACGACGAGCGAGTGATCGGCATTCTAACGACAGGCCCGAGGCCGATATTTCTTCAATGCGACAACTAATTACAGAAGCACCGAGAAAGCCGTTTTAGCACGTTGACAGCCCTGCAAAATCATGCAAGAGCAAAAGATAGTGAACCGATCTATGTTGCAAATTGCGGGCCTATTATTGGCAAACCCTTCTAATCCGGCAAGCGCAGTGTAGCGGCTTATTTTTTTGAGGCGCATTTCAGGGCCGGATTTAAGCACTGGCGTTTCCCAATGCCCCGTATTGGCGCGATGCGGTTACACATTCAGTAACCTGAAATAACACAGGTAACAGTAGGAATTGTCCTGCGGCCGAAGCCGATATTTATTGGCCGTTGTTTATTTGGTGTCAGGCAGACCGCCTTCGCGAGCAAGCCCGCTCCCACAGAGGGGGCTTTAGTGGATGCAAATTTGGTGGTCGACACAGAACCATTGTGGGAGCGGGCTTGCTCGCGAAGGCGGCCTGCCTGACACCACAAAAACCCCAGACAAGAAAAAGCCCTGCCAGGCAAAACCAGGCAGGGCTGTGGATGACTCAGAACCGCCGCTTACGCGACATTCATGGTCTTGTGGGTATCAATCAAATGCTGCACCACACTCGGATCAGCCAGGGTGGAGATATCGCCCAACCCCTCATACTCAGCCGTCGCAATCTTGCGCAGAATCCGCCGCATGATCTTGCCCGAACGAGTCTTCGGCAGCCCCGGCGCCCACTGGATCACATCCGGTGAAGCAATCGGGCCGATCTCCTTGCGCACCCAGTTTTTCAGCTCCAGGCGCAGCTGCTCGTTCGGCTCTTCACCGTTCTTAAGGGTGACATAGACATAAATGCCCTGCCCCTTGATGTCGTGCGGCACACCGACCACCGCCGCTTCGGCGACTTTCGGGTGCGCAACCATCGCGCTTTCGATCTCGGCGGTGCCCATGCGGTGGCCGGACACGTTGAGCACGTCGTCCACGCGACCGGTGATCCAGTAGTAACCATCGGCATCGCGACGGGCGCCGTCACCGGTGAAATACATGCCACGGAAGGTCTTGAAGTAGGTGTCGACGAAGCGGTCATGGTCGCCAAACAGCGTACGCGCCTGGCCTGGCCACGAATCGAGAATCACCAGGTTGCCCTCGGCCTCGCCTTCGACGATGTTGCCCAGGTTGTCCACCAGGGCCGGTA
>NZ_JAHBDE010000010.1:0-97583 GCF_019956175.1 Pseudomonas sp. BF-R-30 | reverse complement strand
GCGGTCTGACATTCAACGATGATGGTGAATGTCAGACCGCTTTCGCGAGCAAGCCCGCTCCCACAGTTGTTTTGTGTATGACTTGAACCCATCGACCTCTCGGCGCATCTTTATCCTTGTCGCAAAACAAGCATAAGGAACCGTCATGTTCGATATCAGCACGTTCCCCAAAGCCGATGCCGTCCGCCGGGCCGCACAATTGAGTCAAGACGACTATCAGCGCCTGTACCGCCAATCCGTCGAACACCCCAGCACCTTCTGGGCCGAACAGGCCACGCGTTTTCTCGACTGGAGCGCGCCCTGGGAAACCGTCCAGCGCTACAACCTGAAAACCGGTGAAGCCAGCTGGTTTGCCGGTGCGCAATTGAACGTCAGCTACAACTGTATCGACCGGCACCTGGAGAAACGCGGCGATCAGGTCGCCATCATCTGGGAAGGCGACGACCCTGCCGACTCGACATCGATCACCTACAAAAAACTGCATGAAAACGTCTGCCGCCTGGCCAATGTGCTGAAAAACCGTGGCGTGAGAAAAGGCGACCGCGTGTGCATCTACATGCCGATGATTCCCGAGGCGGCCTACGCCATGCTGGCCTGTACCCGTATTGGTGCAGTGCACTCGGTAGTGTTCGGCGGCTTCTCCCCGGACTCGTTGCGCGACCGCATTCTCGACGCCGATTGCCGCACTGTGATCACTGCCGACGAAGGCGTGCGCGGTGGCAAGGTCGTGTCACTCAAGCAGAACGTCGACAAGGCGCTGCAAAGCTGCCCGGACGTGAGCAGCGTGCTGGTGGTCGAGCGCACCGAGGGGCTGGTGAACTGGGTCGAAGGACGGGACATCAAGTACCAGCAGGCCCTGCGCGAAGCCAGCGCCGATTGCCCGCCCGAGCCGATGGACGCCGAAGACCCGTTGTTCATCCTCTACACCTCCGGCAGCACCGGCAAACCCAAAGGCGTGCTGCACACCACCGGTGGCTACCTGCTGCAAGCAGCGATGACCTTCAAGTACGTGCTGGACTACCGCGACGGCGAAGTCTTCTGGTGCACCGCCGACGTAGGCTGGGTCACTGGCCACAGCTACATCGTCTACGGTCCGCTGGCCAACGGCGCGACCACGCTGATTTTCGAAGGCGTGCCGAACTACCCGAGTACCTCGCGCTTCTGGCAGGTGATCGACAAGCACAAGGTGAACATTTTCTACACTGCCCCGACGGCCCTGCGCGCACTGATGCGCGAAGGCCCGGAACCGTTGAAGCAAACATCCCGCGCCAGCGTCAGGCTACTCGGCACGGTTGGCGAACCGATCAACCCGGAAGCCTGGGAATGGTATTTCCATGAGGTCGGCGAAGAGCGTTGCCCGATCGTCGACACCTGGTGGCAGACCGAAACCGGCGGCATCATGCTCAGCCCGCTGGTCAGTGCCCAGCGGATCAAGCCCGGTTGTGCGACACAACCGATGTTCGGCGTGCAACCGGTGCTGCTCGACGAGCAAGGCAAGGAAATCAAGGGCGCCGGCAGCGGCGTACTGGCCATAAAGTCCAGCTGGCCTGCACAGATCCGCAGTGTCTATCGCGACCCGCAACGCATGGTCGACACCTACTTCAAGCCCTACCCCGGCTACTACTTCACCGGTGACGGCGCGCGGCGCGATGAAGATGGCGACTACTGGATCACCGGGCGCATCGACGATGTGATCAACGTGTCCGGCCACCGTATCGGCACCGCCGAAGTGGAAAGCGCCCTGGTGCTGCACGAGAGCATCGCCGAGGCCGCTGCGGTCGGTTATCCCCACGACATCAAGGGCCAAGGCATCTATGTCTTCGTCACACCCATGAACGGCATCGAAACCAACGATGAACTGAAGACAGAATTGCTGGCCCTGGTCAGCAAGGAAATCGGCAGTTTCGCCAAACCGGACTTGATCCAATGGGCGCCGGCCTTGCCGAAAACCCGCTCAGGCAAGATCATGCGGCGCATTCTGCGTAAGATTGCCTGCAACGAACTGGACAATCTGGGCGACACTTCGACCTTGGCCGATCCAAGCGTGGTACAAGGCTTGATCGATAAACGCCTGAATCAATAACGTTCTGTCTTCTGTAGGAGCGAGCTCGCTCGCGATGAACTCCGACATACCGCGTTTATTCAGGAAACACGCGTTATCGTTAACGTCCATCGCGAGCAGGCTCGCTCCTACAGAAAATTACAGAGTGGCCATGGAATTCATCCGCACCCGCATCGAAACCCAGATCATGAGCCTGACCGGTTTGTCTTTGGGCAAACTCGACCTGGAAAACCCCAAGGGCGACCCCGGGCTGTTCGGGCCAGACTCGGTGAGCTGGCAAGTCCATGGCGATTTCAGCAGCATGCTGATCGGTGGCATCAGTGCCCTGATGCTGCAGGCCCTGCACCCGCTGGCATTGGCCGGGGTCTGGGACCATTCGAACTTTCGTGAAGACATGCTCGGCCGCCTGCGCCGCACCGGGCAGTTCATATCCGGCACCACGTTCGGCTCTCGACAGGATGCCGACTGGCTGATCGAAAAAGTCCGCACCATCCATTTGCAGATCACCGGTACAGCGCCGGACGGACGTGCCTACGCCGCCAGCGATCCCGAACTGCTGACGTGGGTGCATGTGGCGGAAGTCAGCAACTTCCTCGCCGCGCATTTGCGCTATCGCAACCCGCACCTGTCCCCGGTCGATCAGGATCGCTACTACGCTGAAATCGCCTTGGTTGCCGAGCGGCTCGGAGCCAGGGATGTGCCCCGTACGCGGCAGGAAATTGCCGACTATCTTGAGCGTATGCGCCCTCAGTTGCTGTGCGACGAACGCAGTCGGGAAGTCCTGCGCCTGTTGCTGAACGCCCCCTCTCCCAGTCGCTTGGCCAAGCCTTTCGGTGGTCTGATGATGCAGGCCGGGATCGACCTGCTGCCGGACTGGGCCAGCGACATGCTCGGCGCCAGCCAGAACCCGCTGCAACGCAAGCTGATCCGCGCCAGCGTCAATCGCAGTGCGCCGATGCTGCGCTGGGCAGTGCGTAATGGGTCGGTGCAGCGGGCCAAGCGGCGGATGGGGATTACTTAGAAAGAACAAAGTCAAAAGCTTCGCGAGCAAGCCCGCTCCCACACTGGATCTATGTCGATCGCAAGTTTTACGTTCACAGAAAATCCAATGTGGGAGCGGGCTTGCTCGCGAAGGCAGCGCCTCGGTCCCGCGCCAAAACTGTTAAACTCCCGCGCCCAATTCCCTCCTGCAAGGCGCCCAGCATGTCTTCCTTGAATCAGGCGCTGCGCGCCGCCCTCGATCAACGCCAGGACCTGCTCGCCGAACTGCACCTGCAGGGCACCGATTGCTATCGCCTCTTCCACGGTAGCCAGGAAGGCGCCGGTGGCCTGACCATCGACCGCTACGGCCCGCAGCTGTTGGTGCAAAGTTTCCACCAGGCGCTGGAGCGCGAGACGCTGCTGCAACTGCACGAAGCGATCAATCAACACCTGGGTTTTGAAACCCTGCTGGTCTACAACGACCGCTCCCGTGGCAACTCGCGCATCGATCGCGATGACATCGTCTACCGCGCCGACGAAGCCGCCCTGCAAGACCTGGTCGGCCACGAATGGGGCCTGAACTATCGGGTGCGCGGTCGCCATGCCGGACAGGACCCGCTGCTGTTCCTCGACCTGCGCAACACCCGCGGCTGGGTCAAGGATCACAGCAAGAACAAAAGCGTGCTGAACCTGTTTGCCTACACCTGTGGTGTCGGCCTCAGTGCCGCCGCCGGTGGCGCGCGTGAGGTGTGCAACCTGGACTTCGCCGAAGGCAACCTGGCGGTCGGTCGGGAGAACGGGCAGCTCAACCCGCAGTTGCCGACCATGGAATTTATCCAGTCCGACTACTTCCCGGCCATTCGCCAACTGGCCGGCCTGCCGATCAGCCAGCGCCGCGGACAAAAACTTCCGAGCTATCAGCGCCTGGAACAGCGCCAGTACGATCTGGTGCTGCTGGACCCTCCGGCCTGGGCCAAGAGTGCATTCGGCACCGTCGACCTGCTGCGCGACTACCAGAGCCTGCTCAAACCGGCCTTGCTGACCACCGCCGACAACGGCGTGCTGATCTGCTGCAACAACCTGGCGAAAGTCAGCATGGACGACTGGCGCGAACAGGTTTTGCGTTGTGCAGAGAAGGCCGGGCGGCCGGTGCGTGAATGGACCGTGATGAAACCGGGCGCCGATTTTCCGTCAATGGATCAACAGCCACCGCTGAAAACCCTGATCCTGCAGCTCTGACCGTCGTCGGAGAAATCTGAAAATTCATGAACAGGCCAATCACTTCGGAACCGGAAACGCGTGCCATACTCCAAGGCTATCCGATTCAGACAGATGAAGCCGCACATGCACAAAGGATTGATTCGCGCCATCGGCGCCTTGTTGACTGCTCTGGCCCTCTACAGCTTGCTGGGTTTTCTGATTTTACCGGGTGTCGCGTTGCGCGTTGCCAACCAGCAACTGGCCAACTACGCCACTACACCCGCGACCATCCAGCGGATCGAATTCAATCCATTCAGCCTTGAACTGACCCTTTGGGGCTTGAACATCGGCGAACCCGGCAAGGAGCAGGTCGGTTTCGAGCACCTGTACGCCAATCTGCAATTCGACAGCCTGTGGACCAAGGCGGTGCACCTGTCTGATGTCGAACTGACCAAGCCCAAGACCGAAATCCTGTTCAGCAAGGACGGCAAACTCAATCTGCTCGGGCTGTTCAAACTGCCAGAGAGCGAACCCACGCCGGCCGACCCGGATGCCAAGCCGTTTCCACTGCGCATCGAGCGGATCAAACTGGCGGGCGGCGCCGTGCATTTTGAAGATGCCCGGCCCAGCGAGCCCATCGAGTTTCTCTACGACACACTCGATTTCGAACTGAAGAACCTCAGTACCCTGCCCGATGACAGCGCAGACATGACCCTGGTGGCCATCGGCCCCAATGGCGGACAGATCGACTGGACCGGCAACTTCAGCCTGATCCCGATCGCCTCCGAAGGTAAGCTGAAAATCACTGACGGCAAGATGAAAGCCTTTTGGCCCTATGTGCGCGATGCCGTGCCACTGGATCTCGAAAACGGCGTCATGAGCATCAGCACCGACTACAAACTCAACCTGGCCAAGGAAACCGAGCTGCTACTGAGCAATGTAGCGGTCAGCATCGCCCCCTTCGCGATCAAGGCTCCGGATGGCCGGCCGCTGGTAAAGCTCGAGCGCCTGGACGTCAGCGAAACCACCGTGGACCTGGCCAAGCAGCAAGTGGTGGTGGGCAAGATCCGCAGCCACAAACTGGAAACCTGGGCCGCGCTGGAATCGGACGGCCAACTCGACTGGCAGAAACTGTTCGCCAGCCAGCCGGCCAAACACTCTGCCAAAGCCATGGCGGATGCCGAACCGACCAGCACTCCGGCGGCGGCAGACTCACCGAAACCTGAACCGGCCGTGCCAGACAAACCCTGGCAGGTGCTGCTCAAGGATGTGCAACTGCGCGACTACAAGGTGCATCTGGCTGACCGCAAGGCACAACCCGCCGTCGCCCTGGAACTGAGTCCGCTGAACCTCGACCTGCAAAATTTCGACAGCCTCAACGGTTCCCCCTTTACCCTCAAGCTCGATACCGGTGTAGGCAAGCAAGGCAAGATCATGGCCGACGGCGAGGTCAACCTGGCCCCGGTCAGCGCCAGGCTGAAGGTACAGACCAAGGACATCGACCTGCGGGTTGCCCAGTCCTACATCACGCCGTTCATTCGCCTGGAACTGCGCAGCGGCATGCTCGGCAGCGATCTGGCGGTAGACCTGAAAAGCACCGAGCCCTTGGCCTTCGGCGTCACCGGCCGTGCCCAGGTCGATCAGTTGCACACCCTGGACACCTTGAAAACCCGCGACTTCCTCAAGTGGCAGCAGGTCGTGGTCGATGGCCTGAACTATCAGCATGGGGACAGCCTGTCGATCGACAAGATCAACCTGTTCCAGCCCTATGCGCGGTTCATGATCAACGATGATCGCACCACCAACATCGATGACCTGCTGATTCCACAGCCAGCGGATTCCGGGGCAAAACCGGCGGCGAACAAACCGGCCAGCAACGAAAAACCGTTGGGCATCCACATCGGCGGCATTTTCATCAATGACGGTTCGGCCAACTTCGCCGACTTCAGCCTGACCCCGAACTTCGCCACCGCCATCCAGCAACTCAACGGGCAGATCGGCACCATCGACAGCCGCCGGCCGAAACCGGCCAGTGTCGACGTCAAGGGCAAGGTCGATCGCTACGCACCGGTGACCATCAAGGGCTCGGTCAATCCGTTCGACCCGATGGCCAGCCTCGACATCGCCACCAGCTTCAAACGCGTGGAACTGACCACGCTGACGCCCTACTCCGGCAAGTTCGCCGGCTACCGTATCCGCAAGGGCCGGCTCAATCTCGACCTGCACTACCAGATCACCAAGGGTCAGCTCAAAGCTGAAAACAAAGTGGTGGTCGAACAACTGCAACTGGGTGAAAAAGTCGACAGCCCGGATGCCGTGAGCCTGCCACTGAAACTGGCCATTGCCTTGCTCAAGGACGTCGACGGCAAGATCTCCATCGAACTGCCGGTCACTGGCGACCTGAACAACCCTCAGTTCAGCGTCATGCCGATTATCTGGCAGACCCTGCGCAACCTGATCGTCAAGGCCGCGGCAGCACCGTTCAAACTCATTGGCGGCTTGGTCAACGGTGGTGGTTCGGAAGACCTGGGCAGCGTTTCATTCGCAGCCGGTTCCAGCGAATTGAGCAAGGACGCCGAAGGCGCCCTCGACAAACTGTCCAAGGCGCTCAAGGAACGCCCGGCCCTGCGCCTGGAAATCGAAGGCACCGCCGCCCAGAGCAGCGATGGCCCGCTGATCGCCGAACAACGCCTGGAGCGTGAATACCAGTACAACTACTACAAAATGCTCCAGCGCCGCGGTGACAAGGTCCCGGCCCAGGCTTCGTTGCTGGAAGTGCCGGACGGAGAAAAGGGCCCGCTGCTCGAAGGTATCTACCGCACCCGCCTGAAAACCCAGCCCCCTGCCGAATGGAAGGACCTGGGCAAGGAAGAACGCACCGCGAAAATGCGTGCCGAGGTGATCAAGTTCTGGAGTGCCAGCGACGTACTGTTGCGTCAACTGGGCCAGGAACGCGCCAGCAGCATCAAAGATTATCTGGTCGACAAGGCCCAGTTGGAAGATGACCGGGTGTACTTCATCGATGCCAATCTGGGCGAGGCGCAAAGCGACGGCCGCGTGGTGACGCCGATGCATCTGGATGCCGAGTGATGCATCGGCAGCTGGCAGGCCTGGCTCTGGCGCTCTCCGTCAGTCAGGCCTGGGCGGCCGATACCCTGCGCTGTGGCAGCCAGTTGATCAGCGTCGGCGACCGCTCGAGTGAGGTCGTGCAGAAATGCGGTGAGCCGGTCAGCCGCGACTTGCTGGGGTACAAGCGCAGTGCCGATCGACGCGAGGAGTTTCAGGTCGAGGAGTGGACCTACGGACCGAATGGCGGGATGTATCAATACTTGCGGTTCGAAGGTAATCGGTTGAAGCAGATCACCAGTAAACGCGGCAATTGATTAGCACTATCCAATGTGGGAGCGGGCTTGCTCGCGAAGGCGATAGATCAGTCAACTTATTGGTTGAATGACACACCGCTTTCGCGAGCAAGCCCGCTCCCACATTGGGTTTTCAGCGTTACATATAGAACAGGCCCCGGCAATAAATGCGCGGGGCCTGTGACGGCCACATCCTTATGGCCCTTCGCATGAACACTCAGGTTGCAACAGACGTATGACTCTGCCCGTCTGTCGCGCCTTCTCCCGGTCCAGGCGAGAAGCCTGCCTTACTCGGCTTTGAGGCCGTCAGCGGAGACCGCCTTGACGCCTTTGATTTTCTTGGTGATGGCCACAGCCGCTTCTTTTTGCGAATCGGTCACGGCGGTGGTCGACGACAGCGATACCACGCCTTTGTTGGTTTCAACTTTGATGTCACTACCTGGAATGCCTTTTTCAGTCATCAGGTCAGCCTTGACTTTGGTGGTGATCCAGGTATCGGAAGTATCTTCTTTCACTTCGGTCATTTCACCGGCAGCCAGCACCATTGGCGACTGGGTTGCCTGGGTGGTTTGAGCAAACGCGGCGTTGGCCATGGTCAGGGTCAGCGCGGTAGCAGCAGCGGCAGTGATAGCGAACTTCTTCATACGAGTAACTCCTGTTTTTCGGAAAGTCTGCCGGATGTCTTGTCGGCAGGGTTACCAAGGATATTGCGAACGCTGTGCCAACTTTGGAGAAGGAACTAAAACCTTATTAATCAATAAGTTACAAAACCAGCCAACTTTCGAAATCATGCAAAATGCACGAGAAGCACAAACACTGCATGCAAGTTGCGGGTTTATGGAAAGTTCCTAAGATGCTGAAATTTCTGAGCTTTATCTGCAACATTTGACGACGGGTCGACAAACAGGAAAATCCCCGCAAAAGCGGGGACTTGATTCAGCAATTCATGCCGCAGAACCGGAACACCCTTTAGGCAAGTAGTCCTCGGTAACGCTGCTCTTGCATGACCAGCCTTTGGCTTCGTCCCGTGTCAGGGTGACGGTTTTGCCCTGGACCACCCCCGGGGCATTGTGCAACGTACAAACGATTGATCCCGCCCCCGGCGTTGTAGCCGTCACAGACAGGGCGCAATGGTTGGTCGATGTCTTGCCAGCGGGCGCCACGTTGGCAATTGTCGGCGTTTCCCCCTGGCTGATCACATCCTCGAACGGCACCTTCATTGCAGTCAGCTCGGCCATCGCCGCCGTGACCTTGGCCCGCGCCTGGTACTTGGAATACATCGGCAGGCCCAGGGTTGCCAGGATCCCGATGATCGCTACCACGACGAGCAACTCGATCAGGGTAAAACCTTTCTGATAGTTCATGTACAAGCTCCATGCATGAGTCGAAGGCTCATGACCTGCCCCATGGCAGCACAGCCTGTGCCAAGGCCAGAAGCCCCTGTTGGCCGGGGGCGTGGTGTTCGCAAAGCCCTTACTTACTACCAAGATCAGTACTATCTGACGTTTTTTGTCACATCACCCTTGCGGGTTTGGCCCCATCCTTTGACTAGGCTATAAGAGCAATTCAATCGGAATACCCAGGACTGAACATGGCGGTCAAGGCAGCGAAAATCAGCGTGTATGCGTGGGAAGGCATCGACCGCAAAGGCACAAAAGTGACCGGCGAACTCAGCGCTCAGAACCCGGCGCTGATCAAGGCGAAACTGCGTAAGCAAGGCATCAGTCCGGGCAAGGTTCGCAAAAAAAACCATTCGGTTTTCAGCATGGGCAAGCGTATCAAGGCCCAGGACATTGCCCTGTTCACCCGGCAAATGGCGACAATGATGAAGGCCGGCGTGCCGTTGTTGCAGTCCTTCGACATCATCGGCGAGGGCTTCGACAATCCGGCCATGCGCAAGCTGGTGGACGAACTGAAACAGGAAGTTGCGGCAGGCAGCAGTTTCGCCGCCGCCCTGCGCAAGAAGCCCCGGTATTTCGATGAGCTGTATTGCAACCTGGTGGATGCCGGCGAGCAGGCCGGTGCCCTCGACACCCTTTTGGAGCGGGTCGCGACCTACAAGGAAAAAAGCGAAAGCCTCAAGGCCAGGATCAGGAAAGCCATGACCTACCCGCTGGTGGTGGTGTTCGTCGCGGCGATTGTCACCGGGATCCTGCTGGTCAATGTCGTGCCGCAGTTCGAATCGGTGTTCAAAGGCTTTGGCGCCGAACTGCCGGCCTTCACCGTGATGGTCATTGGCCTCTCGCAATTCATGCAAGCCTGGTGGTGGGTGGTCCTTGTCACGCTGATCACGATGACCTTCGGCGTACGCCACGCCCTCAGGACATCCCCGGCCTTGCGTGACCGGATGGACACCTGGCTGCTGAAACTGCCGCTGGTGGGCACCCTGATGCACAAGTCCGCCGTGGCCCGGTTCGCCCGTACTTTGTCGACCACTTTCGCTGCCGGCGTGCCGCTGGTGGAGGCTCTGGAATCAGTGGCCGGTGCGACCGGCAATAGCGTGTTCAAGCGCGCGGTATTGCGCATCCGGCAGGACATCTCGACCGGCATGCAATTGCATTTCGCCATGCGCACCTGCGGCGTCTTTCCGAACATGGCGATACAAATGACTGCAATTGGCGAAGAGTCCGGCACCCTGGACGCTATGCTCGACAAAGTCGCGGGGTTCTACGAAGACAACGTCGATAACATGGTCGATAACCTCACCAGCCTGATGGAGCCGTTCATCATGGTGGTGCTGGGTGTTATCGTCGGTGGACTGGTAGTTGCCATGTACCTGCCCATCTTCCAACTTGGCTCAGCGATCTGACATGCCCTTGAATGAAATCCTGACTCAATCTGCGCTGGCCTTTGTCCTTCTCGCAGGCATCACCGGCCTGCTGGTCGGCAGCTTCCTCAATGTCGTGATCTGGCGCCTGCCAAAAATGCTCGAACGCGACTGGCGCGAGCAGGCCCATGACATTCTCGGGCTGCCAGGCGAAACGCCGCTGCCGACCTACAACCTGTTGCTGCCCCACTCCCAGTGCCCGCACTGCGGTCACCGCATCCGCGCCTGGGAAAACATCCCGCTGCTCAGTTATGTGTTTTTGCGCGGCCGCTGCTCAGCCTGTGCGGCCGCGATCAGCCCGCGCTATCCGTTGACCGAACTGGCCTGCGGCCTGTTGTCGGCATTTGTTGCCTGGCACTTCGGCTTCGGTTGGCCCGCCTGCCTGATGCTGGTCCTGAGCTGGGGTTTGCTGGCGATGAGCCTGATCGACGCCGAGCATCAGATATTGCCGGACGTACTGGTGCTGCCGTTGATATGGCTGGGGTTGATCGTCAACAGTTTCGGCCTGTTCGTGTCGTTGCACGAGGCGCTTTGGGGGGCGATAGCCGGTTACAGCCTGCTGTGGTCGGTGTTCTGGCTGTTCAAGCTGATCACGGGCAAGGACGGCATGGGCTACGGTGATTTCAAGTTACTGGCGATGCTGGGCGCCTGGGGTGGCTGGCAGATTTTGCCGCTGACCATCCTGCTGTCCTCGCTGGTGGGGGCCATTATCGGGCTGATGCTGCTGCGCTGGCGCAATGCAAAAACCTCGACGCCGATCCCTTTCGGTCCCTATCTGGCCATTGCCGGCTGGATTGCGTTGCTCTGGGGTGGTCAAATAACCGACCTCTATTGGCAGTTTGTCGGTTTGAAATGAATAGCCCTGTGGAAAAACCCTGGATTCTCGGCCTGACCGGCGGCATCGGCAGCGGCAAAAGTGCGGCCGCCCAACACTTCATCGATCTTGGCGTGCATGTGGTCGACGCCGATCATGCCGCTCGCTGGGTCGTTGAACCCGGTCGCCCGGCACTGGCACAAATCGCCGAACACTTCGGCTCCGGCGTGCTGCAGGCCGACGGGCAACTGGACCGCGCCGCGCTACGCAAATTGATCTTCGAAGTGCCAGAAGAACGCCGCTGGCTGGAGGCCCTCCTGCATCCGCTGATCGGCGAAGAAATCGCTCACCACCTGGCGCTGGCAAAATCGCCTTATGCGATTCTGGTTTCGCCGCTGCTGATCGAGTCCGGGCAATACGCCATGACCCAACGGGTGCTGGTGATCGATGCCCCCGAACAATTGCAGATCGAACGTACCCTGCAACGTGACCAGACCAGCGAGCAGCAGGTCCAGGCGATCCTCAAGGCCCAGTCCAGTCGCCAGGATCGCGTGAGCCATGCCGACGACGTCGTGGTCAACGACCGCGACCTTGCCTGGCTGCACAGCGAGGTCGAACGCCTGCATCATTTTTACCTTTCTTTGCGTGGAGGCCAGTCATGAGCCAACCAACAACCGTCGAATGCCCAACCTGTGGCGCCCCCGTGGAATGGACCGCCGAGAGCAAATTCCGGCCATTCTGTTCCGACCGCTGCAAACTGATCGACCTGGGTGCCTGGGCGTCCGAAGAACACAAGATTCCAGTGGCTCCCGATGCCGAGGACGAGATGTTCAGCGGTGACTTCGACCCGCGCCATTGATCCATCGAGTGGGCGATTCCAGGTTTTGATGCAGATCAGGACTTGGGATCGTCGTCCTTCCAGGGAGCCGAGAGGTAGCGCGTGCGGTTGAACGTCTCAAGCCACTCCGGACAAAACACGACCAGCGCACTGACGATCATGCCGTTGATAAACGCTTCGGGAAAAATGATCAGCCATAGATATCCGACAAAATCTTCCAGCCAGTACGGCATGGCAAAACGCTCGTCGAACCATAACAACCAAAGCGCCAGCAGCAGACACAGCAACGCCGACAGCGCGGCGGCAAAAAATCCGGAAACGAAGATATACACGAAGGGATTTCGTGGCTGCGCCCTCTCCACCAGAATGGCGCAGCACTCGGTGACCAGCACCGGCAACGCGATCAACAGCGCGCCATTGACCCCGACCGCCGCCAAGTCCTGTCGCCCGAGCAACACCAGCCCCGTTTGCGCCACCAGGCCCCCCACCAGCGCCAGCGGCCAGTCCAGCAGTAGCGTCACTGCGGTCATGCCGATGAAGTGGTAAGACACGCCGGTATCAAAGTCGCGCCGCACCAGCCACAACAGAAACAGCGCAAACACCGTTCCAAACAGCAGATGCTGACGACGGCTGTCGGTGAACAGTTCAACCCACGGCGCGCGACAGATCGCCCAGATCAACACCGGCACATAGATCAGCCAGCCGACCGCAAGGGTTTGCGATGACAGCAACTCTGCACCGATCATGGCTACGTGCGCCTCCCAGGCGAAGAACAACAGGCACTCAGTCTACACTGCCGCCCGCATGCCCTTCGACTTCAAGCCCAATGCCGCGGATCGTTCATCACCGCGTCATGTTCGGCGAACAGCTTCGGTAGCTCAGACTTGAGAAAGTCCACCCAGGTGCGGACCTTGGCATCGAGAAAGCGTCGCGAAGGATACAGCGCATACACATTGCGTTCGCGCAGACGCCATGCAGGTAACACACGCAGCAAAGTACCGTCGCTCAAGGGCCGCGTCGCGGTGTAGAACGGCAGCAGGCTGATGCCCATGCCCGCCTCCGAAGCCTTGACCATCGACTCGGCAACATTGCACTGAAAGGTCTTGGCCGGGCTGACGGCGTGCTCGCCGTCCTGGTCCTGGAAAAGCCATTGATCGCCGTACAGCGGGTCGAGCATGCGCAGGCATTGATGATCGCTCAGCGCCAGCGGCTGCTGCGGCACACCCCGGCGTCGCAGATAGGCCGGGGAGGCACAGGGCACGCTGTAGATCTGCCCGATGGCTTGCGCAACCATTTGCGAATCGGCAAGTTCCGGAGCGATCGAAATCACCACATCGTGCCCCTCCTCCAGCGGATCGGGATTGCGCTGCGACAAGGTCAGCTCGAACACTACATCGGGATAAAGCTCGCTGTAGCGGGCGATCAACGGCGTGAGCAGCACACCCAGGCCGTTCATGCTGTGCACCCGCAGGCGTCCGGCCGGATTGATATGAGCGCCACGGGCCTCGGCCGTCGCCTCATCCATGGCTTCGACGATTTGCCGGCTGCGCAGCAGGAAGCGCTCGCCGGCGTCGGTCAGGCTCAAGCGCCGCGTGGTGCGTTGCAGCAGACGCGCCTGTACATGTTCCTCCAGATCCGCCACCAATCGGGATACCTGCGCGGTCGACAGATCCAGCGCATCGGCTGCCCCGGTGAAACTGGCGCAGTCCACCACCCGGATGAACACGCGCAAGTTGTTAAGCACATCCATAAGCCCCCCTCGGGCGATGACTGTTACGTTTTATGTAAGGCTGCATCCGCCGTTCGCCCCTTTATCCGTCGGTGGCAAAGACTAAAATTCAGACATCAAAACCGACACGGAGCACGCCAACATGAAAACGTTGATCAGCCTGTTGCTGACCGTCATCGCCACCTCGGCCATGGCCGCTGACAACGAGCCCCTCACAGTCCTGTACAACCCGGCGCAGCCACTGGACATCGCCAGCGTGGTTTCTGTGTCGAACACCGCGACTGCGTGCGGGGTCGTACCGGCGACCATGGTGTATGTCGATCATCAGGGCCAGACCCACCGTGTGACCTACAACGTCATGGGTGATTGCACCAGCAACCTGTGATCACCGGGCTCACAGCAAGGTCCACGTGTAGCTGAGGATCAAGCGGTTCTCGTCGATATCACTGCGGTAGTTTGAACGCGCCATCGCATTGCGCACGCGAATGCCCAAACCTTTGAGGCTGCCGCTCTGCAACACATAGCCGAGGTCCAGGTCACGTTCGCGATCCTTGCCCTCATAGCCCTTGCCGGTATCGACATTGTTGCCGCTGATGTAGCGCACGGTACTGGTCAGCCCCGGTACGCCGAGCGCCGCGAAGTCGTAGTCGTAACGCGCCTGCCAGGAACGTTCATCGGTGAAGGCGAACTCATAGGTCGGCACTTCGTTGCCCAGCGGCGAGATGTTGGCAAATACCCGTGGAAATGCGCTGTCGCCGAACATGCCCTGATAGCCGACGTAAAACGTATGGCCGCCACGCTTGGCCGACAGCAACGAGAAGAACGCCTGGTTGTCGATATTGCCCAGCAGTTTTTTGCCGTCTTCGCGCGAATCGTAGTAACCGAGGCTGGCGCCGAGGATCCAGTCGCCCACTGGCTCACTGTGCTTTAAGCCCAGAAAACGCTGGTTGTAGATATCTTCCAGTTGCCCGTACCAGGCGCTGACCGAGCTGCGCTTGTCGTTGAAGACATAGTCAGCGCCGGCAAAATTGAAACCGTCACTGCTGACCTGACGCTGCGGCACGTGACCCAGCATCGCCTGCATCTTTTCGTCGCCAGCCTCGTTGCGCAGGCTGGTTGAACTCAAGTGACCACCCTGCAGCGTCAGGCCATTGATCTCGTTGGAGGTGATGCTTGCGCCCTGATAACTGGGTGGCAGCAGGCGAATATCGCTGAATGCCAATACCGGCAGGTTGGGTTGCAACTCACCGACTTTCAGCTCGGTTTTGGAGTAGCGCATCTTCAACGCGCCTTCCAGACGGCTGTAGTTGTCTGCCGCGCGGCCATCGTCCTGCACCGGCAACAAACCGGTATTGGTCCGGTCCGGAGCGCTGTCGAGCTTGAGACCGAGCAAGCCGATAACGTCCACCCCAAACCCGACGGTGCCCTGGGTGTATCCGGACTTCACGTTGAGGATGAAACCCTGGGCCCACTCTTCAGCCTTCGATTGCTGGTTGGCACCGACGATGTCGGAATAGTCGCGGCTGAAGTAGTAATTGCGCGCCTGCAACGTCGCGCTGGTGTCTTCGATAAAGCCGGTTTCAGCTGCCATCGCACCCGTGGAAAAACCCGAGACGACAGCCAGGGACAACGCAGAACCGGTTGTTGGGAGAATCTGTTTCATCGTTTTTCTCTTATTGTTATTGATCGACTGGTTGAAGGACTTCAGTTGCAGTGGATTTGCGAAGGGGAACGGGACGACGGGCGCTCAACAGCACATGAGTGACCATGCCGAAAATCAGCCCCCAGAACGCCGCGGACAAACCGAACAACGACATGCCCGAAGCCGTGACCAGAAAGGTCACCAACGCGGCTTCGCGATCGCTCGGTACCGCCATCGCGCCGGTCAACGCGCCGGCAATGGCAGCGAACAAGGCCAGCCCGGCCAGCGCCGCGATCAACTCTTTGGGGAACGCTGAAAACAGCGAGACCAGCGTGGCGCCGCAGATCCCCAGCAGCAGGTAGCACAAGCCGCCGACGACCCCGGCCACGTAGCGTTTGCGAGGGTCTTCGTGGGCTTCGCGACCGGTGCAGATCGCCGCGGTGATCGCCGCCAGATTCAGTCCGTGGCAACCAAACGGCGCCAGCAACGCCGTGCCCAGCGCGCTACTGGCGATGATCGGACTCGCCGGCGTCGGATATCCACTGGCGCGCAGCACCGCCATGCCGGGCACGAACTGACCGGTCAGCGCCACCATCACCAGCGGCAAGGCGATGTTCAGGATCGCGCCCAGGCTGAACTCGGGCGTGATCCACACCGGCGTGGCCAGGCCGATCACCAGCGCTTCACGGTGCAACTCACCGGTGAACGCGGCAATCGAACAGCCCATCAGCAGCACCATCATCACCGCATAACGCGGCATCACACGCTTGCAGATCAGGTAGCAGGCAAACATCGCCAGGACCAGCAACGGCTTGCGCTGCATCGACACGAACAAGCCAGTGCCGAAACTGAACAGGATCCCCGCCAGCATCGCCGCCGCGATGGCGGCGGGCAGTTTGCTGATGATCCGGTCGAAAGCGCCCGAGATGCCAACCACGAAAATGATCAGGCTGCTGACCAGATACGCCCCCACCGCCTCTGCCATGGAGATGTCCGGCAACAGCGTCACCAGCAACGCCGAGCCCGGCGCCGACCAGGCAATGATCACGGGAACGCGGTAGCGCAAGCTCAAACCGATACCGAGCACGGCACTGCCGATGGAGATCGCCCAGATCCAGGACGACAACACTTCCCGCGAAAGATGTGCCGCTTCTGCCGCCTGAAAGATGATCACCAACGGGCCGGCATAGGAAATCACCGTGGCAATGAATCCAGCCACGGCGGCTGACAACGAGAAGTCCTGGAAAAACGCTTTCATGATTCAGGCACCGGTCGCTGACAACGCTGGGTTGAGGTCGGCAGCGCTGCGTCGGCTGCTGATGGCGAACACGGTCATGGCCAGGGCCGCCACCGCACCGGGCAAGGCAAACGCCATGAAGTTCAGTTGCAGGGGCAAGCTGATCCCGAGCAAGGCACCCCCCAGCAGCGGACCGACGATGGCCCCGTTGCGCCCAATGCCCGACGCCCAGCCCAGACCGGTAGACCGAATCGTCATGGAGTAAAACTGCGCGGCACAGGCGTACAAAAGAATCTGCGAGCCAATGGTGGTGGCACCCGCAATGGCGATCAGCAAGTACAACACCGGCATCGGGCTGTTGAAGCCCAACAGCGTGATCGACACCGCCGCCATGGCGAAAAACACCGCCAGCACTCTCGGCAGATTGAGTTTGTCGCCCAGCACCCCGCCACCGACCGCGCCGAAGATCGCCCCGAAGTTCAACACCAGCAGGAACGACAGGCTCGAACCCAGGCTGTAACCGGCATTGGCCATCAGTTTCGGCAGCCAGGAACTCAGCGCGTACACCATCAACAGGCAGCAGAAAAACGCCAGCCACAGCATCAGCGTGCGCAGCGCACGGCCTTCACGGAACAACTGCAACACCGGGGTGCCCGTGCCTTTCACTTCGGCCATGTGCAATTGATCAGAGGTTTGCGCGACGTAGGCCGGATCGATGCGCTGAAGAATATTGCGCGCCTCTTCATTACGCCCCTGACGCAACATGAAGCCCACCGATTCGGGCAGGAAATACATGATCAGCGGCAACAACAGCAACGGCAGGACCGCCACGTAAAACACCGACTGCCAGCCGAAACTCGGGATCAGCACAATGCCCAGTCCGGCGGACAGCATGCCGCCCACCGAGTAACCGCTGAACATGATCGCGACCAGAGTGCTGCGGATTTTTTTCGGCGCGTACTCGTTCATCAGTGCCACGACGTTAGGCATCACGCCGCCAATGCCGAGCCCGGCAATGAAGCGACAGAGGCCAAACTCGGTGGGGTTTCGGGCGAAACCATTGAGCACGGTGAAGCCACTGAAGAGCATCACGCAGATCGTGATGGCTTTTTTGCGACCGATCCTGTCCGACAGCGGACCGAAGAACAGCGCACCGAACATCATGCCGAACAGTGCATAACTGCCCAGTGCGCCGGCTTGCAGAGGACTGAGCCCCCACTCTTTCATCAGCATCGGCAAGACCACGCCGTAGATCACCAGATCGTAACCGTCGAAGATGATGATCAGGGCGCACCAGAACAGCACCATCCAGTGAAAGCGGTTGAAACGAGCGTTGTCGATAACCTCATGTACGTCGATCTTGCGCATGGCATATATCTCTTGTTGTTGTTTTTTTAGAGCGTCGGTAACACGGCTTACGTCCGTACAGCCGAGGGTAGAGCCGCCCGATGCGTGGCAATATCCAGTGCGCGCAGATCACTATCCATTTTGTGCAGAACCCTGAAACGGGCATGTGAACGAGAGGCATTGACCCCCTCCGACAAATTGTCTTCTTTGCGATCACGTTTGAACGCTAAGCTTGGGCCTATGGATGACTCAGATTACTTACGCCTGCTGACCATCGCGGCCGAGCAAGCCAATGCGTTCCTGTCCAATGCCCGCAAGTGGGAGCGTGAGCGTTGGGTCTGCCAGCGCCTGCTGCAAGGCTTGAACATTCCCTATCGCGCCGATGAGTTCGCCCCCGCCGGGGAGCCGCCGGATGTGTTGTTTCGCGATGCCAGTTTCGAGGTGTTCTTCGTGCTCGACGAGGGCCGGCGCCTCAACGATGAATGGCGCGACGAACTGCAACGCCGACGCAGCGCGTTTTCCCTGAGCCAACTGGTGCGCCGCGAGGCCAAGCCACGACGTATCCCCGCCAACGAGTTCTTGCTGCGATTGGCGCCGACCTTGCGCAAAAAAGCGCACAACTACAAAGAGCGCGGCATGGATCTGGGTGAGCTGGACATCATTGCCTTCGCCAGCCTCAAACGCGAAGTACTGGACCTCAACAGCCATTTCCCGCCGCCGACCGAATACCTGCGCCAGGGCTGGCGCTCGCTGTCATTGGTTGGGCCGACATTCGCCCGCGTGCTGTTCGCTCACCCGGATGCGCCGGACTTCTTGCGCAGCAACCTGGGGCGCAGCATTGTGTTCGACGTCGGGATCAGTCTGTGAGCCCGCTGCAGGAGCTGATCGCCGAGGTGCCACAACAGGGTCGTGTACGCTGGATCGGCGTGCGCCCGCAATCACGTTCGGCGATGCTTGAACTCGATGCCGTGGAGGCGCGCCTGGAGGCCGGCCTGACCGGCGACCACGCCCGCCCCGGCGTGCGCAATGCGCGGCAGGTAACGCTGATTCAGTGGGAGCACCTGGCGGTGATCAGTTCACTGATGGGGCGAGCACAGGATCATCCGGTCCGGCCTGAAGATCTGCGGCGCAATCTCGTTATCAGTGACATCAATCTGTTCAGCCTCAAGGGCCGCCGCTTCCGGATCGGCCAGGCAACGTTCGAAACCACCGGCTGGTGCCAGCCCTGCGCGCGCCTGGAAAGCAACCTGGGCATCGGCACCTTTCAGGCCTTGCGCGGACATGGCGGAATCACTGCCCGGGTGTTACAAAGTGGCATCATTCGCCTGGACGACATCGTTAGCGTCGAACCCATTCCAGACAGCGGCTATGCTGCGTTCAACCCTGGGTAAAAACACTGTAGCTTCTACACATTCAGCAACGTCTACTCCTGACGAGGCCCGATATGACCAGCCGCCTGAACCCCGACGACCAAAAGCATGTCGAAGAGTACCTGCAGTTGTCCCAGCACCAAGTCGAGCGCCGGCCTTTCCGGCCGTGGATGCTCCTTGTACTGGTATTGGCAGTGACCATTGGTCTGGGCCTGTTGAGCCGACTTATCAGTTACTTGACGCTATGAGCTGCCTTGCGCTCGCTCGGGTAATTGCACCGATTTCTTTTAGCCTTGCGAGTTATCCTTATGTCCCATCGTATTGTCATTGTCGGCGGCGGCGCCGGCGGTCTGGAGTTGGCTACCCGTCTGGGTAAGACTCTGGGCAAGCGCGGTACGGCCAGCGTGATGCTGGTCGACGCGAACCTGACCCACATCTGGAAACCGTTGTTGCACGAAGTGGCGGCCGGTTCCCTGAACTCTTCCGAAGACGAACTCAACTATGTCGCCCAGGCCAAATGGAACCACTTCGAGTTCCAGCTGGGGCGCATGAGCGGGCTCGATCGCGCGAAGAAAAAAATCCAGCTGGCTGCCACTTATGACGAAGCCGGTCTGGAGCTGGTGCCGGCCCGCGAAGTGCCTTACGACTCGCTGGTGATCTCCGTCGGCAGCACCACCAACGATTTCGGCACCCAGGGCGCGGCGCAACACTGCCTGTTCCTCGACACCCGCAAACAGGCCGAGCGTTTCCACCAGCAACTGCTCAATCACTATTTGCGCGCGCACGCCGGTCAGACCGACACGATCGAGCAAATCAGCGTCGCCATCGTCGGCGCCGGTGCCACCGGGGTCGAACTGGCCGCCGAACTGCACAACGCCGCCCACGAATTGGCAGCCTATGGCCTGGACCGGATCAAGCCGGAAAACATGCACATCACCCTGATCGAAGCCGGTCCACGGGTGCTGCCGGCGTTGCCGGAGCGCATTGGCGGGCCTGTGCATAAAACCCTGGAGAAACTCGGGGTCAACGTCATGACCAATGCTGCTGTCAGCGAAGTGACGGCCGACAGCCTGATCACCGCCGACGGCAACGAAATCAAGGCCAGTCTGAAAGTCTGGGCCGCGGGGATTCGCGCACCGGGTTTCCTCAAGGACATCGATGGCCTGGAAACCAACCGCATCAATCAGCTGCAAGTGCTGCCGACCCTGCAAACCACCCGTGACGAAAACATCTTCGCGTTCGGTGATTGCGCCGCCTGCCCGCAACCGGGTAGCGACCGCAATGTGCCGCCACGCGCCCAGGCCGCTCACCAACAGGCTTCGCTGCTGGCCAAATCGTTGAAACTGCGCATCGAAGGCAAGGCGTTGCCGGAGTACAAGTACACCGACTACGGCTCGCTGATCTCGCTGTCGCGTTTTTCGGCTGTGGGTAACTTGATGGGCAACCTCACCGGCAGCGTGATGCTCGAAGGCTGGCTGGCGCGGATGTTCTACGTGTCGCTGTACCGCATGCACCAGATGGCGCTGTACGGGCCGTTCCGCACAGCGATGCTGATGCTCGGCAGCAAGATCGGACGTGGCACCGAGCCGCGCCTGAAGTTGCACTAAAACAACCCCTTGTGGGAGCGGGCTTGCTCGCGAAGAGGCCATGTCATTCAGCATTTATGTCGACTGACACACTGCCTTCGCGAGCAAGCCCGCTCCCACATTGGTTTTGCGGCGTTCTTGAGTTTCCTGCGGACAAAAAAAATCCCCGTATCTTTCGATACGAGGATTTTTAATATGGTCGGGGTAAGGGGATTCGAACTCCTGACATCCTGCTCCCAAAGCAGGCGCGCTACCGGACTGCGCTATACCCCGGTAAAAAAAAGGCACCTTCGGGAGGCGCCTTCTGCGAACAGAGCTTTTGGCGTCTGATCTTAAGATTCGATTCCAGTTTTTAACCTGGTTTCAAAAATGGTGGGTCGTGTGGGATTCGAACCTACGACCAATTGGTTAAAAGCCAACTGCTCTACCAACTGAGCTAACGACCCAAAAATGGTCGGGGTAAGGGGATTCGAACTCCTGACATCCTGCTCCCAAAGCAGGCGCGCTACCGGACTGCGCTATACCCCGGTTTGAAATTGGCTCCGTGACCAGGACTCGAACCTGGGACCCAATGATTAACAGTCATTTGCTCTACCGACTGAGCTATCACGGAACTACACATTTCAATTTACAACTTTGAAGCTTTACTGCGTTCTCTTCAACCCGTTCGCATCGCTGCGTTCGTGTGTCTGAGGCGCGCTATTCTACAATCTTCAGCACCTCTGTCAACCCCCTAAATTGCTTTCAAGTTAATGATTTGCAACTTATTTTGGATTCCTGCCTTGTGAGCCGAAACCCTGGTGGGTGACTTACTGCGGGGCGCACTTTACAAGCCTTTTCCTTTGAGTTCAACAGCCTAACGAAAAAAAGGCCTCACAATGCGAGGCCTTTTCAATTTTGTTGCCGATCTGGATCAGACGAAGACGATTTCGTCGTTTTCCACCACACCATGAGCCGTGTCGCCCGGCATGAATCGACCGGACAGTATCAACTGCGCCAGCGGGTTCTCGATCCAGCGCTGGATAGCGCGCTTGAGCGGCCGTGCGCCGTACACCGGGTCGTAACCGACCGCGATCAGCTTGTCCATGGCTTCAGGGCTGAGCTCAAGCTTCAGCTCCCGCTCGGTCAGGCGGCTGCGCAGGCGGCCCAGCTGGATCTCGGTAATGCCGGCGATCTGATCCCGCGCCAACGGCTCGAAGATCACCACTTCGTCGACCCGGTTGATGAACTCCGGCCGGAAGTGGCTGGAAATCGCATCCATCACCGCTGCACGCTGCGCCTCACGATCACCGACCAGTTCCTGGATCTGCACCGACCCCAGGTTGGAAGTCATGACAATCACGGTGTTCTTGAAATCCACCGTGCGGCCATGGCTGTCGGTCAGACGACCGTCTTCGAGCACTTGCAGCAAGATGTTGAACACATCCGGGTGCGCCTTCTCGACTTCGTCCATGAGGATCACCGAGTACGGCTTGCGACGTACGGCCTCGGTCAGGTAACCGCCCTCTTCATACCCCACATAGCCTGGTGGCGCACCGATCAAGCGAGCCACGGAATGTTTCTCCATGAACTCGGACATGTCGATCCGCACCATCGCCTCTTCGGTATCAAAGAGGAATTCGGCCAGGGCCTTGCACAGCTCGGTTTTACCGACACCGGTCGGGCCGAGGAACATGAACGAGCCGCTCGGGCGATTCGGGTCGGACAACCCGGCGCGAGAACGCCGCACCGCATTGGAAACCGCAACGACCGCTTCGTCCTGGCCGATCACACGCTGGTGCAACAGGCTTTCCATCTTCATCAGTTTTTCGCGCTCGCCTTCGAGCATTTTCGACACTGGAATACCGGTCCACTTCGAAACGACTTCGGCGATCTCTTCCTCAGTCACCTTGCTGCGCAGCAGCTGGTTTTCGGGTTTGCCATGCTGGTCGACCATTTGCAGGCTGCGCTCCAGGTCCGGGATCACGCCGTACTGCAACTCCGCCATGCGATTCAGATCGCCTTTGCGGCGGGCCGTTTCCAGCTCCTGACGGGACTGCTCGATTTTCTGCTGGATCTGCGCAGAACCCTGGACCTCAGCTTTTTCCGAGTTCCAGATTTCTTCGAGATCCGAGTACTCACGCTCTAGACGTGCGATTTCTTCCTGCAATTTTTCCAGACGCTTCTTCGCCGCGTCGTCGCTTTCTTTCTTCAGCGCCTGGGATTCCACCTTCAACTGAATCAGGCGACGCTCCAGACGATCCAGCACTTCCGGCTTGGAGTCGATCTCCATGCGGATGCGGCTGGCGGCTTCATCGATCAGGTCGATGGCCTTGTCCGGCAACTGCCGGTCAGTGATGTAGCGATGGCTGAGCTTGGCCGCGGCAATGATCGCGCCGTCGGTAATCGCCACCTTGTGGTGAACCTCATAACGTTCCTTGAGGCCACGCAGGATGGCGATGGTGTCTTCTTCGCTCGGCTCGTCCACCAGCACTTTCTGGAAACGTCGCTCGAGAGCGGCGTCCTTTTCAATGTATTGGCGGTACTCGTTGAGCGTGGTGGCGCCCACACAGTGCAGCTCACCGCGGGCCAGGGCCGGCTTGAGCATGTTGCCCGCATCCATCGAACCTTCGCCCTTGCCGGCGCCGACCATGGTGTGCAGTTCGTCGATGAACAGGATGATCTGCCCTTCCTGCTTCGACAGCTCATTGAGCAGGGATTTCAGGCGTTCTTCGAACTCACCGCGATACTTGGCACCGGCGATCAGCGCCCCCATGTCCAGGGACAACAAGCGCTTGCCCTTGAGGCCATCCGGCACTTCGCCATTGATGATGCGCTGGGCCAGGCCTTCGGCGATGGCGGTTTTACCCACGCCAGGCTCACCGATCAGCACCGGGTTGTTCTTGGTACGACGTTGCAGCACCTGGATGGTCCGGCGAATCTCATCGTCACGGCCGATCACCGGGTCGAGCTTGCCGTCTTCGGCGCGCTTGGTCAGGTCGACGGTGTATTTATCCAGGGCCTGACGGGACTCTTCGTGGTTGGCGTCGTTTACCGCTTCGCCGCCACGCAGGTTGTTGATCGCATTTTCCAGGGCTTTCTTGCTCACGCCTTGGCCGAGCAATAGCTTGCCGAGCTTGCTGTTCTCGTCCATGGCGGCGAGCAACACCAGCTCGCTGGAGATGAACTGGTCGCCCTTCTGCTGGGCCAGACGGTCGGCCTGGTTGAGCAGGCGCGCCAGATCCTGCGACATGTTCACGTCGCCGGTCGGGTTCTGGATTTTCGGTAGCTGGTCGAGCTCTTTGGTCAGCTCTTTACGCAGACTGTTGACGTCGAAGCCCACCTGCATCAACAGGGGCTTGATCGAGCCACCCTGCTGTTCGAGCAAGGCTTGCATCAAGTGCGCCGGCTCGATGGCCGGATGATCGAGGCCGACTGCCAGGGATTGGGCATCGGACAACGCTAACTGCAATTTGCTGGTTAAACGGTCTATACGCATGGGTCACCTTCCTTTTGAGCAGGCCGGACCTATAAAACATCCTGAATGAAGAAACCTGCCAGATACCACAATAGATGTGGTCGATTCTGAGAGTTTCAAGCGGCGGGACGTTGATGCAGGTCAGGCAAGTCTAGCGGTCGCGCCCTGCCTTACGAATACGTTCCTCTTTGGCGAGTGGCTGTTGTCGTCAGGCAAGGCGCCGCGACGAGTCATAGCCCGCTATGGCGAGGAGCGGCAACGCAGCATGACGGCAACAGACGCCGTCAAAGAGGAACAGTATTCGTGAGACAGGGCGCTACAGCCAGATCAGGGAGGCGAATCGGCCAGTGCGGGGCGCACGGCGGTAAGAAAAGAAGCGAGGATCGGTCACGGTGCAGAAACCGCCACCATAGACAGCCGTTACACCGCGAGCCGCCAGACGCAAACGCGCCAGCATATAGATGTCAGCCATGAACTTGCCGGGGTTTTGACTTGGCACGAAGGCTTCTGCGGCTTGAGGCAGTTGCTGCACGAAGGTTTCGCGCACTTCCGGGCCGACTTCAAAGGCTTGTGGGCCAATGGCCGGACCGAGCCACACCAATACCTCGGCAGGCGGTACCGCCAGACTGTCGAGCGTAGCTTCCAGCACACCCGCCGCCAACCCGCGCCAACCGGCATGAGCTGCCGCGACGCGAGTACCGGCACGGTCGCAAAACAGCGCAGGCAGGCAATCGGCGGTCATCGCCGCGCAGGCGACGCCCGGCGTTGATGTCCAACTGGCATCGGCAGTGTCCACCCGGCCTGGATCGGCATGGGCCACGACAATCCCGTGGACCTGCTGCAGCCAGGCCGGTTGAATGGAGAAATGATCGGTCAGACGACGGCGATTCTCGGCAACAGCTTCAGGGCTGTCGTCGACGTGATCGCCGAGATTGAGGCTGTCGAACGGCGCCAGACTGACGCCGCCCGCTCGGGTGGTCACACAGGCTTTGACCCCGGCCGGCGCGGGCCAGTCAGGAATCAGCCAGTCACTCATCCGATGAACGCCTCACGGTCTTGCTTGAGCAGGGTCAGCAACCAGACGAAATCTTCCGGCAATGGCGATTCCCAGCTCATGCGCTGACCGGTGGTCGGATGATCCAGTTCCAGGAAACGCGCATGCAGCGCCTGACGCGGAAAGTTTTTCAGCGACTCGACCATGGTTGGGTTGGCGGCCGGCGGAATACGGAAACGACCGCCATAGGCAGGATCTCCGACCAACGGATAGTTGATGTGCGCCATGTGCACGCGAATCTGGTGCGTACGACCGGTTTCCAGCTTCACTCGCACATGGGTGTGGGAGCGGAAGCGTTCGAGCACGCGGTAATGGCTGACGGCTTGCTTGCCACCCTCCATCACGGCCATGCGCTGGCGTTGCTGGCCGTGACGACCGATCGGTGCGTTGATCTTGCCACCGGCTGTCACCACACCGATCACGATGCACTCGTAGATCCGGCTGACGCTGCGGCTCTGCAACTGTGTAACCAGCTGCGTCTGCGCTTGAATGGTCTTGGCCACCACCATCAGACCGGTGGTGTCCTTGTCCAGGCGATGCACGATACCGGCGCGGGGCACATTGATGATGTCCGGCACGTGGTGCAGCAAGGCGTTGAGCAAGGTGCCGTCGGCATGACCGGCAGCCGGGTGCACCACCAGGCCCGCAGGCTTGTTGATCACCAGGATGTCGTCGTCTTCATAGACGATATCCAGGGCTATGTCTTGAGCGACCCATTCGCCCTGAGCTTCCTGCTCGGCAGTCAGCTCAAGGATGGCGCCGCCGTGGACGATGTCTCGCGGGCGGATAACCGCCCCATCCACAGTCAGGCGGCCGTCTTTGATCCAGGCGGAAAGGCGCGAGCGCGAGTGCTCAGCGAATAATTGTGCGGCGACTTGATCGAGGCGTTGGCCGCCCAATTCGGACGGCACCTCTGCGCGAAGTTCAATTTTATCGGACATGCTCAGACTAGGCGTCGGCACAGCCTTTGGTTTCGGCTGCGCGCTTGTGGTTAAATACGGCGTCTTTTGCCCCGAGGCTATTCAACGGGGCACTCATCATAACAGGACGGCCACGCCCAAGACAGCGGCCGTCATAGGGACGCAAGCCGCCATGCAAGTGAAACACCTGCTGCTGATCGCCATCCTCGCATTGACCGCTGCTTGCTCATCGAAGGAAGTCGTAGACGAAAACCTCAGTGAAGTCGAGCTGTACCAACAGGCTCAAAATGACCTGGACAACAGTAGCTACACCAGTGCCATCGCCAAGCTGAAGGCTCTGGAATCGCGTTATCCGTTCGGTCGCTATGCCGATCAGGCGCAACTCGAACTCATCTACGCCAACTACAAGAACACCGAGCCAGAAGCGGCCAAGTCCGCTGCGGAACGCTTCATTCGTCTGCACCCACAGCATCCGAACGTCGATTATGCCTACTACCTCAAAGGCCTGACTTCTTTCGACCAGGACGTCGGCCTGCTGGCGCGTTTCCTGCCGCTGGACATGACCAAGCGTGACCCGGGCGCCGCCCGCGACTCCTATAACGAGTTCGCCCAGCTGACCAGCCGCTTCCCGAACAGCCGTTACGCACCGGATGCCAAGCAGCGCATGATCTATCTGCGCAACCTGCTGGCGGCCTACGAAATTCACGTGGCCGACTACTACCTGACCCGTCAGGCCTATGTCGCCGCCGCGAACCGCGGTCGTTACGTGGTGGAAAACTTCCAGGAAACCCCTTCGGTCGGCGACGGCCTGGCGGTGATGACCGAGGCCTACCAGCGCCTGCACCTGGACGAACTGGCTGCCACCAGCCTGGAAACCCTGAAGCTCAACTACCCGAACCACCCGACGCTGGTGGACGGCCAGTTCGTACCGACCGTCGCCGAAGCGGACAACCGTTCGTGGCTGAGCAAGGCGACCCTGGGCCTGATCGAGTCCCGTCCACCGCTGCCACCGGGCGAAACCCGCGCCAACCAGGACGTACAGAGGCAGTTCCAGGACGCCAAGGACGCCATCCCGAGCGAGCTCAAGCCTAAAGACGACAATGGCGACGCGATCGAAGAAGAAAATCACGAAGCGGAAGGCAACAACAGTGACCGCTCGTGGTTCAGCTACATGACCTTCGGCGTGTTCGACTGACACCCCGGGTTGTGCAAAAAGGGAGACTTTCGAGTCTCCCTTTTTTATTTCAGCGCTTTATTACACTGTGCGCCTGTCAGGTCCTTGGCTAAACTGCCGCTTCATCAATCAAAAAGCTGCTCACCATGCTTCGTTTATTGTTCTGGATTGCCCTGATTGCCGCTGCAGTGTGGTTCTGGCGCAAGTTCAAGGGTCAGGCTTCCACCCCCAGGCCCCCTGCCGAGCGGGACGCGGCGCCCATGGTCCGTTGCGCCCATTGTGGCGTCCACCTGCCCCGCGACCGCGCGCTGAGCCTCGACCAACGATGGTATTGCAGCCAGGCTCACCTCGAGCAAGACAAGGATTCCAGCGGCCGCTGACACGTCACCCGAAATAGCGGCCGATTAAGGACTATCGCGCGCACCCAAGGAACTGAAAGGCGCAGATCGACGTCTGACACAGATTATTCAAGACCTCTCTCTGCGAATGAACCGGGTAATCGAAAACGTCCTGCACCTGCAGCGCCGCGAGCAAATGTCGCCGCTACGGCTCGAGCTGAAATCACTGGAAATACTCGAAAATAAAGCCCCAGCCCGCCATATCAGGGGCCTGGGGCTTTATCTGTCCGGCCAGCCGGGCGAAAGCATTCCGTCCCGCCTAAACTTCAAGGCACGCCAGGAAAGCGGCTGCTTTTGCATGACCTTTGCTCACGGACGGAACCTACGTTGAACACCAAACCACGACAAAAAGTCTTGATTGTCGATGACGAACCGGACATTCGCGAACTCCTGGAAATCACCCTGGGAAGGATGAAGCTGGAGACGTTCAACGCCCGCAACGTCGGCGAAGCGCAATCCCTGCTCAAACGCGAAACCTTCGATCTATGCCTGACCGACATGCAGTTGCCGGACGGTACCGGCCTGGAGCTGGTGCAGCACATCCAGCAACGCCACCCCCGGGTCCAGGTGGCGATGATCACCGCCTATGACAGTCTCGAAAACGCGATCAATGTGCTCAAGGCCGGGGCATTCGACTTCCTGACCAAACCGGTGGACCTTACGCGTCTGCGTGAGCTGGTCACCAGCGCCCTGCTGGTTCCTGCCCGCGGGGTCGGCATCGATCGTCGCTTGCTGGGCGACTCATTGCCCATGCGCAACCTGCGCGAACACATCACCAAACTGGCCGGCAGCCATGCGACGGTATACATCAGCGGAGAGTCCGGCAGCGGCAAGGAGTTGGTCGCGCGCCTGATCCACGATCAAAGCCCTCGCGCCAATCAGCCGTTCATTGCGATCAACTGCGCGGCGATTCCCTCGGAACTGTTGGAGAGCGAGTTTTTCGGCCATCGCAAAGGCAGCTTCAGCGGCGCCATCGAAGACAAGCCCGGCCTGTTCCAGACAGCCCACGGCGGCACCCTGCTCCTCGATGAAGTCGCCGACCTGCCGCTGTCCATGCAAGTCAAATTGCTGCGCGCGATTCAGGAGAAATCCGTACGCTGCGTCGGCGGGCAGCAGGAAGTGGCGGTGGATGTGCGCATTCTCTGCGCCACGCACAAGGACCTTGGCGCCGAAGTCGCCGCCGGACGATTTCGTCATGATCTTTACTACCGTTTGAACGTGATCGAACTCCGGGTGCCGCCCTTGCGCGAGCGCCGTGATGACATCGAAATGCTAGCCAGCCACATTCTCAAGCGCCTGGCCGCCGATACCGGTCAACCTGCGGCGAGACTCCACCCCCAAGCCCTCGATGCGCTGAAGAGCTATCGCTTCCCGGGCAATGTGCGGGAACTGGAAAACATGCTCGAACGGGCGCACACCTTGTGTGAGAACAAACAGATCGAAGCCGGCGACCTGCGCCTGGCTGAAGGCAACTGTGGGGCTGAGGGTGGCGTGCCGGACCTGACCCGGATCGACAATCTGGAAGCCTACCTGGAAAACATCGAACGCCAACTACTGCTCCAGGCCCTGGAGGAAACCCGCTGGAACCGCACGGCGGCGGCTCAACGGTTGAACCTGTCATTCAGGTCGATGCGCTATAGGCTCAAGAAGTTTGGATTGGATTGAGGCCCTTATCGCGAGCAAGCCGCTCCCACAGGGTCATTGGTGAACACAACAACTGCGAACACCTCAGAACCATTGCAGAAGCGAACTTGCTCGCGATAGCGACCGGGTAAACGACTGCGATCCAGCAGTCAAAGCCGCCCGGCAGGCGCATAAGGCGCCGGATCGATAATCGGCGCACGGCCCAGCATTACATCGGCAAACAGCTGGCACGACGCTGGCGCCAGCACCAGCCCGTTTCGGTAATGCCCGCAGTTGAGCCAGAGCCCATCAAAACCCGGCACCGGACCGATGTAGGGAATGCCCTCGGGTGATCCCGGGCGCAATCCGGCCCAATGCCCCACCACTTCGGCATCGGCCAGCGCCGGGATCAATTCCACCGCGGATGCCTTCAGGCTTTCCAGTGCCGACCCGGTCGGCGTCTTGTCAAAGCCTTCATGCTCCAGCGTACTGCCGATCAGTATGTGCCCGTCGCGCCGGGGAATCGCATAACGGCCCTTGGCCAGGACCATGCTCGGCAGGAAATCCGCCGCACACTTGTAGAGAATCATCTGCCCTTTCACCGGCTCGACCGGCAGCGTCAGATCAAGAAGCTTGAGCAAATCACCGCTCCAGGCCCCCGCCGTCAGGACGACTTGATCGCCCGGAACAGTACCTGTGGAGGTCTGCACGCCGACCACTTTATTGCCCTCACGAACAAACCCGCTGACTTCGCACTGCTCATGGATCGTCACGTTCGGCAACGCCAGCAATGCAGCCTTGAGTGACTTCACCAGACGCGGATTACGCACATTGGCGACGTCGGCCATGTAGATCGCCCGGGAAAAACCGCTGCCCAGCACCGGCACGGCGTCGTGTGCTGCCGAAATATCCACCGCGCTAAGCGGGCGATTTTCCCGGACAGCCCAAGCCAGCGCTTCAGCCTCGTCATCCAGATCCAGCCAGTACAGACCGGTGGTGTGCACTTCAGGATCAACGCCAGTGGCGGCAAACAAGCGCTCGCCCAGCTGTGGATAAAAGTCCTGGGACCAGTGAGCCAACGCGGTGACCGCCGGGCTGTATCGCCACGGGTAAAGCGGCGACACGATGCCGCCGCCGGCCCAGGACGATTCCTGGCCGACGCTCGAGCGATCCAGCAGCACAACGCTTTGCACTTCGGAGGCGAGATTGAAGGCCGTCAGCAAACCAATCACCCCACCGCCGACAATCACCACTTGCTGTTGCCTGGTCATGTTCTGATCCAATCGTTAAATAGACAGAGGGTACAAAAGGCACCCGAAATAGAAACTCAGCGCCCCCAGCAGTCTTTGCTGGTCAGGCCGGATTTCGCGTTGACCATACCGAGCACACCGGTGTTGGTGATGGTCAGATCACCGCACTTGTCAGTGGCCATGCTCGAGTCAGCCTTGCGCACCGCCGTCAGCAGAAAAGTCTGGTCGGTCAGGGTCGGTGTGATGCTGTAGTAATCATTGCCGGCACTGAGGCCCGTCGCATCGGTGTAGGCATTTTTCTGCGAGTAGAAGCGCTCCAGGAGCTGCGCCTGCTCCGAGAGCAGACCGGCTACTTCTGCGCGACGGCCCTTGTTCAGGTATTCGGTGAAACTCGGGGCAGCAATGGTCATGACAATACCGATGATCGCAATCACGATCATGATTTCGATCAGGGTAAAACCGCGGTTGGAACTACGCATGCCTCAATTCTCACTCACTGTATTTGTCGCCACATGATGCGACGGCTGCCGCCGGATTTTTCCATCCCCGCAGTACCGTCGCCAGTGGAATCGTTCACGGCCCCGCCATTGTCGCTGGCGTCCTGGGTCGAATGTTCCCCGATAAAGATCACGCCATCGGATAGCGTGTCGCTGTTGTCGACCACTCCATCGGCGTTGCTGTCGAGCATCTTAACGCTGATCGCAGCGGGCAGCTTCAGGCAGACGGCCTTCAACCCCTGATTGCCATGGTAAAAACCGTACCAGTTGCCATTGGCCAGACAGGTGGGCCGGTTCAGCGCTGGCGAATCCGCTGATATGGCAGCGTGCGCCGACACCGACAGGTTAAGCGCGACGACGGCACCAAACAATTGTGGCCATAACCTGACAGCTCGCTCAGTACTTCGCATAGATGCTCTCCACCACACTGCGCGAATGCCCCGCGATGCCGACTGCCGTTACCCGATACAACATCGCCGGGGTATTGATTGGCACATTCACCGCATCTTGGCTGTCACCAATATTTTGCACACCATAAAAGCCGTTGCCCGATGCAATCCAGGTCACTGCGGAAGTGGAGTTGAAACCGGCAGCGGTAATTGTCGAGGACTCGGACGGCGGTGCACATTGAACGGTGCCGCTACAAACAGGTAGCGCATAACTGTCCCGTTGCACTGTACTCTCGCCCACCCGCAATGCGGCTTCGGCACGCTGAAACGACTGGTTGCGCAAGGCGACGCTACCGGCCATTTTTTCCTGCAGGGTGGCGCTTTGCATCGATGAAAGGCCAATCAACGTCAGCAAGAGCAAGAACACCAGGCTGACCAATAGGGCCATGCCGCGCTGGGTGTAACACGTCATGGGAGACCGATTCATTGGCACCCTCTCATGGCAAGCGGTTGCGCAGAGCGGCAACCACGTTGAAGGTTTGATCGCTCACGCGGTGGTTCGGATCGGTGAGGGTCAGGCTCAGGCGAACGCTACGAATCAGCGCGGGGTTCGGCGGGTTGCTGCTGTAGCGCGAAGCAGCCAGATCAGTGGCTGTGCTGGCCAGGCCGAAGCTCACGTCGAAAGCGCTGACGTTATCCACCAATACCTGGTCTGCTGCGGCCCCGCCCTTCATGAGCAGTTGGTTGTTGTTGAAGCTGTAAATCAGCCGCCGGATCGGAAATGCCAGTTGCCCTGCCACTGGCGTCCGACCTTCACTGTAGGCCGTCGAATTGGTTCTACAATCGGAAAGCACGGTCCAGTCCGGCTTGTCGCCGTTGCTGCCGACATCCGCCGTAACCAGCGTCAAACTGCGACTGCCATTGTCCCAACGGATCGGCGTTACACGATTGGCATGGAAATCACCTTTCTTGCTGGAATCAGTGATCCTTTCCAGGCAACCGAACATCCCGACCATGCGAATCTCCTGAATCATTTTGCTCAAAACGAAACGTGCGTCCTCCTGCATGTTCGCGGCCGCATTCTGGCTGAGATAGGTGTTCTTGGCCGCGATGAAAACCTGCACCACGCCCAGCACCACGATCAGGCTCAACGCCATGGCGATCAGTAACTCGACCAGGCTAAAACCCCTGCTGCGGCGCCTCACGGGATCACCATCGGATCAATGGCTGCGCGGCTGCTCAGGATGAAGCTGCGTCGCGAATCGGCAGTATTCGCGGCCCGTGAGTCGTCCCAGGTAATAGTGATGGTGTACACCTGCCGGTTAACGGTAACACTGCCCGTCGCGGAGGCTCCGAGTGAACTGACGATGTTGGCGTTGAAATCAAACAGATCCTGATCCCGGGTAACGTCCGGATTGCCCGAGGCCGGCGGCGCAATGGTGTAATCCGCTGCGGCGTTGGCGCGAATGCGGTCCATCAGGTCGTAGGCGATAAAACTGGCCTGACTGGTCATGCGCGCACTGTCCGTGTACTTCAGCGCATTGAGCTGAAACGCCGCAGCCCCCAGCAGGCCCACTCCCAGAATGACTAACGCCACCAGGACTTCGACCAGCGTCATGCCCTCCTGCACGCCTTGCCTCCCTGCCCTCATCCGCAATTTCCACCCAATAGAATTCGTCCGTTCAAACACACCGTCAGCGTCCTGCTTTGTGCGCCCCGCCCATAGCTGATCACCACCTCTGAGGACGGTGATGACAATCCGCCCATACTGTTGAAATCGATGGCAGTGACGTCAGAGGTTAGCGCCAGAGTTGCACCGCCGCTCATCGCCGGAACAACCCGCAATACATTGGCCAAAGCGCCAGTACCGTCGTAAACCGTCAGTTCCCCACTCCAGACATCCCCACCGGCCGTCGGTCGCACCCGTGTGGCATTGCCCCGATCGATGGCTTCAAGCCGGGCAAAATTCAGGGCTCGTCGCAGGTCAGCGATTTCAGTATCCGCCCTCGTTGTTTGCATCGAGCGGGTAAACGCCGGGACAGCCAGAGTCAGCAGAATCAGAAGGATCGCGATCGCGACCAGCAACTCGATCAGCGTGAAACCTTTTGTAGGATGATCCATCGGGGCCTTCTGCTTCCTTCGGCTATACCTGCTCTTGCGCAGCACAACATTCGAGCGATGCGGTGCGTTTGCGTTGCCATTTCTCGTGCAGGGATTGCGCGGGCTACAGCACACCACGGAGGGAGATGTCATGCGGCAACAAGGCTTCAGTCTGATCGAACTGCTCATGGGACTGGCAATTACAGGAATTGTTCTGCAGTTGGTCAGCCCGGCGTTCGCAACGCTGATCGAGTCGAACCAAAGACAGCAAGCGGCGCAGGCCCTTTTCAGCAGTATTCGCACTGCCCGGAGCGAAGCCATCGTCCGCAACCAGGCCGTGGTGATTCACGGCATCAATGGCGACTGGAGCCAAGGCTGGCGGATGATTCTGGATATCAGCGGCAAGGGGGAGATGGACAGCGACAATCCACTGCTGGCCGAACGCCAGAGCGGCGCACGCGTGTCGATTGTGGGGAACGGTCCAGTCGAAAGCTCCATACGATTCAGAGGTCAGGGCGAGTCACTGATTGGAGGGACGTTATACATTTGCACCCTTCGCGAACCGGTAAGCCAACATCAAGTGGTGTTGGCACGGACCGGTCGCGTCAGCCTGCGCAACGACAAGGTTGGGCAGCCGTTATGCGAAAAAGGGAATCAATTCAGAGCAACGAACGAACGCGCAGTTCTTTAGGCATCGAGAACGTGATGTTCTCCTCGCGACCTGCCAATTCATCGGCTCCGGTGGCACCCCAGGCCTGCAACTGCTGGATCACGCCGCGCACCAGGACTTCCGGGGCGGATGCGCCAGCGGTGATGCCGATACGCTCGACGCCGTCGAACCAGCTCTGTTGCAGGTCTTCGGCGCCGTCGATCAGGTAGGCCGGAGTGGACATGCGCTCTGCCAATTCGCGCAAGCGATTGGAGTTCGAGCTATTCGGACTGCCGACCACCAGCACCACATCACATTCGTCGGCCAGTTGCTTGACCGCGTCCTGGCGGTTTTGCGTGGCGTAGCAAATGTCGTCCTTGCGCGGTCCACCGATGGCCGGGAAGCGCGCACGCAGAGCGTCGATAACGCGACTGGTATCGTCCATCGACAATGTGGTCTGGGTCACGAAGGCGAGCGCTTCAGGATTTTTCACCTGCAAAGCCGCGACATCCTTCTCGTCTTCGACCAGGTAGATCGCGCCGCCATTGCCAACATCGTACTGGCCCATGGTGCCTTCGACTTCCGGGTGACCGGCGTGGCCGATGAGAATGCACTCTCGGCCGTCACGGCTGTAGCGCGCCACTTCGATGTGGACTTTGGTCACCAGCGGGCACGTGGCGTCGAACACTTTCAACCCACGGCCAGCCGCTTCGCTGCGCACGGCCTGGGAAACGCCGTGGGCACTGAAGATCACGATGACGTCGTCCGGCACCTGATCCAGCTCTTCGACGAAGATCGCACCACGGGAGCGCAGGTCTTCGACGACAAATTTGTTGTGGACCACTTCGTGGCGTACATAGATCGGCGGCCCGAAGACTTCCAGGGCGCGGTTGACGATTTCGATCGCCCGGTCCACACCGGCGCAGAAGCCACGGGGGTTGGCGAGTTTGATTTGCATGCTGTGCCTCGTGTCTTGCGCGCGAAAACAATGAAAAACAAACTGTGGGAGCGAGCTTGCTCGCGATGGCGGAGTGTCAGTCAATATCAAAATTGAATGTCAGGCACTCATCGCGAGCAAGCTCGCTCCCACAGGGTCCGGTGGCAACAGAAGCTGCCCCGTAATGCCTTACAGCGCTTTGACGGAGATGATCTCTACGTCAAAGGTCAACGTCTTGCCCGCCAGCGGGTGGTTGAAGTCGATGGTCACTTGCGCGTCATCGAACTCTTTGACCACGCCCGGCAGTTCAGTATTGGCCGCATCGTTGAAGATCACCAGCAAACCTGGCGACAGCTCCATGTCCTGGAACTGTGAACGCGGGATGATCTGCACGTTTTGCGGGTTGGGCTGGCCGAAAGCGTTTTCGGGCTCGATGCTCAGCGTGCGCTTGTCACCGGCCTTGAAACCGAACAGCGCCGCTTCGAAACCTGGCAACAGGTTGCCGTCACCGACCTTGAAGGTCGCCGGGGCTTTATCGAAGGTGCTGTCCACCGTGTCGCCGTTCTCCAGGCGCAATGCGAAATGCAAGGTGACTTCCGTGTTCTGGCCGATGCGTTGCTCAGCCAATACCTGTTCAGTCATGAACGGTTTCTCCGGTCTTTTTACTTTTGAACATATCCAGTGCCAGCATGACAGCACCAACCGTGATTGCGCTGTCGGCAAAGTTGAACGCCGGGAAATACCAGCGATTTTGCCAATGCACCAGAATGAAATCGATCACATGGCCCAGGGCAATGCGGTCATACAGATTGCCCAGCGCGCCGCCGAGCACCAGTGCCAGCGCAACCGCCAGCCAGGTCTCGTTGCGCCCCAGACGCTTGAGCCACACCACCAGCACCGCACTGACCACGACAGCGATCAACGCGAATAGCCAGCGCTGCCAGCCGGAGCTGTCAGCCAGGAAGCTGAATGCCGCGCCAGTGTTGTAGGCCAGGGTCCAGCTGAAGTAATCGGGGATGATTACGATCTGCTGGTACATCTGGAGCTTGCCTTCGAAGTAGAACTTGCTGGCCTGGTCGATGACCAGGACCAGCAAACTCAACCAGAGCCAGCTCAGCCGTCCGAAACGGCCAACGGCATTAGGCATAGTGACGGACCTCGCCAGCGCCGCTGATGTTGTCGACGCAACGGCCGCAGATTTCCGGATGCTCCGGGTTCACACCGACGTCTTCACGGCAGTGCCAGCAACGAGCGCACTTGGCGTGGCCCGACTTGACGATTTTCAGCTTCAGGCCGCTGACTTCAGTGACCACGGCATCGGCCGGTGCTTGCACCAATGGCGCAACACTGGCGGTCGAAGTGATCAGTACAAAGCGCAGTTCGTTGCTCAACTTGGCCAGGTCGGCGGTGAGCGCGTCTTCGGCGAACAGCGTCACTTCGGCCTGCAGGTTGCCACCGACAGCCTTGGCTGCACGCTGGATTTCCATTTCCTTGTTGACCGCGACCTTGACCGCCATGATCCGGTCCCAGTAAGCGCGATCCAGCTCGATGCCTTCCGGCAGTTCGCTCAGGCCTTCATACCAGGTGTTGAGCATGACAGACTCGTTACGCTCGCCCGGCAGGTACTGCCACAGTTCGTCGGCGGTGAACGCCAGGATCGGCGCGATCCAGCGCACCAGCGCCTCGGAGATGTGGAATAGCGCAGTCTGGCAGGAACGACGGGCCTTGCTGTCGGCTCCAGTGGTGTACTGACGATCCTTGATGATATCGAGGTAGAAGCCGCCCAGTTCCTGCACGCAGAAGTTGTGGATCTTCGAGTACACGTTCCAGAAGCGGTATTCGCCGTAGTGCTCTTGCAGTTCGCGTTGCAACAGCAGGGTACGGTCCACGGCCCAACGGTCCAGAGCCAGCATTTCTTCGGCCGGCAGCAGGTCGGTGGCCGGGTTGAAGCCGGTCAGGTTCGAAAGCAGGAAACGCGCGGTGTTACGGATACGCCGGTAGGCGTCCGCACTACGTTGCAGGATCTGCTCGGAAACCGCCATTTCACCCGAATAGTCGGTCGAAGCGACCCACAGACGCATGATGTCGGCACCCAGGGTGTCGTTGACTTTCTGTGGCGCGATCACGTTGCCCAGGGACTTGGACATCTTGCGGCCGGACTCGTCGACCGTGAAGCCGTGAGTCAGCAGTTCGCGATACGGTGCGTGGTTGTCGATGGCGCAACCGGTCAGCAGCGACGAGTGGAACCAGCCACGGTGTTGGTCCGAACCTTCCAGGTACAGGTCGGCGCGCGGGCCGGTTTCGTGACCCATCGGGTGCGAACCGCGCAGAACGTGCCAGTGCGTAGTACCCGAGTCGAACCAGACGTCGAGGGTGTCGCTGATCTTGTCGTACTGCGGCGCTTCATCGCCCAGCAGTTCGGCGGCGTCCAGCTTGAACCAGGCCTCGATGCCTTCGACTTCAACACGCTTGGCAACTTCTTCCATCAGCTCGACGGTTCGTGGGTGCAGCTCACCGCTTTCCTTGTTCAGGAAGAACGGGATCGGCACGCCCCAGTTGCGCTGACGGGAGATGCACCAGTCCGGACGGTTGGCGATCATCGAGTGCAGACGCGCCTGGCCCCAGGCCGGAACGAACTGGGTCTCTTCGATGGCTTTGAGCGAGCGCTGACGCAGGGTGTCGCCGGTGGTCGGCTGCTTGTCCATGCCGATGAACCACTGCGCGGTAGCGCGATAGATCAGCGGGGTTTTGTGGCGCCAGCAGTGCATGTAGCTGTGTTCGATGACGGTGGTGTGCAGCAACGCACCGACTTCGGTCAGTTTGTCGACGATGGCTGGGTTGGCCTTCCAGATGAACTGGCCGCCGAAGAATTCCAGCGACGGAACGTAAACGCCGTTGCTTTGGACCGGATTGAGGATGTCATCGTTGACCATGCCGTACTTCTTGCAGGTCACGAAGTCGTCCACGCCGTAGGCCGGAGATGAGTGAACCACACCGGTGCCGGCGCCCAGTTCAACGTAGTCGGCCAGGTAAACCGGCGACAGACGGTCGTAGAACGGGTGACGGAAGTTGATCAGTTCCAGCGCTTTACCGGTGGTGGTCGCAACGACCGAGCCTTCCAGCGAGTAGCGCGCCAGGCACGACTCGACCAGCTCTTCAGCCAGCACCAGCAGTTTGTCGCCGACGTCGACCAGGGCGTAGTTGAATTCCGGGTGAACGTTCAGCGCCTGGTTGGCCGGAATGGTCCACGGGGTGGTGGTCCAGATCACGATCGAGGCAGACTTGGCCAGCGACGGCAGACCGAATGCGGCAGCCAGTTTGGCTTCATCGGCAATCGGGAAGGCCACGTCGATGGTCGAGGACTTCTTGTTCTCGTACTCGACTTCCGCTTCAGCCAGGGCCGAACCGCAGTCGAAGCACCAGTTCACAGGCTTCAAGCCCTTGAACACGAAACCGCCCTTGACGATTTCGGCCAAGGCACGGATTTCACCGGCCTCGTTCTTGAAGTCCATGGTCTTGTACGGGTTGGCGAAGTCACCCAGCACACCCAGGCGGATGAACTCGGACTTCTGCCCTTCGATCTGCTCGGTGGCGTAGGCCCGGCACAGTTCGCGGGTCTTGTCCGCGCCCAGGTTCTTGCCGTGGGTCACTTCGACCTTGTGCTCGATCGGCAGGCCGTGGCAGTCCCAGCCCGGAACATAAGGCGCGTCGAAGCCCGACAGGGTCTTCGAGCGGATGATCATGTCCTTGAGAATCTTGTTCAGCGCATGACCGATGTGAATCGAGCCGTTGGCGTACGGAGGGCCGTCGTGCAATACGAACTTCGGACGATCCTTGCCAATCTCGCGCAACTTTCCGTACAGGCCAATACTGTCCCAGCGCTGCAGGATCTGCGGTTCGCGCTGTGGCAGGCCGGCCTTCATTGGGAAGGCGGTGTCCGGAAGGTTTAGCGTGGCTTTATAGTCGGTCATTTAAGGCTCTTCATTAGCGATGGGCGCTAGGTGCGGCTAGTGCACGGGCGGCGGCGACATCCGCGTTGATCGCCGTTTTCAACGCCTCCAGAGAGGCGAAACGCTGCTCTTCACGCAGCTTGTGGTGGAAAACCACCGTTAAACGCCGGTCATACAGATCGCCGGCAAAATCTAAAAGATGTATTTCAAGGTGGGCCTTGCCATCACCTTGTACCGTTGGCCGCACGCCGATGTTGGCGACGCCTGGCCAGGTCTTGCCGTCGATGTCGACGTTGACCAGGTAAACCCCGGAAAGCGGAACGCGACGGCGCTTGAGTTGTATGTTGGCCGTGGGCGTACCCAACTGGCGAGCCAGCTTCTGGCCGTGGAGAACCCGCCCGGTAATCTGGAACGGCCGACCCAGCAGTCGCTCGGCCAAGGCAAAATCAGCTGCGGCCAGGGCATTGCGGACCTGAGTGCTGCTGACGCGAATACCGTCCAGCTCAACGGTTTGCGCCGCCTCGACGGTAAAACCCTGAACGATGCCGGCCTGCTGCAGGAAATCGAAATCTCCCGCGCGGTCACAGCCGAAACGGAAGTCATCCCCGACCTCCAGGTGCTGGACGCCAAGACCGTCGACCAGAATGGTATCGACGAACTCACTGGCACTGAGCTTGCTCAGGCGCTGGTTGAAAGCCAGGCACAGAACACGGTCGACGCCTTCGGCAGCCAGCAATTGCAGCTTGTCCCGCAGGCGGGCCAGACGGGCCGGCGCGGTGTCCGGAGCGAAGAACTCTCGCGGTTGCGGCTCGAAAATCACCACGCAGCTGGGCACGCCCAACTCGAGCGCACGCTCACGCAGGCGCGCCAGGATAGCCTGGTGGCCGCGGTGTACACCGTCAAAGTTGCCAATAGTGGCGACACAGCCCCGATGCCGGGGGCGCAGATTGTGGAGGCCTCGAACCAGCTGCATAACGCGCTTCTTGCTCATAAAGTGGTCGATTATAACCACACCCGGCGGCCGACGACAGGCAACACCGTAACCCAAAGTGATCGAGCCGACAAAACCGCCGGCTCGCCCGTGTTTATCAAGGCCAGAACCTCAGCCCAGCGCCTTGCGATTGAAGTCGCGCAAACGGAAGCCCATCAACACTAACATGCCGAAATAAGCCACCACACCGGCAACGACCAAGGCACCCAGACGCAGGAAACGCTCAAGCATCTGCCCCTCGCCCCAGGCCGGCATGAAATGCATCCCTGCCAGCAACACGCCAGACATCACCGCTACCGCAACCACCAGCTTGAAGCCGAACTTTGCCCAGCCCGGTTGCGGCTGGTACATCTGCTGTTTACGCAGCTGATAGAAGAGCAGCCCTGCATTGAGGCAGGCGCCGGCGCTGATGGCGAGCGCCAGGCCCGCGTGAGCCAGCGGACCGATCAGCAACAGGTTGAACAACTGAGTGACGACCAACGTGAAAATTGCGATTTTTACCGGCGTGCGGATGTTTTGTTGCGCATAAAAGCCCGGCGCGAGCACTTTGATCACGATAATTCCGAGCAAACCGATGGAATAGGCGATCAACGCGCGCTGAGTCATGGCCGCATCATGGGCATCAAACTGGCCGTACTGGAACAGCGAAACCGTCAACGGCTCGGCCAGAATCCCCAGCGCGAAGGCGCAAGGCAATACCAGCACGAAGCATAGACGCAGGCCCCAATCGAGGATGCGCGAGTATTCGTGGCGATCCTTGCTGGCGTAAGTCTTGGCCAGAGTCGGCAGCAGAATCGTCCCCAGCGCCACGCCCAACACGCCGGATGGCAACTCCATCAAACGGTCGGCGTAGTACATCCAGGACACGGAACCTGCGACCAGGAACGAAGCGAAAATCGTATTGATGATCAGCGAGATCTGGCTCACCGATACCCCGAGAATCGCCGGCAACATCTGTTTCATCACCCGCCAGACGCCGCTGTCGCGCAGGTTCAGGCGCGGTAACACCAGCATGCCAATCTTTTTCAGGTGCGGCAGTTGATAGAGCAACTGTGCCAGTCCACCCACCAGCACCGCCCAACCGAGCGCCATTACGGGCGGATCGAAGTACGGTGTCAGGAACAACGCAAAAATAATCATGCTGACGTTGAGCAGCGTCGGCACGAATGCCGGGACCGAAAAACGGTTCCAGGTGTTGAGGATCGCACCCGCCAGCGACGACAGGGAAATCAGCAATATGTAAGGAAAGGTCACCCGCAACAGGCTCGTGGTCAGCTCGAACTTCTCGGGCGTATCGATGAAACCCGGCGCGGTCACCCAGATGACCCACGGGGCGGCAATCATGCCCAATGCCGTGACGAGTGCCAGCACCAGCGTCAGCAGGCCGGAAACATAGGCAATGAAGGTTCGCGTCGCCTCATCCCCTTTCTGACTTTTATATTCGGCAAGAATCGGTACGAATGCCTGGGAAAACGCCCCTTCGGCAAAAATCCGTCGCAACAGATTGGGCAGTTTGAAGGCGATGAAGAAGGCGTCTGTCGCCATTCCCGCGCCGAATGCACGCGCAATAAGGGTGTCACGAACGAATCCCAAAACCCGGGAAAGCATCGTGATAGAGCTGACGGCGGCCAACGATTTGAGCAGATTCATTGAAAGAGTTTGTGCCTGTCGATAAACAGCAGGCGAACTACGCGCCCACTTATGCGATACTCCGCGCCGCAACAGCACAGAGCCAAAGCTCGCGAGTTTACAGGTCGCACGCTGGAAAGAAATATCCAGAGGTGTAGCACCTACCACTTAGCGGAACGTCTCAACCGCCCTTGACAAGACCTCAACTCATCGGCATGATTCGCGGCCTATTTTGTTTGCTATTTCCTAAAAAGTCTTTCGAGGAGCTCGACGGTGGCCAACTCACCTTCCGCCAAAAAACGTGCAAAACAGGCTGAGAAGCGTCGCAGCCACAACGCCAGCCTGCGTTCCATGGTTCGTACCTACATCAAGAATGTAGTTAAGGCCATCGACGCAAAAGACGCTGCCAAAGCTCAAGCTGCTTACGTTCTGGCTGTGCCAGTTATCGACCGTATGGCCGATAAAGGCATCATCCACAAGAACAAGGCCGCTCGTCATAAGAGCCGCCTGAATGGCCACGTGAAGGCCCTGAACGTTGCCGCTGCTGCCTAAGCGACTCGTTCATTAAAAAACCGACCTCAGGGTCGGTTTTTTATTGCCTGCGATTTGCTGAACGCAGCACAAAAAAATGTGGGAGCGGGCTTGCTCGCGAAGAGGGAGCGTCAGTAGACGCACATGTCATCTGATACACCGCATTCGTCGGATCGCCGCCCGGAGACAAGCCCGCTCCCACATTTCGTTTTGCGTAAGGTTACTGAGCGTGCGCCCACGGCAAAATCGGAATCGCCGTCACCGCATTCTGCGGACTGCCCTCGATCAGGCGATCGCTGTACACCAGGTACACCAGCGTATTGCGCTTTTTGTCGAGGAAGCGCACCACCTGCATGGTCTTGAACACCAGAGACGTGCGCTCCTTGAACACCTCGTCACCATCCTTGAGCTCACCCTTGAAGCTGATCGGTCCGACCTGCCGGCAAGCGATAGACGCTTCGGCACGATCCTCGGCCAAACCAAGACCACCCTTCACCCCGCCGGTCTTGGCGCGCGACAGATAGCAGGTCACGCCGTCGACCTTGGGATCATCAAAGGCCTCGACCACGATCCGGTCATTCGGCCCGACGAACTTGAACACCGTCGACACCTGACCGATCTCTTCGGCCGACGCCAGCAGCGGCATCGCCAACAGCAATCCCAACAATCCTTTTGCCACGCGCATTCAGGTATTCCTTCAGACCAGGATCAGGTTATCGCGGTGAACCAGCTCCGGTTCCGCCATGTAACCCAACAGACCGACAATCGCCTCAGACGACTGACCGATGATTTTTTGCGCCTCCAGCGCACTGTAGTTGGCCAGGCCACGGGCAATCTCGCGACCGTCCGGCGCCACGCAAACCACCATCTCGCCGCGACGGAAGCTGCCCTGCACCAATTTGACCCCAACCGGCAGCAAGCTCTTGTTGCCCTGAGACAATGCAGTCACCGCACCCGCATCCAGCACCAGGGTGCCACGGGTTTGCAGATGACCGGCCAGCCACTGCTTGCGCGCCGCCAACATGCCGCGCTCCGGCGACAGCAGGGTGCCGATGCGCTCGCCCGCCTTGAGGCGATCCAGCACACGCTCAAGCCGCCCGCCAACGATGATGGTGTGAGCACCGGAACGGGCCGCCAGACGCGCAGCACGCAATTTGGTCTGCATACCACCACGCCCCAGCGCACCACCGGTGCCACCCGCCACCGCGTCGAGCGCCGGATCATCGGCGCGCGCCTCGTAAATCAGCTGGGCATCCGGATTGTTGCGCGGATCAGCATCGAACATGCCGTCGCGATCCGTCAGGATCACCAGCAAGTCCGCCTCGACCAGGTTCGCCACCAGCGCCGCCAGGGTGTCGTTGTCGCCAAAACGGATTTCGTCGGTGACCACGGTATCATTCTCGTTGATCACCGGGATAACCTTCAGCTCGACCAGCGCACGCAAGGTGCTGCGGGCGTTCAGGTAGCGCTTGCGGTCGGACAAGTCGTCGTGAGTCAGGAGAATCTGCGCGGTATGCCGGCCATGCTTGGCGAAGCTCGACTCCCAGGCCTGCACCAACCCCATCTGGCCGATTGCGGCGGCAGCCTGAAGTTCGTGCATCGCACTGGGTCGCGAGGTCCAGCCCAAACGGCTCATGCCGGCCGCCACCGCCCCGGAGGACACCAGCACCAGCTCGACGCCCGCCTCATGCAAGGCCACCATCTGCTCAACCCAGACACCCATTGCCGCGCGATCCAGGCCTTTGCCGTCCGCCGTCAGCAAAGCGCTGCCGATCTTCACGACCCAACGCTGCGCACCTGTCACCTTGCTCCGCATCATCTTCAACCTTAGCTTGAGGGCAGCGCGACCTAGCACTGCCCGTGACGTTATTCGTGGTTACTCGTGGCCAACAATCGATTTCCAGATACCAAAACGCCGCTCGATTGAGCGGCGCTTAAGTTTATCGCAACGAATCAGTCACGCACGTAAATGATTTCCGGACCGTCTTCGTCATCCACATCTTCTTCGTCCCAATCATCGTCACCGATGTCATGGACCGACTTCACGCCGCTACGACGCAGGGCACGCTTGTCATCCAGCGCCTGCAGTTGCGCGCGAGCTTCGTCTTCGATGCGCTGATCGAGATCGGCCAACTCTTCCTTGTAGGCCGGGTCATTGGCCAGGCGATCGGCACGATCTTCCATGTAACGCATGATGTCGTGGCACAGACGCTCGGTACCGAGTTTGGAGATGGCCGAGATCACGTAGACCGGACCAGTCCATTCCAGGCGATCAACGATTTCCTTGACGCGAGCATCATGCTCTTCATCAAGGATCTGATCGCACTTGTTCAGGACCAACCAGCGATCACGCTCCGCCAGGGATGGGCTGAACTTGATCAGCTCATTGACGATCACTTCAGCGGCATCCGGTGCGCTGGCATCATCCAGCGGCGCCATGTCCACGAGGTGCAGCAGCAGACGCGTACGCGCCAAGTGCTTGAGGAAGCGAATGCCCAGACCAGCACCTTCGGAAGCGCCTTCGATCAAACCCGGAATATCGGCAATGACGAAGCTCTTCCAGCGATCGACGCTGACCACACCCAGGTTCGGCACCAGCGTGGTGAACGGGTAGTCGGCAACTTTCGGCTTGGCAGCCGAAACCGAACGGATAAAGGTACTTTTACCGGCGTTCGGCAAACCCAGCAGACCCACGTCAGCCAGTACTTTCATTTCCAGCTTCAGGTCGCGCTGCTCGCCCGGCTTGCCCGGAGTGGTCTGGCGCGGCGCACGGTTGGTACTGGATTTGAAACGGGTATTGCCCAGACCATGCCAGCCGCCCTGCACCACCATCAATTTCTGTCCGGCCTTGGTCAGGTCGCCGATGACTTCCTGAGTCGCGGAGTCGATCACCGTGGTGCCGACCGGAACACGCAGGATCAGGTCTTCACCCTTCTTGCCGGTGCAGTCGGTGCTGCCGCCGTTGGAGCCACGCTCGGCATCGAAGTGCCGGGTGTAACGGTAGTCCACCAGGGTGTTGAGGTTTTCGTCGGCCATCATGTAGATGGAACCGCCGTCACCGCCATCACCGCCGTTCGGGCCACCGTTCTCGATAAATTTTTCCCGACGGAAACTCATGGCGCCATTGCCGCCATCACCAGCCTTTACGCGAATCGATACTTCATCAACAAACTTCATAACAAACGCCTCTCGCCATACGGACGAGCCGAAAAACAATCAAGACATAAGACTCTTGCAAAAATGAGCGCAGCGACCCTGAACCACGATACCTACATCGTACGCCGACAGCCCATACAAACAGCTTTGCAAGAGACTCACCCCACAAACGAAAAAGCCCCGTCGCGAGACAGGGCTTTTCCAGCGATCGCGCAATTAAGCTGCGACTACGCTCACGTAACGACGACCGAAGGCGCCTTTTACTTCGAACTTGATCACGCCTTCGACTTTAGCGAAGAGGGTGTGATCTTTACCCATGCCAACGCCGTAGCCAGCGTGGAATTGGGTGCCGCGCTGACGCACGATGATGTTGCCTGCTTTGATAGCCTGGCCGCCATACATCTTCACGCCAAGGCGTTTGGCTTCTGAGTCGCGACCGTTACGGGTACTACCACCAGCTTTTTTGTGTGCCATGAGTTCAATTCTCCTAGTGAGGAATTAGGCTGTAATTAAGCCTGAATACCGGTGATTTTGATCTCGGTGTACCACTGGCGGTGGCCCATACGCTTCATGTGGTGCTTACGGCGACGGAACTTGATGATGCGGACTTTATCGTGACGACCTTGGGAGATCACTTCAGCCACAACGGTAGCGCCAGCAACAACTGGAGCGCCGATATTCACGTCGTCACCGTTGGCAACCAACAGAACGCGATCAAAGGTAACGGATTCGCCGGTAGCGATTTCCAGTTTTTCGATCTTCAGGTATTCACCTGGGGCGACTTTGTACTGCTTGCCGCCAGTAACGATTACTGCATAAGACATGGTATTTCTCCGATAATCCTGCTCACCCAGCTCTTTATAAGAAGAGGTATTGGCTGGCATGGCTGCATGGGGCTGGAGGCCCGCTTGCAATTGCGTAAGGCAGGTGCTGCCCAGGAAGTTCAGGGTGCGCGATTGTACGCAAGCCACGCTAGCCTTGCAAGAGGCCGTCCATCGCGCCTTGACACCTGCAAGCGTGGGTCCTAGCATGCCGCGCAACCCTTCTGGAGCGACTGTCGCTGATGCAACCCCAAGCTTTCTACCGCGCGGTGGCGGACGATTTTAGCGCCGTCGACGGCATCATCAAGAAGCAGCTGACTTCCCGAGTGCCGCTGGTATCGAAAATCGGCGATTACATTACCTCGGCCGGCGGCAAACGCCTGCGTCCTTTACTGGTGTTGCTGTGTGGCAAGGCCCTGGGCCGCGAAGGCGATGACCTGCGCCTGCTGGCCGCGACCATCGAGTTCCTGCACACCGCCACCCTGCTGCATGACGATGTGGTCGACATGTCCGGCATGCGCCGTGGCCGCTCGACCGCCAACGCCATGTGGGGCAACGCGCCAAGCGTACTGGTCGGTGACTTCCTGTATTCGCGCTCATTCGAAATGATGGTCGAACTTGGCTCGATGCCGGTGATGAAGATCCTTTCGCAAGCCACGCGCATCATCGCCGAAGGCGAAGTATTGCAGCTGTCGAAGGTGCGGGACGTCAGCACCACCGAAGAAACCTACATGGAAGTCATCCGCGGCAAGACCGCGATGCTCTTCGAAGCCTCGACCCACAGCGCCGCCGCCCTGTGCCAGGCCACGCCGGAACAGGCCGAAGCCCTGCGTACATTCGGTGATCACCTGGGCGTGGCCTTCCAACTGGTCGACGACCTGCTCGACTACAAAGGCGACGCCGAAACCCTGGGCAAGAACGTCGGTGACGATCTGGCCGAAGGCAAGCCGACCCTGCCACTGATCTACACCATGCGCGAAGGTACGCCGGAACAGGCCGCCCTGGTGCGCAAGGCGATCCAGAAAGGCGGAATCGAAGACCTGGAAAGCATCCGCGAAGCCGTGGAAGCCTCGGGCTCGCTGGAGTACACCGCGCAACTGGCACGCGACTATGTGGCGCGCGCAATCCAGTGTCTCGAAGCGTTGCCTGCCAGCGAGTACCGCGATGCACTCGTTGAGCTGAGCGAGTTCGCGGTCGCGCGTACGCACTGACAACACTGCAAGCCCCCTGTGGGAGCGAGCTTGCTCGCGATTAGGCACTTACATTCAACATCGTTGTTGACTGAAAGGACGCCATCGCGAGCAAGCTCGCTCCCACAGGTTTGTTCCCCACAGGTTTTCCCGCGCTGCACCCCTCCCCGCTAAAACCCTATACAATGTGCGCTTTTTAGCGATCCTGAATCCAAGGAGCCTTAGTGAGCACGTTGCCACCCTGCCCAAAATGCAATTCCGAATACACCTATGAAGACGGCGCCCAGCTGATCTGCCCCGAGTGCGCCCACGAATGGTCCGCCAGCGGTGAAGCCGAAGCTGTGTCCGATGACACAGTGAAAAAGGATTCGGTCGGCAACGTCCTGCAAGACGGCGACACCATCACCGTGATCAAGGACCTCAAGGTCAAGGGTACGTCTTTGGTGGTCAAGGTCGGCACCAAGGTCAAGAACATCCGCCTGTGCGATGGCGATCACGACATCGACTGCAAGATCGACGGCATCGGCCCGATGAAACTCAAGTCCGAGTTCGTCAGAAAAGTCTGAGCCTGCTGTTATCCATCCCGCGCCTGGCGCGGGATGGCGCCCCCCCCCTGCTTCGCCCAGTAATTCCTCGCAATAGCCAAACGCCAGTCCTTTTGACCTGACGCAATCTTTACCCGGAAAAAAGCGCAAATCGCCAATAGGCCCTTGCTATTTGATGAATAAGAATTATTCTCATCAAACCTTCAATGGAGATGAGAATCATGACTTATCTGATCGATGCCTGGCTGGACCGCCCACACCCTTACCTCAGGATCCTGCATCGGGAAACCGGGGAAGTCTGTGCAGTGCTTGAAGAAGAAGCCTTGAGCGAACTGCAGGACCAAGGTGATCTTGACCTCAATGGCCTGAGTTCCAGTGAGCCGGTGGTGCTCAAGGAACTGGTGCGTAATCTGTTTCTGTTCTGCTATGCCCGGGCGTTGCGCCCGCACAGTGAACTGCACCACAAGATCGAAGTATGAGACACCGTAAAAAAACTGTGGGAGCGGGCTTGCTCGCGAAAGCGGTGTGTCAGGCAACTTGTTTGTCGACTGAATAAACGCCTTCGCGAGCAAGCCCGCTCCCACATTAGCCCGTCATAGCGACAGGCCAGGTATTACAGTACGTCGAGCAGTTCGACGTCGAATACCAGTACGCTGTGCGGCGGAATGCTGCCAACGCCTTGAGCGCCGTATGCCAGCTCGCTCGGCACGTACAGGCGCCATTTGCTACCGGCGTTCATCAGTTGCAGGGCTTCGGTCCAGCCGGCGATCACGCCGCCAACCGGGAATTCCGCAGGCTGGCCGCGCTCGTAGGAGCTGTCGAACACTGTGCCGTCGATCAGGGTGCCGTGGTAATGAGTACGCACGGAGTCTTCACGGGATGGCTTGGCGCCTTCGCCAGCGGTCAGGACTTCGAACTGCAGGCCGGAAGCCAGAGTGGTGATGCCTTCACGCTTGGCGTTTTCAGCCAGGAAGGCCAGGCCTTCGCCAGCAGCCGCTTCAGCCTTGGCTGCAGCTTCGGCCTGCATGATTTCGCGGATGACTTTGAAGCTGGCGGACATTTCTTCCTGACCCACACGGCTTGGTTTGCCGGCGAATGCGTCGGTCAGACCAGCCAGGATCGCGTCCAGGCTTACGCCCGGTGGCGGGTTGTCGCGCAGTTGGTCGCCCAGCTGACGGCCAATACCGTAGCTGACGCGGGTTTCGTCGGTGGACAGATTTACTTCGGACATGACACTGCTCCGCTGTGCGGACGGCTCGGGAACTTGCCATGCGTGCACAGCGCGTCCCGGAGCGCCCGGAACCAAAAGGGCCAGCAGACTAGCACAGATGTCATGCCTTTGATGAGGGACCTCAGGCGATCGGCACCTTCAGGTTTTCCTCAACATCGGCAACCAGACCGCACATTTCGTCGTGCACGACCGTGTGCACAAGGTTGAAGTGCAACTTGGGAAAGGAGCGCAGCACATCACGGGCATGCTCCACCGAACGCAGGCTCATCATGTGTCCGTGGGTATCGCTCAATGGATACGCCGCGCCATGCATCCGCGCCTCCAACAGGTAGATGCCCCCCTCCATCGAGATCAGGTTCAGCTCATCGACCTTCCCGGCGACGGCATACGCATTCAACTCATGCAGGGTCATGAACGCACCTCACGCAGTGGCGAACCAACATACTTACAGGGATAGGCCTCGGCGCATCAAAGCACAAGCCACAAGCGACGCCGCCCGTCTGTTTCATCACGCCCCTCTGTAGGAGCGAGCTCGCTCGCGATGCTTGCCAACGATGACGCGGGAAACCTGACACCCCGCGGCGATCTTGAGTCCATCGCGAGCGGGCTCGCTCCTACAGCAGATGGGTAAATCAGTGCTTGGTGACTTTATCCAGGTAACCCATGGCGAAGGCCGAGACCACGAAGGTCATGTGGATGATCACATACCACTGCAAATGCTCGGGATCGACGTTCTTGGCGTCCATGAAGATGCGCAGCAGGTGAATGGACGAGATCGCCACGATCGATGCGGCCACCTTCATCTTCAGCGACGAAGAGTCCATGGTGCCCAGCCAGTTGAGTTTTTCCTTGCTGTCGTCGATGTCCAGTTGCGAGACGAAGTTTTCGTAGCCGGAAATCATCACCATCACCAGCAAACCGCCCACCAGGGCCATGTCGATCAGCGACAGCAGTACCAGGATCAAGTCCGATTCGGCCATCGAAAACACGTTCGGGATGACGTGGAAGACTTCCTGGAAGAATTTCAGTGCCAGCGCCAGCAGTCCGAGGGACAGGCCGAAATAGATCGGCGCCAGCAGCCAGCGCGAGGCGTACATTGCATTTTCGATAAAGCGTTCCATTGAATCTCACACGTTGGACTGGAAATGGCGGCGAGTATACCAGCCACCCGTCCATACCCAGAAGCAGCCAGAAACCGTCGAAAAATCCGTCACCTGCGCCTGTGTATCAAAGTTTTTCTGCTAGTGTCCAAATCATTGACTGCTCAGTGATGTCGGACAGGAAGACTGGAAATGGATGTGCAATTGCCTTTGACGAGTGCCGGAATTTGCCTGGCGCTGCTGCTGAGCGGCTGCTCACCCAGCGAAGAAAAACGCCAGGTCAGCCTCGAAGAAAAAACCGCGCAGTTCGAAAAGTCGCTGGACGCCATTCAGGATCCGAAGCTCAAGGATGCCGTGTCGGAACTGGGCGGCTCACTGCTGCTGCTCGAACGCGCGCAACTCAAGCTCGACAGCAAGCCGGTGGAAACCGAATACGGCGAAGACGCCCTCGCCATGCTCAAGCACTACCCGAGCCCGCAGGCCCTGGTCGACACCTACATCAACGGGTTGTTCGTGCTGCAAAAGGACTCCGGTTCCGACTATCTGATCGATCTGCAGCCAGTGTTTCCCTTCACGTTCAGCGTTCCTGCCGCGTTTTTGTTTCCCCATGGCCTGGAATGGCAGTCGGTCACGCTAAGCAACAAACGGGTGATTCCCTTCCAGCCGGAATGGTCGGAAACCGACCCCGGCATTCAGCTCAGCCCATCGAGCTCCAACCTGACCAACCCCGATGACCTGACCGTGGCCTACCCCTTCATCGAAGGCCTCGACATTGACAGAAAGCAGCAACCGCAACCGGTGAGCCTGCAAGGCAAAGTCGAAGTCATCGCGCCACGGCGCCTCTACAGCTTCGACCTGACGAAAAAGGACGTAGGCCAGACCCGCACCAATGACAACCTGAGCGTCACCCTCCTCACATTGACGAACAACTACGCGGAAATCGAATACAACAACAGCACGCCGCTGGCCCCCGAAGTCAGTGAAGCACCGCTCAACCCGCTGATCGTCCAGGCCAGGGACAGCACCGGGCAATTCATCGCGCGCGCCGGTTCAATCAACGAAACCTCGGTACAAATTGCCTTCTATCAGCAGCAACTGGCCAAGATGCAGCAGCAAAAGAGCTGGAGCGAGTCCCTGGAAAAACAGCTCGATGAAGAACAACGCAACTTTGAGAAACAGCAGGCTCGACATTATTCGAAGGTGTACTTCAACGGGACGATCGAAACTCTCGAAGTCAGCATGCTGGATTTTTCTACCGTCACGGTCACCCGAAAGGACCTCGACCTACCGATCCGGCGCTTCGATGCCTATACCACGGACAAGTCCATCCAGCCCTTGAACCTGTCCGTGGTGGTCTATGACGACCAGGCGGCGGGCTGGCTGAAAGGGGCAACGCTGAGTGAGGATCAGCTGAAAAAGAACGTCAGCATCAGTCAGTCGGTCGACGACCCCAGCGCTGCGCGAATCGAATTCACTCACCTGCGTACCTTCAACGATGAGCTGCTCGGCACATCGTTCAACCCCGGTGAAAGTCCGGTGAGCTTCTTTACCGAAGACACTCGTGGCAATCGCGACGAGCCGATCGAACTGCCGTCAGAGGCGTACCAGATCGATCCCCTGCGCGGCACCATCACTTACGATCTGAATCTGTTTCCACAAACCCCGGCCTATGCGGTGGGCTCGATGCCGTTGTTCCTGGCCACGGTCGACAAGCAAACCGTCGAAGCCCGTCAACTGCCCAAGGGCCTCGCGCTCAAAGACAATGCACTGGTGGTGGACCTGAAGGTATTTCCCGCCCAGGACTGGCGCTTTTTCGCCAAGGACGACAGCGGTAGTTACTTGAAGGAGATTCTATCGGTCAGTCATGGCGCGAGCGCACAAGGGCCGGCGCAGTTTGCCGTGCATTACTTCTACGGACAGCCTACGCGCCTGGAAACCTATCAGCGCACTGATCTCACCACCGTGCAATATGGTTTCGAAGTCAAACTCGACAAGGCCGACATGACGCGCCTTGATCAATAGTGCCACTCAGTGCTCGGGGTGAAACTCGAAGCCGCCCATGTTCCGGCAGCGACCACCGTTGATTTCCCGCAGTTGGGCTTGCAGGTGCAGGCACCAGATTTGCGGATCGTCGGCCAACTCGTAGCCGTGCAGGGTCAGGCTTTCAACGATGGTGTCGAGGATTGATTCAGCGACGAACGGACCGTGGAACGGGCCTTGGGCCTTGATGGCCGAAGGTTGTTCACCGGCCATTCCGGCGGCGAACAGCAGAGTCCACATGCCCGTATCTCCCGCCAATGGACGGATGGCACATTCGATACGGGTCACAAGGCCCAGGCATTGACGGGTGAGGCAGAGGTTGCGCGACATGGCGGCGACCCTCGGTAGATCCGGTGTTCAGCCCCCATGGGAAGGCTGTTTCGATCCTGTGATTACGTCGATATCCTTGAGCAGAGAATAGAAGAAAAGTCTGGCTTGCAGGCCGAGGCAAGACCGAAAGGCGCCGAATGGTCATAGTGTGAATATTGACGTCAGTTCGACGACGCTTTCCAGGGTTCACACAAACAAATGTGGGAGCGGGCTTGCTCGCAAAAGCGTCAAAACATTCAACATTTATGTTGGCTGATTCACCGCATTCGCGAGCAAGCCCGCTCCCACATGGGTTACTGCATCAGGCCGGCTTGGTTTCCGCCAAAGCCTCTTGCGCCAACTCCTTCTCGGCTTCCTTGAGATCATCTTCGCTGATCATTTCCGCGATAACCCTCAGGCGCTCCACGACCCGCGCGTTCACGCTGCCTTCAGGGAACTCGCCATTCTCGTCCGGTTCGCCGGCCGGCTCGCCGACCAGCAGACTCAATGCTTCATCGGCCTGACGGACCGCGTAGACATGGAACTGACCCGCACGCACCGCCGCCAGTACCTTCTCATCGAGCATCAGGGTGGCGACGTTGGCGTGAGGAATGATTGCCCCCTGCTCGCCGGTCAACCCGCGGGCTTCGCACAAACGGAAGAAGCCCTCGATCTTCTCGTTGACTCCGCCGACCGCCTGCACTTCGCCGAACTGGTTGATCGAACCGGTGATGGCAAAGCACTGCTTGAGCGGGGTTTTCGACAAGGCCGAAATGAGGGTGCAGGCCTCGCCCAGGGAAGCACTGTCGCCATCGACATAACCGTAGGATTGCTCCAGGGCGATGCTCGCGGAAATCGCCAGCGGAAACTCCTGAGCGTAACGGCTGCCCAGATAACCGGTAAGGATCATCACGCCTTTGGAGTGAATCGGCTGACCGAGGTTGACCTCGCGCTCGATGTCGACGATACCGCTGCCGCCCGGATACACCGTGGCGGAGATCCGCGCCGGTATACCAAAGGCCGAGTCGCCGACTTCCAGCACCGTCAAGCCATTGCACTTGCCGACCGCCGCGCCCGCGGTGTCGATCAGGATGATCCCGGCCAGCATGTCATCGAGAATCCGCGCTGACACACGACCGGTGCGGGTAGCCTTGGCCTTGAGCGCGCGTTCGATGTGCCCGGAGTCGGTCCTTTCATCGCCGGCCAGATGGCGGATGAAGTCCGCCTCGCTGACCAGTTGGAACAAGTCGCCGATTCGCGCCGACAGGCGCCCCTGGTGCTCCGCAAGACGTGCGCTGTAAGTCGCCAGGCGTGCCACTGCATCGGCGGTCAGCGGTGCCATGCCTTCTTCGGAAGTACGGGTCTTGAGCAACTGGGCGAACTGCTCCAGGCTCTCGTCGACCATCGGGATGTCTTCGTCGAAATCCACCAGGACGCGGAACATCTCCTGGAAGTCCGGATCGAGGTCTTGCAGCGTGTAATACAGCTGACGGGCACCGATGATGACGACTTTGACCTGCAACGGAATGTGTTGCGGAGTCAGGGTCACGGTGGCCAGGCGGCCCAGTTCACCCAGCGGTGATTCCATTTTCAGTTTGCGTGATTGCAGGGCGCGTTTCAGTGCATCCCACACGAACGGCTCGCTGAGCATTTTGTCCGCTTCAAGGATCAGGAAACCGCCATTGGCTCGGTGCAAGGCACCCGGCCGCAGTTGGCGGTAGGTGGTGTAAAGCGCACCCTGATCGGTGCTGTATTCGATCCGGCCAAAAAGGTTTTCGTAGGTCGGGTGCGGCTCGAACACCACCGGCGCACCGCCGCTGGCCGAGTGACCGACCACCAGGCTCGGCGCGTATTGTTCTTCCAGCAACTTGCGGGCGACAGCGTCGGTCTTGCTATCGTCTACCAGCTGCTCGACCACGGACTTGAGCAAGTACACCTGCATCGCCTGCAGATAACCGCATACCGCCGCGTTCTCGGCGTACTTCTCCGACAATGGCGACAACAATGGCTGCAAGGCCAGGGTAATGGTTTCTTCGTTCAGATGACGCAGCTGGTTGCTCGACTCGCGTTTCCATTGCGGCAGGCTGGCGAGCTCTTCGTTCAGGCGCTCCTCCAGTGCCGAAATATCCTCGTGAAAGCGCTCGCGCTCGGCTTCCGGCAACTGGGCGAACTCAGCTTCGTCCAACGCCTTGCCGTCGCTCATCGGGGTGAAGGCGATGTTGCTGGCGTCGCGGTACAGCGCAACTTCCTTTTCCAGCGCCAGACGCTCGATGACGTCCAGGGCCTTGTCGTAGCGCTGGTTGAAGGCGCGGTCGATACTGCTTTTCTTCTGCTGGTAGGACGGATGCTCGAATACTGCCGGAAATGTCGCCAGCAGGTTGTCGATCAAACCGTTGATATCACCAATGAAGTTACCGGCAGTGCCCGACGGCAACTCCAGGGCACGTGGTTCGCGCGGTTCATCGAAGTTGTTGACGTAGACCCAGTCCGCCGGGGTCTGCAGGCGCTTGCCTTCGGCCTTGAGGTAGCGTTTGACGAACGAGAACCGGCCAGTACCGGGCTCGCCCATGACGAATACGTTGTAACCGGGGCGTGGCATGGCCACACCGAACTGCAAGGCTTCGACCGCACGTTCCTGGCCAAGCACACCGCGAAAGGGCTCCAGATCATTGGTGGTAGAGAAGCTGAACTGTTCAGCGGAAAACGGACGGGTCAGCGCTTCGGGCGCTAGACGCAAGCTGGCAGCAACAGGATCAGGCATCGGGCTTCCTTAACAATCAGGCGGGGCAGATGGCAGCATTCTGGCGCCGCCCATGCCCGACTGGCAAGGAGCGCCGCAGACCTGATCACCGTCAACCGGCCAACCCCAGGCGGGCCGGGCTTGCGCCGCCGTTTTCCATGAATGTTTTGCAAAAAATCACGGAACCCTGTGATCGTGCCTAAACTCCAAACTGCGCGGCTGGACTAATGACCGGCCCACTGGCACCGGAAGGGTCTGCAGGAAAACTCGCCGAGCGGCGATCAGGCAAGGCGAAAGCAGGCGAGGACGCGGAGTGTAGGGGCCTACATGAGCATTCCGAGCCTGCTTTCAACGCAGCATGATCGTCGCGCAGGCAGTTTGCATGCAGAGCCGGGGCCAGACTCCCTTGTCTATTGGTACGCACACAAAGAGAACAAAGCTATGAAACGGATTCTTCTTGGTACTCTCTTCACCGCTGTATCCATCAATGCCATGGCGCAAGCGCCTGGCGGTCCGGATTGCGGTTGGGGCAACATGCTGTTCGAAGGCCAGCGTGGTACTCCAGCTCACTTCCTGGCATCCACCACCAACGGCACCTCCGGCAACGCAACCTTCGGCATGACCTCCGGCACCAACGGTTGCGCAACCAATGCGTCGCTGACCTATGGCGGCAAATCCTGGTTTGCCATGAATGGCATGATGAACGAGCTGTCCGAAGACATGGCCAAGGGGCAGGGCGAAGCGCTGACCACCTATGCCGTGGTACTGGGCGTGGCGCCGGAAGACCGTGCGCACTTCGCCGCCGTCACTCACGAGCACTTCCAGCAGATCTTCAGCAAGGCTGACGTGACCGCAGAAGACGTGCATACCAATACCCTGGCCGTGCTCAAAGCCGACCCTCGTCTGGCCAAGTACGCGACTCAGGCTTAAGCTCGACCCGCCCCGCTTCTTTCGGGAAGCGGGTTTTGTTTTTTGGACCTGCCCCTCTTTGGGTAATGTCGCTGACTGTAGGAGCTGGCTTGCCAGCGATGGTCGTTAACGATCACGCGTGTTTACTGGATAAACACAGCGCCTTTGAAACCATCGCTGGCAAGCCAGCGCCTACAGGCAAACGGCATCCACCTCGTTGGGTCTTTATTTTTTCCTGTTTAAGTTGCCTTCTATGCTCAAACGCCTTGCCTGGCTGGCGCTGTGTGTCTGCGCCCCGCTATCCGCCGCGCCTCACATCGAACCACAACGTTTGCAGCAACTGGCCAACGACCCTTTCTGGATATCCCTGGGCCATTACGAAACCGCCAAGCTCGGCGGCTGGCGCAGCTATGTCAGTGACCGCAAGTTCTTCCTCGCCGCTGACGGCAATGAACATCCGGACCATGAACTGGCGGCGACTGTACAAGCCTTGTACGCCCCGGCCAGTGCCGGTGAAACACACGCTCAATGCGTCTACCCGGCCCGCACCCGCTGGCTGAAAGACCAACTCGGCCTGGCCGGACTGCCGACGCCGGACTGCGCCGGGTTCAAGCAATGGTTCAAGGATGTCTCGCCCGACAGCGCGGTGATGATCTTCCCGGCGGCTTACCTGAACAGCCCGTCCTCGATGTTCGGCCATACCCTGTTGCGCATCGACCAGGCCGAGGTGAAGAGCGACAAGACTTCGCTGCTCAGTTACGCGATCAACTTCGGCGCCTACATCGAGGGCTCGGACAACAGCATCATCTATGCCTGGAAAGGCCTGATGGGCGGCTATCCCGGCCTGTTCGCGATGGTGCCCTATCAGGAAAAGCTCTCGGAATACCGCAGCCTGGAAAACCGCGACCTGTGGGAGTACCGCCTGAACCTGACCCAACAGGAAACCGCGCGCATGGTCGAGCACGTCTGGGAGCTGAAGCAGATCAAGTTCGACTATTTCTTCTTCGACGAAAACTGCTCATACCGCTTGCTGGAACTGCTGCAAGTGGCCCGACCGGGCCTGCGCCTGACCGAGCAATTCCCACTCACCGCCATCCCGACCGACACCGTCAAAGCCGTGAAAGATGCCGGATTGGTGGAATCGATCCAGTATCGTCCGTCCCGGGAGCGCGAGTTGCTCAGCCGCGCCGAGCCGTTGGACCCTGAAGAGCAACAGTGGGTGCTGAAAGTCAGCGCCGATCAGAAACAATTGCAGGACCCGGCGTTCAAGGCGCAAGCCCGCGACCGTCAGGCACTGATCATCGATGCGGCCTATCGTCTGGAGCGTTACCGCGCCAATGGCCAGGAACGCGACCCGGCACGCGCCCAGCGCAGCTTCGAACTGCTGCGGGCCATCAACCAGAACCCGGCGCCGGAGCTGGATATCCCGCAACCGGGCCTGCCTGAAGACGGTCACGAGTCCCGCACCTGGCAGCTCGGCCTCGGCAGCCGTGGAGATAAAGCCTTTGGCGAGTACGGCTTGCGCATGGCTTATCACGACCTCAACGACAACAACGAAAGCTTTCCCCTTGGCGCGCAGATCGAAATCCTGCAATTGAAACTGCGCCAGTACGAAAGCAATGAATGGCAAGTGCAACAACTGGACCTGGCAACGATTCGCTCCCTGACCCCGCGTAACGAGCTGCTGCAACCGCTTTCATGGCAAGTCACCGGTGGTCTGGAGCGAGTGCCGGGCAAGCACGATGACCAAACTCTGGTCAGCCACGTCAACGGCGGTGGCGGTGGCACCTGGCAACTGGGCGATGACCTGCTCGGATTTGCCCTGGGCACTGTGCGTATCGAGCACAACAACGATTTCGCCGCTTTCATTGCCCCGGCCGCCGGGTTCAACAGTGGCGTGCTGTGGAAAAACCCGCTGGGCAATTTGAGCCTGGAAGCCAAGGGCGACTTTTTCACCAATGGTGAAGTGCGCCGTAGCCTGAGCCTGAACCAGCAATGGGAAATATCCCGCAATCTCGGACTGCGCTTGAGCGCCCGGCGCGAGTTCAGCCATTTGGCGACGGCCGAGAACGAAGCGATGCTTGAGCTGAAGTGGTATCACTACTGACCTGACACACCACTTACCCTGTGGGAGCGGGCTTGCTCGCGAATGCGATATAGCACTCAACATTGATGCTGGCTGACACGCCCCTTTCGCGAGCAAGCCCGCTCCCACAGGGGTTAAGTGGTATTCGTCAAAACGCCTACACACCTTTCACAACCACCCGACGAATCCACTTCTAGACTTTATCTATGGGTCGCGTATCGGCTTGGGAGAGTGAGATGTGGTGGTATGCGGAGAAGGATCAGGACGCCGCCCGGGCCTATCACTCGCCGTAAGTCGCTTTCAGACATCCAGTGAAACCAATTGCCTGCGACCATGGCCCAAATCCTATACCGGGAGAATTCCATGAGCCGTGCCTTCGTCAATGAAGATAGTGCCGCCGCGCAAGCCGATCAGCCAGTCGAACGGCAGGTCAGCGCGCAGACCAATTACGTCACGCCGCAAGGCCTGAACCTGCTGCAGGGAAAAGTCGCCGAACTGCAATCCCTGCACGCCGAACAATCGGCAAAAGGCGAACAGGCCGACAAGCAGCGCCTGGCGGATCTCGAACGTGATTTGCGTTACTTCAAGCAGCGCCTGGGCAGCGCTCAGGTGGTACCCGCCGCGACTTCGACCGAGAAAGTGCAGATCGGCAGTTGGGTGACCTACGCCGATGAACACGCCACCGAACGCCGGGTACAACTGGTGGGCGAAGATCAGGCCGATGCCGCCCACGGCCTGATCAATTGGAGCTCACCGCTGGGTCGGGCGCTGCTCGGCGCACGACTCAACGACGAAGTGCTGTGGCAGCGCCCCGCCGGGGATCAACTGATTGAAGTGATCCGTATCGAACCGACTTAGACGACGCCTTGGGCCAGCATGGCATCGGCGACTTTGACGAAGCCGGCGATGTTCGCGCCCTTGACGTAGTTGACCCGGCCATTCTCTTCGCCGTAATGCACGCAAGCGTGGTGAATCGACTGCATGATCGCGTGCAGTTTGCTGTCCACTTCGCCACCGGTCCACGCCAGGCGCATGGCGTTCTGCGACATTTCCAGCCCGCTCACCGCCACGCCGCCGGCGTTGGATGCCTTGCCCGGCGCAAACAGAATGTTCGCCTCGATGAACAGGTCCACCGCCTCAAGGGTGGTCGGCATGTTCGCGCCTTCGGCCACGCAGATGCAGCCGTTGCGCAGCAAGGTGCGAGCGGCTTCGGCATCCAGTTCGTTTTGCGTCGCGCACGGCAGCGCGATGTCGCAGCTCAGGCTCCACGGAAGCTCACCTGCGCGGAACTCCAGGCCAAAACGGCCGGCCAGTTCACGGATACGCCCGCGCTGTACGTTCTTCAGTTCCAGCACCGCCAGCCATTGCTCCTCGGTCAAACCGCTTTCGCAATACAGCGTGCCTTCGGAGTCGGACAGCGAAATCACTTTACCGCCCAGGTCCATGACCTTGCGCGCCGCGTATTGCGCGACGTTGCCGGAGCCGGAGATCGCTACGCGTTTACCTTCCACGGCCAGGCCGCGACGCTTGAGCATTTCTTCGGCGAAGTACACGCAACCGAAACCGGTGGCTTCCGGGCGAATCAGGCTGCCGCCGTAACTTGGGCCTTTGCCGGTCAGCACGCTGGTGAACTGGTTGCTCAGGCGCTTGTACTGGCCGAACAGGAAACCGATTTCCCGCGCGCCGACACCGATATCACCGGCCGGTACGTCAACGTCGGCGCCGATGTGGCGGTACAGCTCGCTCATGAAGGCCTGGCAGAAGCGCATGACTTCCGCATCACTTTTACCTTTCGGATCAAAGTCCGACCCGCCCTTGCCGCCGCCCATGGGCAGCGAGGTCAGGGAGTTTTTGAAGGTTTGCTCGAACGCGAGGAATTTCAGGACGCCCATGTTCACCGACGGGTGGAAACGCAGGCCCCCCTTGTACGGGCCGATCGCGCTGTTCATCTGGATGCGGAAACCACGATTGACCTGGACCTTGCCCTGATCGTCGACCCACGATACGCGAAACACCACCGCCCGCTCCGGCTCGCAGATGCGCTCCAGGATGCCGGAGGTCAGGTAATGCGGATTGGCTTCAAGAAACGGCCACAGGGTACGCAGGACTTCTTCGACAGCCTGGTGAAATTCGGGTTGGTCCGGGTCGCGTTTTTTCAGGCGCGCAAGGAAGGATTCGACGGATTCGATCATGGAAAAGTCTCGGCAAATTTATTGTCGTTGGAGGAGATTGAGCCGGACTGTAACAAACGATTCACGCACAGGAACAGAGCAGAATGTCGCATTCATGAAATTAAATGGTGCACAGGATATAAATAAGTCCGATTTTTGGACTCATTCTGCACCTGAATAGGGATTCACCATTCGAGCAATGCACCATCAGTAACACCGCCTTCGCGAGCAAGCCCGCTCCCACAGGGGATCTTTTGCTGAATTGAGATTTGGCCCTTCACAAAACCCTGTGGGAGCGAGCTTGCTCGCGATGAATGCGCCGCGGTATCACTGAAAAAACGCGCAAAAAAAACGGAGCCCGAAGGCTCCGCTCTTTATGCAACCAACCCGAAATCAGGCCAGTTTCTTGTGACGTACACGATGCGGCTGGGCAGCTGCTTCGCCGAGACGCTTTTTGCGATCAGCTTCGTATTCGCTGTAGTTACCTTCGAAGAACACCGCTTGCGAGTCGTCTTCGTACGCCAGGATGTGCGTCGCGACGCGGTCAAGGAACCACCGGTCGTGGGAGATCACAATGGCGGCGCCCGGGAAGTCCAGCAAGGCCTCTTCCAGGGAGCGCAGGGTTTCGACGTCGAGGTCGTTGGACGGTTCGTCGAGCAGCAGGACGTTGCCGCCCTCTTTCAGGGTCAGGGCCAGGTGCAAGCGACCGCGCTCACCACCGGAAAGGTCCTTGACGAACTTCTGCTGATCGCCGCCCTTGAAGTTGAAGCGACCGACATAGGTACGCGACGGGATCTCGTAGTTGCCGATGCGGATCTGGTCGGAACCGTCGGAGATCTGCTGGAACACGGTCTTGCTGCCGTCCAGGTCCTCACGGCTCTGATCCACACAAGCCAGCTGCACGGTTTCACCGACTTCGATGCTGCCCGAATCCGGTGTTTCCTTGCCCATCAGCATGCGGAACAGGGTCGATTTACCCGCACCGTTACCGCCGATCACGCCGACGATGGCGCCTTTAGGCATGGAGAACGACAGGTTGTCGATCAGCACGCGGTCGCCATAGCCCTTGGTGACGTTCTTGAATTCGATGACCTTGTCGCCCAGGCGTGGACCGGCCGGGATGTAGATCTCGTTGGTTTCGCTGCGCTTCTGGAATTCCTGCGACTGCATTTCTTCGAAGCGTTGCAGACGAGCCTTGGATTTCGACTGGCGGGCCTTGGCGCCTTTGCGCACCCACTCCAGTTCTTCCTTCATGGCTTTTTCGTGAGCCGACTGCTGCTTGGATTCGGCAGCCAGACGATCGGACTTGGCTTCCAGCCAACCCGAATAGTTACCCTCGTAAGGAATGCCCGCGCCGCGGTCGAGTTCCAGAATCCAGCCGGCAACGTTGTCCAGGAAGTAACGGTCGTGCGTGATCGCGACCACGGTGCCCGGGAAGTCGTGCAGGAAGTGCTCCAGCCAGGCGACGGAATCGGCGTCCAGGTGGTTGGTCGGTTCGTCGAGCAGCAGCATGTCCGGTGCCGACAGCAGCAGACGGCACAGGGCCACGCGGCGTTTTTCACCACCGGAGAGGACTTCAACCTTGGCATCCCACGCCGGCAGACGCAGTGCATCGGCGGCGACTTCCAGCTGACGCTCCAGGTTATGGCCGTCGCTGGCCTGCAGGATCGCTTCTAGCTTGGCCTGTTCGGCAGCCAGTTTGTCGAAGTCGGCATCCGGATCGGCGTAGGCGGCGTAGACCTCGTCCAGGCGTGCCTGGGCGTCCTTGATCACGCTGACCGCTTCCTCGACCACTTCACGCACGGTCTTGGTCGGATCCAGTTGTGGTTCCTGGGGCAGGTAGCCGATGTTCAGCTCCGGCATCGGACGGGCTTCGCCCTCGAACTCGGTGTCGACGCCAGCCATGATTTTCAGCAGCGTGGATTTACCCGAACCGTTGAGGCCGAGCACGCCGATCTTGGCGCCGGGGAAGAACGACAGAGAAATGTTTTTCAGGATTTCCCGCTTCGGCGGAACAACTTTGCCCAGCCGATGCATGGTGAATACGTATTGAGCCATGGAGAACCTAGGGTCAGTGACTGATGAATGATTGGAGCGCAGGCAATGCCCGGCCAGACTGTGCGCGTCGCCCGCTTGAGGAGATCAAGACGTGCGCGCTGAAAAAAGTCTGAGTCTAGGAGCTGGAACGCTCCCGCGTAACCCGCAAAGCTACCTTAATGACCGGTGGCAGTCCAGCCGACGGACAGGGGCTGGCACTTCGCCACAACTCAAGGCATGCTAGCCGCCCTTCGGGCGTCCGGCTTATAGTGCATGTCGCGCCAGTCCAGCCAAACCGCAGGATTACAGCTTGTCCATTGTCCCTCCGCCTCCGATTTCCAGTGCGCCGGCCACAGTGCTCGGCTCCCCCCTGCGCGGGACTTTGAAGGGCACCTTGGCGACACTCGTACTATTGCTGCTGGCCCTGCTGTTCTGGCAGTTGCTCGACCAGTTGCGCGAAACCCAGAAGAACCAGCGTCAGTACACCATCGACTACACCGCCGATCTGGCCGCGCAGGTCAGCCTGAACATGACGCTCAACGCGCAGATCGCCCTCAACCTGTTGCCGATCGTCGAGCAACCGCAAGGCGCCGATGAACTGCAGGCCCTGTTGCGCAAGCTGCAACAGTCACTGCCTGATCTGCGCAGCCTGGCGTTGCTCAGCCCCTCGGGAAGAGTCATCAGTGACAGCGCTCCCGACAGCGATGACAACAACTACCTGGGTGAACTGGTACGCCGCAGCCACGCCCAGGCGCACTACTTCAGCAACGCCACCGACGGTTCCGTGGTGCATTTACTGTTGCATCAGGCCAGCGGCAGTTCCCGAGGCTATTGGGTCCTGCGCCTGACGCCCACCTTCTTTTCGTCCCTGACCAAGCAACGCGAGGCCGGCGGCCGCCCGTTGTGGCTGGTGGAGAACCGCATCAATCATCAGATCATCAGTCGCGACGAAGCGCTGCCCTCGGTCAACCCGGGCACGCTGACCGACGACGATGTCGCCAACAGCGTGCTGACGGTTCCGCTGAGCAGCAGCGATTGGCAATTGCGCGGCCTGTTCGACCGTCAGCGCGTGCTGGAAGAGCTGCTGCCGGCGTTCATCGGCAAATGTCTGCTGGGCCTGGCGTTTTCCATGCTGCCGTTCCTCGCCTTGCTGAACACGCGCCGGCGTCAGCGCCAGTTGAATGAAGGCCGCCGGCGTTACCAGGACATTTTCGAAGGCACCGGCGTGGCCTTGTGCGTCCTCGATATGTCCGGGCTCAAGGTCTTTTTCGACAAGGCACAACTGCAGGGCAGTGAGCAACTGCAAGCGTGGCTGGCGATCCCGGAGCAACGCCGGCCATTGCTCAAGGAACTGCGGATCACCGAGGTCAACCAGGTGGCGTTGCAACTGCTTAATGTCGATAGCGCCGACCAAGCCTGGAAACTGCTGATCGACGGTAATCCGCAGGACGGCACCGCCATCGGCAACCAGATGCTCGACGCGATGCTCAACCAACAGCAACAGCTTGAGCTGGAAATCAAGCTGCAGGACGCCAGCGGCCGCGTCCAGCACCTGTGGCTGGTGCTGTGCCTGCCGCAAACCCCGGACGACTATAATGCAGTGATCCTGAGCATCACTGACATCACCAGTCGCAAGCTCATCGAGCTGTCGCTGCAGGAGCGCGAAGGGTTCTGGTCGGACGTGGTGCGCACCGTGCCGGATCATCTGTATGTGCAGGATGTGATCAGCCAGCGCATGATCTACAGCAACCACCATCTGGGCCAGACCCTGGGTTACAACCGCACCGAACTGCACCAGATGGGCGAATACTTCTGGGAAATCCTCCTGCATCCCGAAGACGCCGACTATTACCACCGCTCTCGCCAGATCCAGCGCCAGGCCGGTTATCGCCAGTTGATGCAGTGCCAGTTGCGTTTCCGCCATCGGGACGGCCAGTGGCGACGCTTCGAGATTCGCGAGCAGGCACTGGCGCGGGACAAGGACGACCAGGTCACGCGGATCATCGGCGTGGCCAAGGACATCACCGACCAGATCGAAGCCAGCGAATCGCTGCGCGACAGCGAGCAGCGCTACCGCATGCTTGCCGAAAGCATCAGCGACGTGATCTTCTCCACCGACAGCCGCCTTAACCTCAATTACGTCAGCCCTTCGGTACTAGCAGTGCTGGGCTACGACGCCGAGTGGATTTTCCAGAATGGCTGGCAATCGACCATCGCCAACCCACAACAGCTGACCGGCATCTACCACCTGATGGACCGGGTCAGCAAAGCGCTGGATCAACCGGACCAACTGGCGCTGTTGCGCAGCCAGGTGCAAACCCAACTGTTCCTGTTCGACTGCCTGCGGGCCGACGGGCGCAAGATCCCGATCGAACTGCGCCTGGTATTGGTCTGGGACGAACACGGTACGTTCGAAGGCGTGCTCGGCGTCGGCCGCGACATCAGTCAGCAACGCCGGGCCGAAAAAGACCTGCGCATGGCCGCCACGGTATTCGAACACTCGACCTCGGCGATCCTGATCACCGACCCGGCCGGCTACATCGTCCAGGCCAACGAAGCCTTCAGTCGTGTCAGCGGTTACGCCGTGGAGCAGGTCCTCGACCAACTGCCGAACATGCTGACCGTCGACGACCAGCAAGAAGCCCATCTGCGTTACGTGCTCAAGCAATTGGGCCAGCACAGCACCTGGGAAGGCGAAGTCTGGCTCAAGCGTCGCAACGGCGAGCACTACCCGGCCTGGGTCGGGATCACCGCCGTACTCGACGACGAAGGCGACCTGGCCAGTTATGTGTGTTTCTTCAGCGACATCAGCGAGCGCAAGGCCAGCGAGCAACGGATTCACCGCCTCGCCTACTACGACGCCCTGACCCACCTGCCCAACCGTTCACTGTTCCAGGATCGCCTGCACACTGCACTGCAATCGGCCGAACGGCAGAAGTCGTGGGTGGTGCTGATGTTCCTCGACCTCGACCGTTTCAAGCCGATCAACGACTCCCTGGGCCACGCCGCCGGCGACCGCATGCTCAAGGAAATGGCCACGCGCCTGCTCGGTTGCGTCGACGATGACGACACCGTGGCGCGCATGGGCGGTGACGAATTCACCTTGCTCCTGCAACCGCGAGCCAACCGTGAAATCGCCCTGAACCGGGCGATCCATGTGGCCGAACAGATTCTCGCCAGCCTGGTGAAACCATTCGTGCTCGAAGGCCGCGAGTTCTTCGTCACCGCCAGTATCGGCATCGCCCTGAGTCCGCAGGACGGCAACGAACTCAGCCAGTTGATGAAGAATGCCGACACTGCGATGTACCACGCCAAGGAGCGTGGCAAGAACAACTTCCAGTTCTATCAGGCGGACATGAACGCCAGCGCGCTGGAACGTCTGGAGCTGGAAAGCGACTTGCGCCATGCCCTGGAACAGAACGAATTCGTGCTGTATTACCAGCCGCAGTTCAGCGGTGACGGCAAGCGCCTGACCGGTGCCGAGGCACTGTTGCGCTGGCGTCATCCACGCCGCGGGCTGGTGCCGCCGGGGGATTTCATTCCGGTGCTCGAAGAGCTCGGGCTGGTGGTGGATGTCGGCGACTGGGTGATCAGCGAAGCCTGCCGTCAACTCAAGGCCTGGCATCAGGCCAGGGTACGGGTGCCGAAGGTGTCGGTGAACATCTCGGCGCGACAGTTCTCCGACGGCCAGCTCGGTACGCGTATCGCCACCATCCTCAAGGAAACCGGCCTGCCGCCGGCGTGCCTGGAACTGGAACTGACCGAAAGTATCCTGATGCGCGAAGTCAGCGAGGCGATGCAGATCCTCGACGGCCTGAAAAATCTCGGCCTGAGCATTGCGGTCGACGATTTCGGTACCGGTTACTCATCGCTCAACTACCTCAAGCAGTTCCCGATCGACGTTCTGAAGATCGACCGCACCTTTGTCGATGGCCTGCCCAGCGGCGAGCAGGATGCACAAATCGCCCGGGCAATCATTGCCATGGCCCACAGCCTCAACCTGGCGGTGATCGCCGAAGGCGTGGAGACCCATGAGCAGCTGGATTTCCTGAGGGAGCACGGTTGCGACGAGGTACAGGGTTATCTGTTCGGTCGGCCGATGCCGGCGGGCCGGTTCGAAGGGCAGTTCAGCAATGATGCCCTGTTCATGTTCGATTGAGATTTGCGGCGCGGCAACTGGCCTCATCGCGAGCAAGCCCGCTCCCACATTTTGGAATGCATTCCCCTGTGGGAGCGGGCTTGCTCGCGAAGAGGCCGGCACGATCACCGCTAATCCCCGCATGAACACCACTTGTCTGCGACATGATGCCGTTTCATATGCCATCTAAAACCCATTAGGTTAGAATGCCCCCCTTTTCCGCCCCCGATCCTTGAGGACCGCCATGTTCAGCCGTGATTTGACTATTGCCAAGTACGACGCCGATCTCTTTGCCGCCATGGAGCAAGAAGCTCAGCGCCAGGAAGAGCACATTGAGCTGATCGCTTCGGAAAACTACACCAGCCCTGCGGTGATGGAAGCTCAAGGCTCGGTACTGACCAACAAGTACGCCGAAGGTTACCCGGGCAAGCGCTACTACGGTGGTTGCGAGTACGTAGACATCGTCGAGCAGCTGGCTATCGACCGCGCCAAAGAGCTGTTCGGCGCCGACTACGCCAACGTTCAGCCGCACGCTGGCTCGCAAGCCAACAGCGCCGTTTACCTGGCCCTGCTGTCGGCCGGCGACACCATCCTGGGCATGAGCCTAGCCCACGGTGGTCACCTGACTCACGGTGCCAGCGTTTCGTCCTCCGGCAAGCTGTACAACGCCATCCAGTACGGCATCGACGCCAACGGTCTGATCGACTACGACGAAGTCGAACGCCTGGCCGTTGAGCACAAGCCAAAAATGATCGTGGCCGGTTTCTCTGCCTACTCGCAGATCCTCGACTTCCCGCGCTTCCGTGCAATCGCCGACAAGGTAGGTGCCTACCTGTTCGTCGACATGGCCCACGTGGCCGGCCTGGTTGCCGCTGGCGTCTACCCGAACCCGGTTCCATTCGCTGACGTGGTGACCACCACCACCCACAAGACCCTGCGCGGTCCACGTGGCGGCCTGATCCTGGCTCGCGCCAACGCCGACATCGAGAAGAAGCTGAACTCCGCGGTATTCCCGGGCGCCCAGGGCGGCCCGCTGGAGCACGTGATCGCGGCCAAGGCGATCTGCTTCAAGGAAGCGCTGCAGCCTGAGTTCAAGGCTTACCAGCAACAAGTGGTGAAGAACGCCCAGGCCATGGCCGGCGTGTTCATCGAGCGCGGCTTCGACGTAGTGTCGGGCGGTACTCAGAACCACCTGTTCCTGCTGTCGCTGATCAAGCAGGAAATTTCCGGTAAAGACGCCGATGCCGCTCTGGGCAAAGCGTTCATCACCGTGAACAAGAACTCCGTGCCAAACGACCCACGCTCCCCGTTCGTCACCTCCGGCCTGCGCTTCGGCACCCCGGCTGTGACCACTCGTGGCTTCAAGGAAGCTGAGTGCAAGGAACTGGCCGGCTGGATCTGCGACATCCTGGCTGACCTGAACAACGAAGCGGTGATCGATACCGTTCGTGAGAAGGTCAAGGCTATCTGCAAGAAGCTGCCGGTATACGGTGCTTAATCAGCCCCGCTAAACCGCAGTCATGAGAAACCGGCCAGAGATGGCCGGTTTTTTTTGCTTGCGACATTCACAAACAGTGCGAACCAACAAATCGACAACCGTTGTTACCAGCGATCAAAGTTCATCACCAGACACTTCCCCCTCCAACTTCCTGCAACACACACAACACCAAAGCACTATCAAAAATGCTTAATCTGAACCCTGCATCAAAGCACAACCCTTCACACTAAAATAGCAGGCTTCATAATGAGCAACTCTATTGAAAAGTCCTTTATCGCTACGCTTAGAATGTTCGATCACAAACTTAACCTTCTTGAACTTCTTTATGAAAAACCGGCACTGGCCACTGTACATATGTTCAGCGGAGGATTCTTTACCGGCAAACCGCAAACCCTTGATCACTCTCGCCTGCTCGGCATCCGCCCCAACGAGCAAGGCGGTTCGGTCCACCCACTGAAGTTGCATTTTCGGTACACGGCCAATGGCTATGTACTGTCCATAAAAAACTCGGGAGAGTATTACAACAAGCTTATAAGCGAAAGTTGGCTTAATGTTTTGGGCGCGGTAGATTCAGACGATGACGATCCGACAACCTTCACCCTTATTGACCACAAAAACAGACCGATAACCCTGGATAATACTACTCCCACTCACATACCTGTTTCGCTTGTAACTGAAGATAATAAATATGTGGGTGGCCAAACTTTTAGAGGCTCGCCTTATGTTTACCTGGCCCGCACGGAGGAACGCTCAAAAATAACTTTCATTCTGAGCATTCTTGAAAGAAAAGTACCTCATACAAAGTCCTGAAAAACACCTTGAAAGTAAACCCATGAGGCTGACATCAGGTGGAGCACCCCGGACAAAAAAATCGGCATCCATTGCCGATTTTTTTTGTTCGCAAAACCGCTCAAGATCGGGGCCCGGCGAACAACTGGTAAGACCGGTCATGCCAATTTTCGATTTTTTGCTTGCGGATAGCCAAAAACACACCATAGACTGAGCCTGCACTGGACATACCGGTAAGACCACAATAATTAAGTCCTGAATCTGATGTGCTCCGCACACGGCAGCCAGGACGCCGACCAGGATTCCTCCCATGCTCAGATGGTGCTCGCGTTCAATCTTCCTCCAAGTGGTTCTCGGACTGGTGCTCGGCATCGTCTGTGGGCTGACCCTTCCCGAATACTCCGCTCAGCTCAAACCGCTCGGTGACGGTTTTATCAAGCTGATCAAAATGCTCATTGGCTTGATTGTGTTTTGCGTAGTGGTCAGCGGCATCAGCGGTGCCGGCGACCTGAAGAAGGTCGGCCGTATCGGCCTCAAATCGGTGATCTACTTTGAAGTGCTGACCACCATCGCCCTGGTGATCGGTCTGGTGTTCGCCTTCAGCACCGGCATCGGCAGCGGTGCGAACATTCACCTGGAGCAGCTTTCCGCAGCCGACATGGGCGACATTGCCCAGCGCGGCCAGCACATGCACACCACCACACAGTTCCTGATGGACCTGATTCCGACGTCGGTGATCGGTGCCTTTGCCGATAACAACATCCTGCAGGTCCTGCTGTTCTCCGTGCTGTTCGGCAGTGCACTGAATCTGGTGGGCGAGGCGGCATCGGGTATTTCGCGCCTGATCAATGAACTCAGCCACGTGATTTTCCGCATCATGGGCATGATCGTGCGACTGGCACCGATCGGCGTATTCGGCGCGATCGCCTTCACCACCAGTAAATATGGCCTGGACTCGCTGCAACACCTGGGCAACCTGGTCGGCCTCTTCTACCTGACCTGTGTGGCCTTCGTGGCCCTGATTCTCGGCCTGGTGATGCGCCTCTCCGGCTTGAAGATGTGGCCATTGCTCAAGTACCTGCGCGAAGAGTTGCTGATCGTCATGGGCACCGCTTCGTCCGACGCCGTGCTGCCACAAATCATGCGCAAGCTCGAACATCTGGGCATCGGCAGTTCGACGGTGGGGCTGGTAATTCCAACGGGTTACTCGTTCAACCTCGACGGTTTCTCGATCTACCTGACCCTGGCTATCGTGTTCATCGCCAACGCCACCGGCACGCCGTTGGCCATGACTGACCTGCTGACCATTTTGCTGGTGTCGCTGATCACCTCCAAAGGTGCCCACGGGATTCCCGGATCGGCACTGGTGATTCTGGCGGCAACCTTGACGGCGATCCCGGCGATTCCGGTGGTCGGCCTGGTGTTGGTGCTCGCGGTGGACTGGTTCATGGGCATCGGCCGCGCGCTGACCAACCTGATCGGCAATTGTGTCGCCACCGTGGCCATCGCCCGCTGGGAGAAGGACATCGATATCCAGCGTGCGAACAAGGTGCTTTCCGGCCAGATGGGTTATACCTTCCAGCCGAAAAAACCGGTCGCGCCGGCGCATCAGCAGGAGTTTTGAATCATGTGGGAGCCCGCCAGATGGCGGGCTCCCCTGCCTTTATCCATGGAGCACACAGTGATTACCACCTCAACGGTCGTCAATTCAGTCGTAGAAAAACTTCGGGCCGCACTGGCCCGTGGTCAGTGGCGCTCCGGCGAAATGCTGCCGGGGCAACGCGAGCTGGCCGAACAACTGGGTATCAGCCGCCCAAGCCTGCGTGAAGCGGTCATCGTCCTGGAAACCCTTGGCCTGGTGCGTTCGATGCCGGGCAAAGGCGTCGTCGTACTCGAGGCCAGTCTCAGCGATGAGCAGCCCTACGACAGCGCGGTGGCCGCCGCGAGCCTGGAGGACGTGCTGCAACTGCGCTACACCCTGGAGCCATTCATCGTCGGCCTCGTGGCGCAGTCGATCAGCAGCAAGGAAGTCGGGCAACTGCGCCTGACCCTGATGGACATGCGTGAAGCCCTGGAGGCCAATGACAGTGAAGCCGGCGTAAGCGCCTACATCGCGTTCCACGAAGAGCTGTTCACGCTGACGTCAAACCCGATCTTCCAGAGCGTGGTCCAGCAAACCAGCAATGCCCTCAAGCAAAGCGCCGAAGTGTTGCGCAACTCCCCGGAGCACCTGGCTGAACGCCTTGAAGAAAACGAAGCCGTGGTGCGGGCGATCCGCAGCAAGAACAGCGCCCAGGCCAGCGCCGAGATGCGTCGGCACATTTTGCGCGAAGGCCAGCGCATGGGCATCGAACTGAACATCCCGGAAGACAACCTCGGCAGTTGAAACCTCTTCGATCTGGAGATTGGCCATGAACAGCTTCGCTTCGCCACAAACGCTCGCTACCCTGCCCGTCCGCCCTTCGGTGGATGATCTGTATTCGCGAGTCCTCGATGCCATTTTCGAGCAGCGCATCCATTCAGCCAGTCGCTTTACCGAAGAAAGCCTGGCGCAGATGTTCGGTGCAAGGCGCAGCGACATGCGTGATGTGCTGACGCGACTGTCCCACCAGCAAATCATCATCCTTCGAGTCAACCATCGTCCCCGCGTCGCCGAACTTGATGCCGAACAGACCCGGCAGACACTGCATGCCCGGCGTCTGGCCGAGATCATGCTGGTACGGCTGGCGTGTCAGCGGCCATGCGCGCAAGACTTGAAGCGCCTGCGGACACTGGTCGATAACGAGCGTCAATGCGCCGAGCGTGGCCAGGCGATTCGTTTGTCGGGAGAGTTTCATTTGCAGTTGGCCGAAATGGCTGGAAATGCACCGCTGGCGCATTTTCTTGGCAGTCTGGTGCCGCTGACGTCATTGGCGATTGCGCAGTGTGAGGAGCAGACGCACAGTTTTTGCGCGTGGCAGGAGCATTTGGCGATTGTTGATGCTGTTGAACGTGGAAATGCTGCGACAGCGGTCATGCTGATAAACCGGCATCTGGATCATCTGGAGCAGACACTGCTCAATACACCCCGTGAACATTGTGTTGCCGGCTAGATCGCATCACGGGCAAGCCCGCTCCCACAGTGTTCGAGGCCAAGCACAGACTTTGTGTTCAACCAGAAACCTGTGGGAGCCGGGCTTGCCCGCGATGGCGTCCTCACAGACGCCATAAAACTTCAGACCGCCGCCACCCGCGCAAATCCCTCGCGAATCTTTTCCTCCGGCAAGTCATCGGCAATGAACACGATCACGCTCTCGCGCACTTCGTCTTCAGCCCACTCGGTATCCCAGTCGAAACCATAAAGTTTCAGCACCCCCTGAAACACCATGCGCCGCGATTCGCCGAGGATGTTCAACACGCCTTTGTAGCGCAGCAACTGCTTGCCATGCTCCTCCAGCAACTCGTTCATGAACTCGCTGAGCTTGTCGATATCCAGCGCTTTTTCAGTGCGCAGCACCAGGCTGGAAATGCGGTCGATGGACGGGACCTGGCTGACCGGGCGCAAACTCACGCCGCCACCGAGGTCGGCGTTGAGGTTGAAGCCGCGCACGTCGAGCAATTCGGCCAGGTCGATCTTTCCATGGTCAACCACCCGGATCGGGGCGCGTCGGTTGATACGGGTCAGGCGCTCGCTCAACGCGGTGAATTTTGCTTCGTCCACCAGGTCACGCTTGCTCACCAGCAAGCGGTCGGCGAAACCGATCTGCGCCTGGGCGATGGTCTGGGTCAGGTGCAAGTCGGCATGTGCAGCGTCGACCAGGGTGATGATGCCGTCGAGGATATAGCGCTCGCGCAACTCTTCGTCGATGAAAAAGGTTTGTGCCACGGGCGCCGGGTCGGCCAGGCCGGTGCATTCGATCACCAGGCGGTCGAAGGCGATGTCGCCCTGGTCCAGACGCTCGAGCAACAGATAAAGCGCTTTGGTCAGGTCCGTGTGGATGGTGCAGCAAACGCAGCCGTTGGACAGTGTCATCACTTGTACCGGCTCATCGCCCAACAACTGGGTATCGATACCGGCATCGCTGAATTCATTCTCGATCACGGCGATTTTCAGGCCGTGCTCGGCCTTGAGCAGGTGACGCAACAAAGTGGTCTTGCCGGCGCCGAGGAAGCCGCTGAGGATTGTGACCGGGATGGGAGAGGACAAACTGGATCTCCTTTTTCACACAGTGAAAAAACAACACAAAACAAATGTGGGAGCGAGCTTACTCGCGATAGAGGCTTAACATTCAACATCACTGTTGATTGACAGTCCGCCATCGCGAGCAAGCTCGCTCCCACAGGTATGGCTGTTAATCCGACAACCGGATCAACAGCACTTCGGCCCACCCTTGCCACCGTAACGGGCTTCCTGACGCTCCCGAAAGAACATCTCATAGCTCATCACCGGTTTGTCCGGGTGCTTGGTCTGCATATGCTCGACGTAGTTGTCGTAGTCGGGCATGCCGACCATCAGGCGCGCGGCCTGACCGAGGTATTTACCGAGGCGACTCAAGTCATTGAACATGCTGCAATCCTCTGGTTACGCATCCGGCAGCGCCTGGAATGGCGATTCTTTGTCCGTACGTTCCTTTTTACCCCAGGCAGCAATGCCGACCTTGAGTGCATAGAACAGGATGCTGAATACCACGAACAGGAACAGCGCAGTCAGCGTTGCGTTGGTGTAGGCGTTGAAGATCACGTGCTGCATCTGGGTGATGTCCTTGGCCGGGGCGAGGATCTGGCCGTTGGCCAAGGCATCGCTGTATTTCTTCGCCAGGGCCAGAAAGCCGATCGCCGGGTTGGCGTCGAACAGCTTGATGAAGCCCGCCGTCGTGGTGCAGATCAACAGCCATACCGCCGGCAACATGGTGACCCAGACATAACGCTGGCGTTTCATCTTGATCAGTACCACGGTGCCGAGCATCAGCGCGATACCGGCCAGCATCTGGTTGGAGATACCGAACAGTGGCCACAGGGTATTGATGCCGCCCAATGGATCGATCACACCCTGGTACAGCAACCAGCCCCACATCGCCACGCAGCCGGCGGTGGCGATCAGGTTGGCGGTCCAGGATTCGGTGCGTTTGAGCGCCGGGACGAAGGAGCCGAGCAAGTCCTGGAGCATGAAGCGCCCGGCACGGGTACCGGCGTCGACTGCGGTGAGGATGAACAGCGCTTCGAACAGGATCGCGAAGTGGTACCAGAACGCCATGGTGTTCTCGCCCGGCAGAACACTGTGCAGGATCTGCGCGATCCCGACCGCCAGGGTCGGCGCACCACCGGCACGGGCCAGGATAGTGGTTTCACCAATGTCGTGGGCCACCGCTTGCAGTGCTTCCGGGGTAATCGCAAAGCCCCAGTTGCTGACGGCTGTCGCAACGGCCACCACATCACCGCCGACTACGGCCGCCGGGCTGTTCATGGCGAAGTACACGCCAGGCTCGATCACGGAAGCGGCAACCATGGCCATGATCGCTACGAACGATTCCATCAGCATGCCGCCGTAACCGATGTAGCGAGCGTTGGTTTCGTTATCCAGCAGCTTCGGCGTGGTGCCGGAGGAAATCAGCGCGTGGAAACCCGACACCGCGCCACAGGCGATAGTGATGAACAGGAACGGGAACAGACCGCCCTTCCATACCGGGCCGGTGCCGTCGACGAACTGGGTCAGGGCCGGCATTTTCAGCTCGGGCATGGTCACCAGGATGCCGATGGCCAGGGCAACGATGGTGCCGATTTTCAGGAAGGTAGACAGATAGTCACGAGGCGCCAGGATCAACCACACCGGCAATACCGCCGCCACAAAACCGTAACCGATCAGCATCCAGGTGATCTGGATACCGGTAAAGCTGAAGGCCTTGGCCCACACCGGATCCGCAGCGATCTGCCCGCCCAGCCAGATCGAGCCCAGCAGCAGCAATACGCCGATCACCGAGATTTCACCAATGCGACCCGGGCGGATGTAGCGCATGTAGATGCCCATGAACATCGCGATCGGAATGGTCGCCATCACCGTGAAAATGCCCCAAGGGCTTTCGGCCAGGGCCTTCACCACGATCAGCGCCAGCACCGCGAGGATGATGATCATGATCAGGAAGCAGCCGAACAGTGCGATGGTGCCGGGGATGCGGCCCATTTCCTCACGGACCATGTCGCCCAGGGAACGACCGTTGCGGCGGGTGGACATGAACAGGACCATGAAGTCCTGCACGGCACCGGCCAGCACCACGCCGGCGATCAGCCACAGCGTGCCGGGCAGGTAGCCCATCTGCGCCGCCAACACCGGGCCGACCAAAGGCCCCGCGCCGGCAATGGCCGCGAAGTGGTGACCAAAAAGAATGTGCTTGTTGGTCGGCACGTAGTCCAGGCCGTCATTGTTGAGCACAGCGGGAGTGGCCCGTCGCGCATCGAGTTGCATGACATTGTTAGCGATGAACAGACTGTAGTAGCGGTAGGCGACCAGATAGATGGCCACGGCAGCGACCACAATCCACAAGGCGTTGATTGCCTCGCCTCGGCGTAATGCCACGACACCCAGCGCACACGCACCTACGATTGCCAGCACCAGCCAAGGCAAATGGCGTAGCGGGCTATTATTATTTTTCATTTTATTATTCCAGCCAGAGTGGACAAGAAAGACAGCAATCCCGAGTTTAGCTCTCCTGACGGCAATGACCATAGCCCGACATTGGTCTGGACACCTGCACGCGCTGGCAGCCTTTGATCATGCGGGTCTATAGTCAGCGTACATTTCCGAGGATCGCGCCATGAGCGAGTACCCTGCCGAACGTCGCCGCTTCAAACGTATAGCGTTCGATGCCCGAACCGAGCTGAGTCAGGGGGAGTCCACTTGGCCGGTGAAGTTGATTGACCTGTCGCTCAAGGGCTTGCTGATTGAACGACCCGAACACTGGCAGGGCAATCCGCAGCAGGATTTTCTGGTCGACATTCATCTGAGCGAAGAAGCCGACATCACCATGGATGTGCAACTGGCCCACGACGACCATGGCCAACTCGGCTTTGTTTGCCTGCACATCAGTCTGGAGTCCATCGAGCGCCTGCGGCGATTGATCGAGCTCAACCTGGGCGACCAGCAGGAGCTTGAGCGCGAACTGGGTGCCCTGATCGAAGTCTGACCGCCCGGCATCCATCCAGTGTGGGAGCGGGCTTGCTCGCGAAGAGGCCGTTACATTCAGCATCTCTGTTGACTGACACACCGCTTTCGCGAGCAAGCCCGCTCCCACAGGGTTTGTGTTTCCCCTGCAGATTACTCGAACAACGCATCCAACGCCTGCTCCAGACGCGTGACGGCAATGATCTGCAACCCGGCCGGCGCCTCTTTCGGCGCATTGCCCTTGGGCACGATGGCCCGCTTGAACCCGTGCTTGGCGGCTTCCTTCAATCGCTCCTGACCGCTCGGCACCGGACGCACCTCACCGGAAAGCCCGACCTCACCGAACACCAGCAGATCGTGGGGCAACGGTCGGTTACGCAAACTGGATATCACCGCCGCCATCAACGCCAGGTCGGACGCCGTTTCCAGCACCTTGACCCCGCCGACCACGTTGAGAAACACGTCCTGATCGTGGGTCGGAATGCCACCGTGACGATGCAGCACCGCCAGCAACATCGCCAGCCGGTTCTGGTCCAGCCCCAGCGTGACCCGACGCGGATTGGCCAGGTGACTGTCGTCCACCAGCGCCTGTACCTCCACCAGCATCGGCCGCGTGCCTTCCCAGGTTGCCATCACCACGCTACCCGGGACTTCCTCCTGGGCACGGGTCAGAAAAATCGCCGAGGGGTTGGAGACTTCCTTCAGGCCCTTGTCGGTCATGCCGAACACACCCAGCTCATTGACTGCACCGAAACGGTTCTTCACCGCCCGCAGCAGACGCAGGCGCCCGTCGGACTCGCCTTCGAAATACAGCACGGTGTCGACCATGTGTTCCAGCACCCGAGGGCCAGCCAGCGCGCCTTCCTTGGTGACGTGGCCCACCAGGAAAATCGCCGTCCCGCTCTGTTTGGCATAACGCACCAGCAAGGCTGCGCTCTCACGCACCTGGGACACACCGCCCGGTGCCGATTGCAGTTGCTCGGTAAAGATCGTCTGGATCGAGTCGATCACCATCACCTTGGGCTTTTCCTGACGGGCCGTGGCAATGATGGCTTCGATGCAGGTTTCGGTCATGACCCGCAGTTGATCCTGGGGCAACCCCAGGCGCCGCGCACGCATGGCCACTTGCTGCTGGGATTCTTCACCGGTGACGTACAGCGCCGGCATGCTTTTGGCGAGGTTGCACAAGGTTTGCAACAGAATGGTCGACTTGCCGATGCCGGGATCGCCACCGATCAGCACCACCGAGCCATCCACCAGACCACCCCCCAGAACCCGGTCGAGCTCGCTGGAAGCGGTGGAGAAGCGCGGAATTTCTTCGACACTGACTTCGGCCAGGGTCTTGATTTGCGCCTGCTGGCCTGCCCAGCCGGTACGACCGCTGGGGGCGGCTGCCCCGCCGCTTTCCACCATGGTTTCGGTGAGCGTGTTCCAGGCTCCGCACTCACCGCACTGGCCGGCCCATTTGGGGAAGGTTGAGCCGCACTCGGTGCAGCCGTACATGCGCTTGGCCTTGGCCATCGGAACTCCCGGAAAAAAACGCGATGATAGCTCAGCTCAAGCGCGCGAGTACGGCCGGATACTTCGCTACCCTTTTTATGATTACAAATACCCACATAAAAAATCAGGTATATTGATAAACACCCGCCAAACAAAACCTTGTATAAGTTTTTAGTCCAATATAATCAACAAGCTCTAAGAACATGCCGCCTGGACAACCTTAAAACTTATACAAACTTTATTCATTTGCACACTTAATGCACAACTCTGAAACACTCACACAGAGCACAGTGATTAATTCAGGGAAGCACGCTACTTGTTAGCCCCCAAAACTAACGAAACAGTTAATATCGCTACAACTGCAATCAATATCAATACCGCCCCTGACCACTGACTACCCGATTAACTTTAACGTCTCGCTTCAGGGATGGCCTCCCTCAACCTTGGTTTGCTCACACAAACGAAACCATATCGCTGAAAAAACATCACATGCAAAACATCGCGCAAGGCCCGGCCGCCCACAGATGAGATCAATCGGTGAATTTTTTTACACCGCCCGGTGTCGATTGCTGGCAAGCACGGCAGGCAGTTGATTCAAGCAGAATGCGATTTGCTGATTTACACTGCGTTCATCAACCTCATCTGTAACAAGGAAATAACCTATGGGCGTGCTAAATGAGTTCAAGGCCTTCGCGGTCAAAGGCAACGTGGTCGACATGGCCGTCGGCATCATCATCGGTGCGGCCTTCGGCAAGATCGTTACCTCGTTTGTCGGTGACCTGGTCATGCCGCCAATCGGGATGCTGATCGGTGGCGTGGACTTCAGTGATCTGGTCATAACGCTCAAGGCAGCGGAGGGCGAGATTCCGGCGGTGGTGCTCGCCTATGGCAAATTCATCCAGACCATCATCGACTTCGTCATCGTCGCTCTCGCGATCTTCATGGGCGTCAAGGTCATCAACCGCCTGAAGCGCGAAGAGGCCGTGGCCCCTAGCCTGCCGCCGGTTCCAACCAAGGAAGAAGAGTTGCTGGGCGAGATCCGCGACTTACTCAAGGCCCAGAACAACCGGCCTTGACGGCATTAGCAAAAAAACAGCGCCTTCGAGGCGAATGCCAGTCAGTTAAGCGTTTAAGCACCGTAAACCTTGCTCGCGATGACGGTTGGACAGTCACACAAGGGGTGACTGACGGTCCGCTATCGCAAGCAAGCTCGCTCCCACAATGTCCGGGGCTTAACTGACAGGCATTGCGCCTTCGAGGCGCCTTTTTTTTACCAGAAATTTTCCACCGCCACCTGACCAGGTCGCCGGCTGAGGCTCAAGTGCATGTCCCGCTGTTTAAGCAGCTTGCGCGTATCATCGATCATCTGCGGATTGCCGCACAGCATGACCCGTGAATGCTCAGGCGTCAGCGCAACACCCGCGACCCGCTCCAGTTCGCCGTTTTCAATCAGCGTGGTGATCCGCCCGTTCAATGAGCCGGGATGCTGCTCACGAGTGACCGTGGTGATCAATTGCAGTTTATGGGCGTACTCCGCCAGATAATCACGCTTCGCCAGCCCTGCGATCAGCTCCTGATACGCCAGTTCCCGGGCTTCGCGAACGCTGTAGACCAGAATGATCCGCTCGAATCGCTCCCAGACTTCGAAATCCTGGAGTATCGACAGGAACGGCGCGATACCCGTGCCTGTGGATAACAACCACAGATCACGCCCATCGACAAACCGGTCCAGCGTCAGATAACCGAAGGCCTGGCGGTCGACCAGCAATGCATCGCCAACACCCAGTCGGCTCAGCTCGCTGGTGAACTCACCGCCCGGTACGACAATGGAAAAGAACTCGAGGAACTCGTCAAAGGGCGAGGACACCATGGAATAGGCGCGCCATACCGTGCTGCCGTCAGCCTTGGTGACGCCCAACCGGGCAAACTGCCCCGCCCGAAAACGAAACCCTGCATCCCGGGTGGCACGCAAGGTAAACAGGCTCTGGGTCAGCGGATGAACCTCAAGCAAGGTCTGACGGATAAATTTTTCTTCACTGACGGACATGGAAGGCTCCAATCGAAAGATACCCCAGTGTCCCGCAAAGAAAGCAGCGTAACCACCGACAGTTTGTAGTGACATTAATCCGCACTAGTGACTGCTTACCAAATGCGGCACACACCCATCATTATAAAATGACATATGGCATTTTATATCCCATCGATTGCCTAAGAACCTGAAATACACTTTTCCAACAGTTAAAAGAGCAAAATTGTCGCACCATTACCGTAGGAATTATCCTACACTTCGTGACGTGCCGAATCTTGGATCCAAGATCGCACCCAGAAGAAACGGTGATGGAGAGACCCTTGTATGGAAATCTGGAAGGAGTCACAACTCAAGCAATTGTCACACACGCAAGAGATCAAAACCGCCTATCGAATCGCGCTAAACTTCGCTAGAAACCTTGGATATAAATTTTGTGGCTTTTCAATTACTTCGAACTCAGTCGGAGTCGATACCAGTGCGGTGAACCTGAATAACTTCCCCCATGAGTGGAACACTCAATATGAAAAAAACAACGCCACGCAAATAGATCCGATAGTGGCTCATTGCAATCATTCAACGCTGCCGGTTCTCTGGAGCGAGGAGCTTTTTTCCAGGACGCCATGGCTATGGCAGTTGCTGCAGCAACACGGTTTGCAGCATGGCTGGTCCCAGGCGATCCACGATTCTGAAACCGGTCTGCGCAGTATTCTCAGCCTGGCCAGAAGCCACTGCCCGATTTCAGCCTATGAGTTGTACGAGCATCTTGGATTCTCGGTGTTCATCAGCCGCCATTTGCACGCGCTGGCGCTCGGGATGCAACCGATAAAACCGGCTCGCCCCCAGGCTCCCCCCTTGTCACGGCGGGAACTCGAAGTATTGAAACTGTCAGCCGATGGCAAGACGGCCTATGAAATTGCCAGGATCCTCAGTTTGAGTGAACGCACAATCAACTTTCATGTGCAGAGGGCTATCGAGAAGCTCGGCGTCAACAACAAGATTGCGGCCGTCATTGCCGCGGCCCGGTCCGGAGCCATCTGAAAGCGCCCGGCTGCGGGAAAACCTGCGAGTAATCCAGGCAAAAAAACCGTACCATTTACGGTCCCTCCTGAGTGATGGCGTGTAGACCTTCACGTCGCATTACACTCGGACGGCTCCGCCCGCTCCAACGCCTTCGGGCAGCGGGACATCCGTTGATTACCCAGAGCCCCGCCCCATGCCTTTGCTCGAAACACCCTTCGCCAGCCTCGACCTGATCCGCCAGCCCGAACAGCAGAATGAACCGCTGCAAGCTTTCGATGCGGCCGATGAATACCTGCTCAATCATCTGGCCGAACAGCAACCGGCGTCGGACACCCGGGTATTGGTGCTCAATGACAGTTTCGGCGCGTTGGCGGCCAGCCTGGCGGGCAAGGTGCGGGTGGTCAGTAGCGGTGATTCGTTCCTGGCTTTCCAGGGTCTGGAAAAGAACCTGGTGCGCAACGACCTGGCCTTTGATGTCGTGCCGAGCGTACCCGCCAGTGAAACCCCTGCCGGGCCGTTCGACTGTGTGCTGATCCGTGTACCGAAAACCCTGGCCCTGCTGGAAGAACAACTGATCCGCCTGCAAGGTCAACTGGCACCTGGCGCCCAAGTGGTTGCCGCAGCCATGATCAAGCATCTGCCCCGGGCGGCGGGCGACTTGCTGGAGCGTTACATCGGCCCCGTGCAAGCCTCGTTGGCGGTGAAGAAGGCGCGGCTATTGATTGCCACCGCTGAAGACAAAACCCCAGCGGTGTCGCCTTACCCAACGCGATACAGACTCGACGAACCGGCCATCGAACTGCTCAACCACGCCAATGTGTTTTGCCGCGAAGGCCTGGACATCGGCACGCGGGCGTTTTTGCCACACCTGCCGAAAAACCTCGGTTCGGCGCGGGTCGCCGATCTCGGTTGCGGCAACGGCGTCCTGGCCATCGCCAGCGCCCTGCAAAACCCCGAGGCCCACTACACACTGGTGGACGAGTCGTACATGGCCGTGCAATCGGCCGCCGAAAACTGGCGCGCAGCGTTGGGCGAACGGGAAATGATCGTGCGTGCCGGCGATGGCCTGGCCGGCCAGGAACCGCAATCGCTTGACGTCGTGCTGTGCAATCCACCGTTTCACCAGCAACAGGTGGTGGGCGACTTCCTGGCCTGGCGGATGTTCCAGCAGGCGCGCGAAGCGCTGGTGGTAGGCGGCGCGCTGTACATCGTCGGCAATCGTCACTTGGGTTACCACAGCAAGCTGGCGCGATTGTTTCGGGGTGTGGAGCAAGTGGCGGCCAATCCGAAGTTCGTGATCCTCAAGGCGCGCAAGTAACAGGCAAAAAAAACCCTCCGGCAGGAGGGTCGTAAATCCGTGCCTCGAGGCCACGGGAGAGATATTCAGTGCGTGGTCAGGCCGGCCGCGTTCATGAACAGACGCATCAGGCTGGCGACGATGAACAAGGCGCCCACGCTGCCGACCCAGATCAGGGCCAACCAGCCGAGCCGCTGCCACAGCGGCTTTTTTTCGGCTTCTTCAATGTCGTTCAGGGAATGTTTGCCGTTCATTGATAAATCCTCCGATGTAGATCAATGGCGTCTGTCAGGACGCCATCGCGAGCAAGCTCGCTCCCACAGATTCGTTGTGCAGCAGACTAGTGGTAACCATCTTCATGGGTGACCTTGCCGCGGAACACGTAGTAGCTCCAGAAGGTGTAGCCCAGGATGAACGGGATGATGAACAGCGTGCCCACCAGCATGAAGCCCTGGCTTTGCGGCGGCGCGGCGGCGTCCCAGATCGAGATCGACGGCGGGATGATGTTCGGCCACAGACTGATGCCCAACCCGCTGTAACCGAGGAAGATCAGCACCAGAGTCAGCAGGAACGGCGTGTAATGCGCGTTGCGGGCCACGGCGCGGATCAGTCCGTACATCGTCACCAGTACCAGGATCGGCACCGGCATGAACCAGAACAGATTCGGCATGGTGAACCAGCGTGCGGCGATATCCGTGTGGGCCAACGGGGTCCAGATGCTGACAATGCCGATCACCGCCAGCAGCACGAAGGCCAATGGCCGTGCCAGGTCATGCATCTGCTCCTGCAACTTGCCTTCGGTCTTCATGATGAGCCAGGTGCAACCGAGCAAGGCATACGCCACGACCAGCGCCGCACCACAGAACATCGTGAACGGTGTCAGCCAGTCCAGTGAACCACCGGCGAACTGCCGATTGACCACAGGCAGCCCGTCGATGAACGCGCCAAGCGCAACGCCCTGGAAGAACGTCGCAGTGACCGAGCCACCGATGAACGCCTTGTCCCACAGATGGCGCTTGTCGTCCCTGGCCTTGAAGCGGAACTCGAAGGCCACGCCGCGGAAGATCAACCCGATCAACATCAGGATCAGCGGCAGGTACAACGCCGAGAGCACCACCGAATAGGCCAGCGGAAACGCGCCGAACAACGCCGCGCCACCCAACACCAGCCAGGTTTCGTTGCCGTCCCAGACCGGGGCGACGGTGTTCATCATCACATCGCGATCGGTCTTGCCCGGAATGAACGGGAAGAGAATCCCGATGCCCAGGTCGAAACCGTCCATGACCACGTACATCATGATGCCGAAGATGATGATCACGGCCCAGATCAGCGGAAGATCAATACCCATGATTCAAATCTCCTTGGTCAGGCTGTGGCCGGCATCGGCGTGATCGTCGTCGGCGGCGGACAGCGGACGGGCCGGTGTGCGTTTCTGGCCGGGGCCACCGTCGTTGGTTTCCTTGCCTTCGTCGATCTTCGGCCCCTTGCGCACCAGGCGCATCATGTAGCCAAGACCGGCGCCAAACAGCGCGAAATAAACCACGACAAACAGAATCAGGGTGATGCTCATCTGCATGAAGCTGTGGTTGGACGACGCATCCGCCGTACGCATCAGACCATAGACCACCCAAGGCTGACGGCCGATTTCCGTGGTGAACCAGCCGGCGAGAATCGCGATCAGGCCGGACGGCCCCATCCACAGCGCCAGGTACAGGAACGGCCGCGAGGTGTAGAGGGTGTCGCGCTTGCGCAGCCACAGGCTCCACAATCCGGTGAAGATCATCAGCAAGCCCAGCCCCACCATGATCCGGAACGACCAGAACACGATGGTCGAATTCGGCCGGTCTTCAGGCGGGAACTCCTTGAGCGCCGGCACCTGTTTATCCAGGGAGTGCGTGAGAATCAGGCTACCCAGGTACGGGATTTCGACAGCGTATTTGGTCTTCTCCTCCTTCATGTCCGGCCAGCCGAACAGGATCAGCGGCGTCGCCTCGTCGCCCTTGTTTTCCCAGTGGCCTTCGATGGCGGCGATTTTCGCCGGCTGATGCTTGAGCGTATTGAGACCGTGGAAGTCGCCGATGACCGCCTGGATCGGCGCCACGATCAACGCCATCCACATGGCCATCGAGAGCATTTTGCGGATCGCTGGATTGTCCTTGCCGCGCAGCAAATGCCAGGCCGCGGAGGAACCGACGAAGAAGGCCGTGGCGACGAAGGCTGCCGTGGCCATGTGCATCAGGCGATACGGGAACGAAGGGTTGAAGATAATCGCCAGCCAGTCGGTGGGTATGACCTGACCGTTGACGATCTCGAAGCCCTGCGGGGTCTGCATCCAGCTGTTGGATGCGAGAATCCAGAACGTGGAGATCAACGTACCGATGGCCACCATCACGGTGGCGAAGAAGTGCAGGCCACGCCCGACCTTGTTCCAGCCAAACAGCATGACACCGAGGAACCCGGCCTCGAGGAAGAATGCAGTGAGCACTTCATAGGTCAGCAACGGCCCGGTCACGGAACCGGCGAAGTCCGAGAAGCGGCTCCAGTTGGTGCCGAACTGATAGGCCATTACCAGCCCGGAAACCACCCCCATGCCGAAGTTGACGGCAAAGATCTTCGACCAGAAATGGTAGAGGTCGCGGTAGGTGTCGTTATGGGTTTTCAGCCACAGGCCTTCGAGTACCGCCAGGTAACTCGCCAGGCCGATGGTGATGGCCGGAAACAGGATGTGGAACGAGATGGTGAACGCGAACTGAATTCGGGCGAGATCAAGTGCCTCTAAACCGAACATAAGTCTTCCTCTGTCAGGTAGTACGGCTGCCGGCTGGAAGCCTGCACCCACGGCCCCCACGGATATGGAGTGTGGCGAATCTCTGTTTGTTCTTTTTTTTGCACGCATCACAACGCAGGGAGTCTGGCCTTGCGGCCGCCGGATCAATTCCTTTTGTGGGTTTTGATCTGGATCAATCAACGTTGAAAGAGTAGTCCCAATTTCGGGGATGAACCGCGTGGTCTTTTGCCGCGTGACAAGTTGCCTCACGGCCTTGGTCACGAGCTGAAATACATTTCCTGTGGGAGCGGGCTTGCTCGCGAAGGCGGAGTGTCAGACGACTTCAATGCCGGATGTGCCGCCCTCTTCGCGAGCAAGCCCGCTCCCACAGGGATTGGTAGTGCTACTGAAATCGATGTCTGGCTAACTAAATCTTTTGTCACGGCAACTTTCTGTTACAGGTTGGTGATAATCTCGCCACTCCCCTCTCCCCAGATCTTCGCGCAGATGCCCAGCCAAGAGCCCTTGCTGTTACGTCACCATCGCCCTTTTCTCGCGTTCTGGCTGGCCCGGGTATTTACCGCCAGCGGCTTCCAGATGCTCACCGTGGCCATCGGCTGGAACCTGTACCAACTGACCGGCAATGTGCTCGACCTGGGTCTGGTCGGCCTGGTCGAGTTCGCCCCGCGCGTACTGTTCATGCTGCACACAGGGCACGTCGCCGACCGCTATGACCGGCGCAAGGTCGCGGCGATCTGCCAGTCCCTCCAGGCATTGATCGCCCTGTCGCTGGCCATCGGCAGCGCCACCGACCATGTCACCCGGGAAATGATCTTTATCCTGGCCTTCCTGCTCGGTGCCGCTCGCTCCTTTGAAATGCCGACCACCCAGGCCCTGTTGCCCAGTATCGTGCCCAGCGCGTTGTTTCCCCGTGCAGTGGCCGCCGCACAATCGGCCCAGCAATCGGCAACCATCGTCGCTCCAGCCCTCGGCGGCTTGCTCTACGCCTTCGGCAGCGTCTGGGTGTATGGCCCGACGGTGCTTTTGTATGTCATCGCCTGTTCGCTGATGCTCAACCTGCCGGCCCGCCAAACCCCGCTGAACAAGGGCAAGGCCACGCTGGACTCACTGCTGGCGGGCATTCGCTTCATCCGCAGTCGTCCGGACATTCTCGGGGCGATCTCCCTCGATCTGTTTGCGGTGCTATTGGGTGGCGCCACAGCGCTGCTGCCGGTGTTCGCCAAGGACATTCTGTTGACCGGCCCGTGGGGGCTTGGCCTGCTGCGCTCGGCCCCGGCGGTAGGCGCGCTGCTGATGTCGCTGTTCCTGGCGCGGTTTGCCGTGGAACGCAACGTCGGGCGGGTGATGTTCACGGCCGTGGGCATCTTCGGCGTGGCAACCATCGCCTTCGGCCTGTCGACCTCGTTCTGGTTTTCCCTGGCGGTGTTGGTGGTGTTGGGCGCGGCAGACATGATCAGCATGGTGATCCGCGCCTCGTTCGTTCAACTGGAAACCCCGGACGAAATGCGCGGCCGGGTCAGCGCCGTCAATGGACTGTTCATCGGTGCCTCGAACCAGTTGGGCGAATTCGAATCGGGACTGACTGCCCACTGGTTCGGCACCGTGCCTGCGGTGGTCATGGGCGGGATCGGCACGCTGGTGGTGACCGGGGTGTGGGTCAAACTGTTTCCGACACTGGCCAGCCGCGATCGCATGCATGTGGCTAAAGATGAAGAGAAAGAAGAGGTGAAGGTCTGACACTCTCTAAACGAGCAACTCCCCCGCCACTGCCATACGAGTGGCTTTACCGCAGAGTTGCTCCACCAGCGCCAGGGAAAATGCCAATGCGCCGGCCGAGCCCTGGGCGGTGATGCAATTGCCGTCGACCACCACCGGTTGATCGACGAAGGTACAGCCCAGCAGTTGATGGCTGGCCGAGGGCAGGCAGGTCATGCGCCGCTGACGCAATACGCCAAAGGCCTGCAGCGCCACGGCGGGCGCTTCGGCGATGCCGGCGAACAGGCGACCGGCTGCCGCCTGATCCTTGATCAATTGTTGCAGGGGTTGGTGGGCTGCCAGGTGCTGCGAACCCACCGCACCACCCGGCAAGGCGATCAGGTCGAAGGGCTGTGCCAGCAAGTCCACCAGCATCGCATCGGACGTCAGGCGAGTACCGCGGGCGCAGGTGAGCATGCGCCGCCCTTCGATACTGGCCACCACCACTTCTATTTTGGCGCGGCGCAGCACGTCGATCAGGGTCACGGTTTGCAGGTCGTCGGTGCCCTCGGCGAGGGCAATCAAGGCTCTAAAGGTCATCGGGTACTGTCCACGGAATGATCTTTTAAGCGTAGTCAGCTTTCTGACCCTTGTTCGATACGTGCGGTTACTGGATATAAAGCTGCGTCGACATCGTATTGCCGGGCGCGTTGATCGAGGTATTGCTAAAGGTCAGCGTGCCTTCCTGCTTGCCCGCCAGATCGAGGGCATACAAATAGCCGACGGTTTTTTCCCCGGGAGTGCAGCTGGTCAGGTTGCCGTTCTTGAACGCACAAACTGGTGTGCGGGTGCCATTCACTTCGAAACCGTCCAGGGCGACATGGGCCTCCCGCCCATAACCCACTTCCAGCACGTACACCATGATGTTCGGGCCAATGTGATCGCAGCGAGTCCGGGTTTGCCCTTCGTCGATGTTCTCGACACCACAGGACGGCGACGCGACTTTGAGTACTTTCAACTGCGTCAATGGCGGAGCCGAGGCCGCCACGGCCGTTTGCGCCCCGAGAAACAACGCCCCCCCTATTCCGAGGGCGGCAACCAGACGCTTTTTCATGCAGGACCCATCCACCCCAAAAAACCAGCGCGCAGTATGGCGCACTTGGCTTTGTCGCAAAACATCGACGACGATCACCGCCAAAGCAGCCATATTCCCAAGCTACTGGTATGATGCGCGGCTTTTTCCGGCCCACAGTAATTTCCAGGCGCGTTCTGCTGCCTGTGCTTTGCTGTTGAGGTCGATACATTCACGGCGCCCGGCGCGCCACGGGGAGCAGACATGCTGGAAAGGCTGTTTCAACTCAAGGCACACAACACCAACGTGCGGACCGAGATTCTGGCGGGCGTCACGACCTTTTTGGCCATGGCCTACATTCTGTTCGTCAACCCGAGCATCCTCGGCGAGACCGGCATGGACAAGGGCGCAGTGTTTGTCGCCACCTGTCTGGCAGCTGCCATCGGCTCGACGACCATGGGCCTGATCGCCAACTACCCGATCGCCCTCGCACCGGGCATGGGCCTTAACGCCTTCTTCACCTACACCGTGGTCCTGCACATGGGCCACACCTGGCAAGTGGCGCTGGGTGCGGTGTTCATCTCGGCGGTGTGCTTCTTCCTGCTGTCGATCTTCCGCATCCGTGAATGGATCATCAACAGCATCCCGCTGCCGCTGCGCTCGGCGATTGCTGCCGGTATCGGCCTGTTCCTGGCACTGATCGCCCTGCACAACGCCGGCATCGTGGTCAGCAACCCGGCGACCATGGTCGGCCTCGGTGACCTGAAACAACCGGCCCCGATCCTCGCCACCCTCGGTTTTGCCCTGATCGTCGCCCTCGAAGCCCTTGCCGTGCGCGGCGCGGTGCTGATCGGCATTCTGGTGGTGACCATCATTTCCATCGTGATGGGCTTCACCCCGTTCGGCGGCGTGATGTCGATGCCGCCGTCCCTGGCCCCGACCTTCCTGCAACTGGACATCAAGGGTGCGCTGGACATCGGTCTGGTCAGCGTGATCTTCGCCTTCCTGTTCGTCGATCTGTTCGACAACTCCGGCACCCTGATCGGTGTGGCCAAGCGCGCCGGCCTGATGCGCAAGGACGGCCACATGCCGAAAATGGGCCGCGCGCTGATCGCTGACAGCACTGCAGCCATGGCCGGTTCCCTGTTGGGCACCTCGACCACCACCAGTTACATCGAATCCGCAGCCGGCGTGAGTGCCGGTGGCCGCACCGGCCTGACTGCCATCGTGGTGGCGTTCCTGTTCCTGCTGGCGCTGTTCTTCTCGCCACTGGCCGCCAGCGTTCCGGCCTTCGCCACCGCGCCGGCACTGCTGTTCGTCGCCGTGCTGATGACATCCGGCCTGGCCGAAATAGACTGGGACGACATTACCGTCGCCGCGCCGGTGGTGATCACCGCGCTGGCAATGCCGTTCACTTACTCCATCGCCAATGGCATCGCCTTCGGTTTCATTTCCTGGACCGCCATCAAGCTGATGTCCGGTCGTGGCCGTGAGCTGAACCCGGCGCTGGTGATCCTGTCGATTCTGTTCGTGATCAAGCTGGGTTGGTTCAACGCATGACTTTTGATTCCCAGGCCTACGCCGTTCAGCTCGAAGAAAAGGTCACGCGTCTGCGTGACCTGCTGGCCCCGTTCGATGCACCGGAGCCAGCCGTTTTCGATTCGCCGCTGAAAAACTTCCGCCTGCGCGCCGAGTTCCGCCTGTGGCGCGAGGCCGGCGAGCGTCACTACGCGATGTTTTCCCAGGAAGACAAACGCACGCCAATCCTGATCGAAGAGTTCCCGATTGCCAGCCTGCGCATCAACCAGTTGATGCCGCAGCTGAAGGCAGCGTGGCAAGCCAGCGCGCCCCTGAGCCACAAGCTGTTCCAGGTGGAGTTCCTGACCACTCTGGCCGGCGACGCGATGATCACCCTGTGCTATCACCGCCCGCTGGACGAGCACTGGCATGCAGCGGCGTCGAAACTGGCGACGGACCTGAACGTCAGCATCATCGGCCGCTCCAAGGGCAAGCGCGAAGTCATCGGTCACGATTACGTGGTCGAGAAGCTGGAAGTCGGCGGCCGCACCTTCAGCTATCGCCAGCCTGAAGGCGCGTTCACCCAGCCCAACGGCACGGTGAACCAGAAGATGCTCAACTGGGCATACGATGCGCTCGGCGATCCCTCCGATGATTTGCTGGAGCTGTACTGCGGCAACGGCAACTTCACCCTGCCCCTCGCCACCCGCGTGCGCAAGGTGCTGGCCACCGAAATCAGCAAGACCTCGGTCAACGCGGCCTTGAGCAACCTCAGCGAAAACGCGGTAGATAACGTCACCCTGGTGCGCTTGTCCGCCGAAGAACTGACCGAAGCCCTGAACGAAGTGCGTCCGTTCCGCCGCCTGCACGGCATCGACCTCAAGAGCTACGAGTTCGGTAGCGTCTTCGTCGACCCGCCCCGCGCCGGCATGGACCCGGACACCTGCGAGCTGACCCGGCGCTTCGACAATATCCTGTACATCTCCTGCAACCCGCAGACCCTGGCAGCCAACATCGCCCAACTGCACGACACCCACCGCATCAGCCAATGCGCGATGTTCGACCAGTTCCCGTGGACCCATCACATGGAATCCGGGGTGATGTTGACCCGGCGTTGATTGCAAGCGCCCCCGCAAATAAGCCGTCCTCGTGACGGTTTTTTTGTATTCGTGCGCGCAAGACTGATAAATACTGGGTCGGTTACTTCATCTGATCCCCGGTGTAATCAATCATGCAGCGACAATTCGACGATCTTCAGTTGGGCAGCATCGAGCTGTTTTGCCTGGCCGCCGAGGCCGGCAGTTTTACTGCCGCGGCGCTGGTGGCCGGTGTCACCCCCGCTGCCGTGAGCCGTTCGGTGTCGCGCATGGAAGAACGCCTTGGTGTGCGCCTGTTCGCGCGCACCACGCGTAGTGTGAAGCTGACCGACAGTGGTCGCCGTTACTACGAAGAATGTCGCCAGGCCCTTGCGCAACTGGTCGAGGCCCAGCGCGAGGTGATGGGCCAGCAGCAAGTGCCGTCCGGTACGTTGCGCATCAGTATTCCGACCACCTACGCGCATCATCGAATTTTGCCGCTTTTGCCCGAATTTCGGGCGCGTTATCCGGCGGTGAAGGTCGAGTCGCACATCAGTAATCGCAACATCGATTTCGTCGGCGAAGGCTACGACATGGCGATTCGCGTGCGAGCCATCCCGGATTCCGGCCTGATCGCCCGACCGTTGGAAGATGCCGCCCTGGTGATGATCGCCAGCCCTGATTACCTGAAACGGGCCGGCACTCCGCACACCCTCGACGACCTCGAAAACCACGAATGCATCCAGTACGAATTACCCAGCAGCGGCCGACGCATTGCCTGGCTGTTCAACGATGAAGGCGTGCCCCGGGAGATTCTGGCCGAGGGCAACCTCAGTTGCTCCGACGATGTGCTGGGCGGTGTGACCCTGGCCAAACACGGGGCGGGGTTGTTTCAGACCTACCGGTTTATCGTTGAAAAGGAACTGGCCGACGGCTCGCTGGTGGAAGTGCTCAAGCCCTATGGCGGGCGATCGCGGCCGTTTACCTTGCTGTACCCGCAAAGTCGCCATGTACCGCTGCGCTTGAGGGCGTTCATTGATTTCCTCGTGGAGCACCTGCCGCGCTGACCTGCGAAAGTGTCCGATCACCGCCCACAAACAGCCGGCATACCTTCACTTCAATTGACCAAATTAACCAGTTAGTACAATTTATCTCCACAGGCTGAAACACTCGGCCAATTCCAAAAATAATAAGTGGAGAGATTCCAATGTCCCCTATCGTTCTGGTGCTCAACGGCCCGAACCTGAACCTGCTCGGCACCCGTGAACCGGCGACTTACGGCCACGAAACCCTGGCAGACATTTCGGCCCTGTGCGCACGCGCCGCCGAAGAGTTCGGCCTGGCGGTGGAGTTTCGCCAGACCAACCATGAAGGCGAATTGCTCGACTGGATTCACGCCGCCCGCGGTCGCTGCGCCGGGATCGTCATCAATCCTGCCGCATGGACCCACACCTCGGTCGCCATCCGCGACGCCCTGGTCGCCAGCGAACTGCCGGTGATCGAAGTCCACCTGTCCAACGTGCACGCCCGCGAGCCCTTCCGCCACCATTCGTTCGTATCCGCCATTGCAACGGCGGTGATGGCCGGTTTTGGCAGTCATGGCTATCGCCTGGCGCTGGAACACTTCAGTCATCGTTTGAAGGGGTGATCGCCGTGACTCAGAACCACGTGATACTGGCCGGGCTGATTGGCGCCGGCATCCAGGCGTCCCGCACACCGGCCATGCACGAGCATGAAGGCGATGCCCAGGGGCTGCGCTACCTGTATCGCCTGATTGATCTTGATCAGTTGAAGCTCGACAGCAACGCCCTGCCCGACCTGTTGATGGCTGCCGAGCGCATGAACTACACCGGGCTGAACATAACCTTTCCATGCAAGCAGGCGATCATCCCGCTGCTCGACGAACTCTCGCCGGAGGCCCGCGGTATCGGTGCGGTCAACACGGTGGTGCTCAAGGATGGCAAACGCATCGGCCACAACACCGATTGCCTGGGCTTTGCCGAGGGGTTTCGCCGGGGTTTGAAAGGCGTTGCCGTTGAACGTGTCGTACAGATGGGTGCTGGTGGCGCAGGTGCGGCGGTGGCTCACGCGTTGTTGAGCGAAGGCGTACAACAGCTGAGCATTTTTGACGTGGACATCCGCCGCGCCCAGGATCTGGCTGACAACCTCAATCAGCATTTCGGCGTCAGTCGGGCGGTGGCCGGGTATGACCTGCCCGACGCCTTGGCCCAGGCTGACGGCCTGGTGAACACCACGCCGATGGGCATGAAAAAACTGCCGGGCATGCCCGTGCCGGTCGAGCTGCTGCGGGCCGAATTGTGGGTGGCGGAGATCGTTTACTTCCCACTGGAAACCGAACTGCTGCGCAACGCCCGCGCCCTCGGTTGCCGGACGCTGGACGGCGGCAACATGGCGGTGTTTCAGGCGGTCAAAGCATTCGAGTTGTTCAGCGGCGTAGTCCCGGATGCCCAGCGGATGCTTGAGCACTTCCAGAGCATGAATGACTGAATGAGTGAAGTGAGGGGGCAACCCCCTCACCTCGCCTCAGGCTTGCAGGTACCGCAGAACCGACTCGCAAATCATCTCCCGATGACGCTGCTTGATACGTTCGTCCGGCAGGTCGATCTGAAAAATCTCACCAAAGGTGTGGCGGTTCGAGACGCGATAGAAGCAGAACGAACTGATCAGCAAATGCACGTCCAGCGGATCAAGCCCGGTACGGAACAGCCCCTGCTCGGCGCCGCGACGCAGAATCTCGCCCAGTGAATCAAGGATAGTGTTGTTCATCGCCTTGATCGCATCGGAGCGCTTCACGTACTCGGCGTTGTGAATGTTCTCGATACTGACGATGCGCACGAAATCGACGTTGCGATCATGGTGATCGAAGGTGAACTCCACCAGCCGCCGAATGGCTTCGACCGGCGCCAGCTCTGCCAGGTGCAGGCGATTTTCGGTGTTGCGGATATCGCCGTAGAGTTTCTCCAGCACCTCGACGTAGAGCTGTTCCTTACTGCCGAAGTAGTAATAGATCATGCGCTTGGAGGTGTGGATACGCTCGGCGATGGCATCGACGCGGGCACCGGAAAGCCCCTGCTGGACGAATTCGACAATCGCCTCCTGCAGGATGTTTTCGCGGGTCTTTTCCGGGTTGTTCTTGCGACTCTTGCGCGGCTCGGCACCAGGTTCTACGGAGGCTGCGGGGAGTTCTGAAGTCATTGTCATTGCGGGCTCACGGCCATCACTGCACAGGCTGGCGATTATGGGCTGCGCGGCACAGTGAAGGAAGCCGCGCGGCCCACGTTTAATCCCGCGTTTACGAATTACCTACAACTTCGCCTGGCGCAATGCGCCGCTACGGGATTTGGCCATGGCCGCCAGGCGCACCGCGACGTTGGCCGCGCCGTAGCCGGCATAACCGTTTTTACGCTGGATGATCTCGAAGAAGAACCGCCCCTCGAACGGCTCGGTGTACACATGAAACAGTTCACCGCCCTGGGCGTCGCGGTCGTACAACACATTGTAGTAGGCCAGCTCACTGAGGAACTCGTCGTCGAAATCGAACCGCGCCGCCAGGTCATCGTAGTAGTTGAGCGGAATATCCAACAGCGGCACGCCCGCCTCTTTTGCACGGCTGACCTGGGCAAAGATGTCATCACAATCAAACGCGATGTGGTGCACGCCGGAGCCGCGATAACTCGACAGCGCGTGTGAGATCGCGGTGTTGCGGTTCTCGGAAATGTTCAGTGGCAGGCGGATCGAACTGTCCCGGCTACGCAAGGCACGGCTCTTCACCAGACCATAAGGATCCGGCAGCACGACTTCATCGTCTGCCTCGAAATCCAGCAGGCTCTTATAGAACAGCACCCAGCTGTCGAGACTGTCGGCCGGCAGCGCCATGGCCATGTGGTCGATGCGCTTGAGGCCACCGCTGACCAGTGCATCCGCCAGCAGATTGAAATCGGTACCGTAGACGTCGGCATCCTGGTCCACCAGATAAATCAGGCTGCCATCCGGCGCACGCACCGCCGCCAGTTCCAGTTCATTGGGGCCCACCAGCCCGCGATAGGGTTGACCCTTGTAGGCCACGGCTCGGGCCAGCGCACTGGCGCTGTCCTTGACTCGCACGGCGGTAGCGCACAACGAAGGGCCGTGCGCCTCGAAAAAGCTGTGGCCGAAGGAGTAAGGTTCGGAGTTGAGGATCAAATTGATATCGCCCTGGCGCATCAGGCTGACGCTCTTGGAACGATGCTGCCCGGCCTTGACGAAACCCAGTCGCTCAAGCCAATGCGAGAGCTTGGCGCCGAGGCTTTCGTCCACGGCGAACTCGAGAAACTCGATGCCGTTGTACTCACTGGCCTTGGGCGTTTCGAACAGAATCTCAGAGTTGGTCGCAGGCTTGGCTTCCTGGGCCAGACGCTCGCGGGTTTTCTCTTCCAGATACAGCAACGAACGCAAGCCGTCGGCGGCGTTGGCTCGTGGCGGCGCGGCGCGGAAGCCATCGTTGAAGATTTCCAGCGACAGAGGCCCGGTGTAGCCACTCTTGATGATCGGCGCGAGGAACCCCGGCAAGTCGAATTCACCCTGGCCCGGGAAGCAGCGAAAATGCCGGCTCCACTCCAGCACGTCCATGGCCAGGATCGGCGCGTCAGCCATTTGCACGAAGAAAATCTTGTCGCCGGGAATCTCGGCGATAGCACTTGGATCGCCCTTGAGCGACAGGGTGTGAAAGCTGTCCAGCAACACGCCGAGGCTTGGGTGATCGGCCTGACGCACGATGTTCCACACCTGTTGCCAGGTGTTCACATGCCGGCCCCAGGCCAGCGCTTCGTAGCCGATGCGCAGGCCACGTGCCCCGGCGTGCTCAGCCAGCAGTCGCAAGTCGTCGACCAGAACCTGTTCATCACCGATGGACTCCGCCGAGGCATTGCTGCACACCAGCACCAGGTCAGTGCCCAGCTCCTGCATCAGGTCGAATTTGCGCTCGGCGCGTTCCAGGTTGCGCGACAGGCGATCGCGGCGGCAGCCTTCGAAATCACGGAACGGTTGAAACAGGGTGATGGCGATCCCGAGATCGGCGCACATCTGTTTAATTTCCCGTGGACTACCGTCGTAGTAGAGAAGGTCGTTCTCGAAAATCTCGACGCCGTCGAACCCGGCGGCGGCAATGGCTTCGAGTTTTTCCGGCAGGGTACCGCTCAAGGATACGGTGGCAATGGAACGCTGCATGTTTCGGCTCCCGGTGGAGGCTTCGGCTACAGGGAATTTGCGCCGCTTTTAAAAGAGTGGACGGATTATTGAGCTGGTCGATGCATTGAGCAATTTAAAGTGTACTACCCAGTTAGTTTTGCGTGCGATTATCGAACACAATGGCCGATAGCGAATTGACGATTTTTTGTTCACTGCGCAACATCAACACCACATTGGGTCCGGTCTTGAAATCGTCGGCCCCGGTCAACAAGACCCAGAACACCACATAAAAATTTCAAAAAACGGGTATACGCTCATGCGCTCATTCAACGCCTTGCTCACTCGCTCTACCGTCATTACGCCTTGCCTGGCGTCCATCCGAACCCCGCGCTCCGCCGGCACAACCGTGCCGCTCGCTGAATAACCCGTCAGCCGACGAACACAGCCGATCAGCCCTTTCGCGCACGCCGCGACAGACCGATTGATCACGCGCCCTTGAAGTCACGACGAGCCCCGCTTGTCAGTCATTGAACGGATGGCACACATGATTCCTTCTCAAAGTTCTCGCATGGCACCTGCCATGAGCACCGCCACAGGTGGCATCGGCGACAAGATTCGCGGCGCCATGGCAGTCGGCAAAACCCGTTGGGGCATGCTGGCGCTGGTGTTTTTCGCCACCACCCTGAACTACATCGACCGCGCCGCCCTGGGCGTGATGCAGCCTATCCTGGCCAAGGAAATGAGCTGGACGGCGATGGACTACGCCAACATCAACTTCTGGTTCCAGGTCGGTTACGCCATCGGTTTCGTGCTGCAAGGCCGTTTGATCGACCGGGTCGGCGTCAAGCGCGTGTTCTTCTGCGCCGTGCTGCTCTGGAGCCTGGCGACCGGTGCCCACGGCCTGGCCACTTCGGCGGTCGGCTTCATGGTCTGCCGCTTCATCCTCGGCCTGACCGAAGCGGCCAACTACCCGGCCTGCGTGAAAACCACGCGCCTGTGGTTCCCGGCCGGTGAACGTGCGGTAGCCACCGGTATTTTCAATGCCGGGACCAACGTCGGCGCGATGTTCACGCCGATGCTGCTGCCACTGATCCTGCACGTCTGGGGCTGGCAAGCCGCGTTCCTGTGCATGGCATCACTGGGCGGGATCTGGCTGCTGTTCTGGGGCCTGAAGTACTTCAACCCGGAAGACCACCCGAGCGTGAAACAGTCGGAGCTGGACTACATCCAGAAAGAAGTCGAGCCGGAACAAACCCGCGTGCCGTTCTCGAAAATCCTGCGCATGCGCGGCACCTGGGCCTTCGCCCTCGCCTACTCGATCACCGCACCGGTGTTCTGGTTCTACCTGTACTGGCTGCCGCCGTTCCTCAACCAGCAATACAACCTGGGCATCAACGTCACCCAGATGGGTATCCCGCTGATCATCATCTACCTCACTGCCGACTTCGGTAGCGTTGGCGGCGGCATCCTCTCCTCGTTCCTGATCGGTCGCGGCGTCAACCCGATCAAGGCGCGACTGATGTCCATGTTCCTGTTCGCCTGCTGCATCATCGGCGTGATCATGGCGGCCGGTTCCAGCAACCTGTGGGTCGCGGTGGCCGCCATCTCCCTGGCCATCGGCGCGCACCAGGCCTGGACCGCGAACATCTGGAGCCTGGTGATGGACTACACGCCCAAGCACATGATGAGTACGGTGTTCGGCTTCGGCGGCATGTGTGCGGCGATTGGCGGGATGTTCATGACCCAACTGGTCGGCCACATCCTGACCATCACCAACAACAACTACACCGTGCTGTTCACCATGATTCCGGCGATGTACTTCATCGCGCTGATCTGGATGTACTTCATGGCACCGCGCAAGATTCCGACCGTCACTGACTAAAGTTAAGCGCAATGCCCCTGTGGGAGCGGGCTTGCTCGCGAATGCGCAGTGTCAGTCGATATTTATGGTGACTGACACTC